>JBPCVZ010000267.1:0-10641 GCA_051010015.1 Hyphomicrobiaceae bacterium
AGCACTGGAAAAGACTGCGGACGACGCGACATTTAAATGGCCACGCCGACGCAAAGCGGGATTGGCGATGTTCGAAGTTAGGTTCGTACCCGGTGCAGCAAAGGGGTGCCGGCGCTATGTGGTCACAATCGAAAAGAACCGCTGGCTTACAACCGCGCTGCCGATTGAAAACTGCGCGGTGAAGAACCGGCAGTTGAGCCGGGAGACGAAGAGGTAGGCTGACATCACGAACCGCAACGAGCGAGCGTTCCACCCAATGACGCGGACAATGCAGGCCTTCCAGTAGCCTTGCAAGCCACCGGATGCGGCCAGCCAACTTAGCCGGTGCCCCGTTCTGTGCACAGGAAGCAATCTCAGTTCTGCAGTTTAGATGAATGACACTGCATATTCTCGAAAACTATCATTCTCGACCGCAATTGGCCCCTTGCCGTCAAACGCCTAGTGTCCGGTGTCCAGCGCATTGCAAACGTGACGATGGTCCGTATAGGACCCTGCGGTGGCGGATCGACGGTGAGTTCAGCAATTTGCGGCACATATAAGCCGGCCCATTCGTGCAGATATCTCGCCGTTGTTGCCAGCTTCACCGACGCGCTAGGTTACCGTTGCAACCATTCCATGGACTGTGAAAGGATGTAAATCGAAGGCCGCGCGAACGCTACTGCAGGACTCCATCTCACCGAAGCTGATGACGAAGGATGTCTATCTGGCTAACATCCTCTCAATTTGCGATCATGCAGATCTTGCTAGAGGCCGGTTGATTATTGTAGCCACTAAACTGTTAAGGTGAATTTGCTCTATGGAAACAGCTTTGACTCCGATGGAATTCGCCCAGCGCGCACGCCGCCTCTATGCCGAACGTGAAGCCGTTGTGGATGGCGATATTCGGTTCACTTACGGTGAGTTTCTCGATCGTTGTGACCGCTGGTCGTCGGCGCTGCAGAGTCTTGGTGTCGGACACGGAGACCGGGTCGTTTATATCGCACCAAATACGCATTCTCATCTGGAGGCGTACTACGCAGTGCCGCAGATCGGCGCGGTGCTGGTTCCTGTCAATTATCGTCTACTGCCAGAAGATTTCGCGTACATTGTGAACCATTGCGGGGCAAAGGTCGTCTGTGTGCATTCGGATTATATCGAAGCCATCGACAGCATTCGAGACCAACTGCCGGACGTCGGGCAGTTCGTGGCATTGGAAGGCTCGGGTGAGGACTGGATCGATTACGAGAAGACCCTGGCGGGACATGCGCCTGACTTTGCCGAAGTCGAGATCAACGAGAATGATCTCCTTACGATCAACTATACCAGCGGCACGACCGCGCGTCCCAAAGGCGTGATGATCACGCACCGAAACGCTTATATGAATGTCATGGGCACCCTCGTGCATCATCATTTGACGCCGGCCGATCGGTATCTCTGGACATTGCCGATGTTTCACGCAAACGGCTGGACCTTCACATGGATCAACACAGCGCGCGGCATGACGCATGTATGCCTGCGACGCGTAGAACCGCCACTTATTTTTGAGCTCATCAAGAACGAGAACATCACGATGTTCTGCGCGGCGCCGACAGTACTGATCGGGATCGCCAATGCGCCGAAAGAATTGCGTGAAGGGGCACCACGTGGCGTGCGCCTGTTCACTGCCGGGGCGCCACCCGCACCAGCCACCATCGAACAGGTCGAGCGTGATCTCGGATGGGAGCTTACCCATGTATACGGATTGACGGAGACCGCACCCCTCATCACCGTCTGCGAAGCTCGGCCGGAACATCAGGACTTGCCAGTCGATGAACTCGCCAAGATCAAAGCACGACAGGGAGTAGAGCTTGTCAGTTCCGGAGAGCTGCGGGTCGTGGACGAAGATGGCAATGAAGTCCCGCATGACGGGGAGACCCTGGGCGAAATCACGGTCCGCGGCAATGTGGTAATGAAAGGCTACTACAATGATCCGGAGGCCACGGATGCCGCAATCAAGAATGGCTGGTTCCATTCCGGTGATGCTGCGGTTGTCCACCCCGACGGTTTCACGGAAATTCAGGATCGCTTCAAGGATGTCATTATCAGTGGCGGAGAGAATATCTCGTCGGTCGAGGTTGAAGGCTGCCTGCTTCATCATCCAGCTGTTCAGGAAGCCGCCGTCGTCGGTATGCCGCATGAAAAGTGGGGAGAATCCCCACACGCCTTTGTAATTCTGAAACCTGGTGCCGTAGCTACTGAAGAAGCGCTCAAGCTGCACGTGCGAGACAACTTAGCCCACTTCAAGACGCCACAATGGGTGAGCTTTGTCGAGGAATTGCCGAAGACGGCGACAGGTAAGGTCCAGAAGTACGTGTTGCGCGGCGGCACAGCCGGTATCGCACGCCAATAACAAAGCAGTTGGGCACCAAAGACGTCAACTGAGAAGTCCCAATTTCAGATACCGGCCATGGATGCTGAGGCAACGGTTTTGGAGTGGACCAAACATCGGCTATCGAGGCCAAACGGTCGTACCGTACCGACTGCAGATGCTCTCATTTCGACGCGTACCCGCTTTGATCAGGTGCGGCAGCACCGTCTTGGCGGCTCCCACCTAGAAGAGCCTGACAGGCTTTGAAGTTGGTGGTCGAGAAACCTCCTCGAACCACGAGCAGAGGCCGGCGAGTGCTTAGCTACTCGCTTGCCATTCAACAGCAATGATGCGATTTCGATCATTATCGACAACTTCTTGCGGAATTGCCATCGCGCATTGCGAGCGGGTCAGCTCCGGCCCCCGTTCACTTCTGAAACTGAGACGTGATGCATTGCAGGCCAATTTGCAGCGACCTTGGCAAGCACTCCGGCCTTATCTTGCTCATGCTTTTTGAGAACCGCCGCACTGAGGAACAGGTAGAGCTTGCCATCGACAATGTCTGCAAAGCGAGGGCTACCACCGAGCTTCTTGCCAACAGCGACTCCAAATGCGCAGTAGCCGCCGCAATTGGGGATGTGCTTGTCAGGTGCCGCAGCAAATTTCTTCTTCGCCGCATTGGGTGCAAAGTAATACGCGACGCCGTCGTGCACGTGGGTGTATTTGACTTGCCCTGGCACGACACCTAGTCCTGAACTGATTGCGAGGAGATCGTTAGCCCGAAAGCCGACGCCGTGCCGTCGATGGTCGTTCCCTTTGATATGTTGTACTCGTTCGCTGCGAACACGTTGGGGGCGATCGCAAATGCGGTGATAACCGTAGCTGCAGCGATCAGATCCTTGAGGTTTTTCATTATCAGTTCTCCTTCTTCGCTTGTTGAGCGGTTGGGGTGAGACCCGCTTGCCTCGGTCGGCAGCGGGCAGCACCGTCGTATCGCGGCGGCTTCGGAGGCCGATCTTCAGTCCAAGGCTCAACTATCGCGCTTCCGAATTGGGGCGAACTCGCTGGGGACCATCTCAACCAGCGTTGAGATGAAGCGCGTACGGGATTGGATTTGTCGGGACACCTGCGAGCTTCAGGCGACAAAAACCAGCCGAGGCGAATTCATTGTGCCTTAGGTCATAGGCCCAGCTCAGACAGGCCCGGATATTTCGTCGGCCGTGGACCGTGCGGCCAGCGGAGCTTTCGGTCGGCTTTATCGATGGCGAGATCGTTGATGCTGGCAATTCGCCGCTACATCAGGCCACTTTCATCTTGCCATTCGTCGGCAAAGCGCACGACAATGCGATCGCCGGAAACAGTCCAGAGTTCCTTGATGAGGCGATAGTCGTGTTCAAGCTCCCATTTGCGCGTGAGAAAGACTTCGATGTCTGCGCGTCCCCGGAGAAACTCAGACCGGTTCTGCCATTGACTGTCAGGGGTATAGGCCAAGGCAACTTGTGCTAGGTCTCGGAAATTCCAGCCGTCCACAGCGGCGCGGACCTTCTGCTTGGCGGTCTCTTCCGTCAATGGGGTAAGTGGAGGGCGGGCCATTTGTCTTCGTCCTGCTGACTAAGATGTTTGCAAAGGCCTCCGACAATCCGGGAGGGAGGGCAGAACCGGATGGCTGCAGGCACGCGCGCGGGAGGAGGCTCGCTCTGAGAGGGTTTAATTGACTGCCGCTGCCTTGATCGAACCGGCACTGTCCGGGCTGAGATAGTCGACAAGCGAACGTTTTGGACCCGCTGATAGGTTGGCTTCGACCGGCCCAAATACCGTTTGGTAAAGCTTGTCGAACGCGTAGCGCGGCATCCTCCTTTCTGATCAAATCGGTCATATTCCGTGATTACCCGTCCAAGCGACAGCAGAGCCACTCCCACCTTGAGTGTAAAGGCGCCGAGATCTCGCTAAGTGCAAGGCTTGACTTGCCAGTCGCATATCGCTGCCTATGCTCTCGAACTGACGGACAACACAGCAATCCAAGCAAGAGGCCAACGTAGCCTGGAGGCACAGCCGTGACAGCAATTGGTTTCGAACTTCCAGACGAGATCTTGGACGTTCGTGATGGCGTACTGGCATTTGCTGAGAAAGAGGTTTTGCCTCGCCACAGTGAAAATCGCGAATTGTTTGAAGATCACCGGCAGCTCTACACAGAAGATGGGAGGTTGTGTGATCGCGCCGTGGCGCTCATACGAGAAGTGAGGATGGCATCGGCCGAAGCGGGCTTCTTCAATATGTGCGTTCCTGAACGCCTCGGAGGTGGGGGCTTGGGTATGCTTGCCTATTATGTGGCATGGGAGGCGCTCTATCGGACCTATGGTCCCCACCATTGGCTGATGATGTACGTCGTCAGCCATTGGGCTATGGGACCGTCTCGCATTCTTGAGCATCTCACTCCTGCAGCGAAGGAGCGCGTTCTCGCGCCAATGATGCGAGGCGAAACCTGCATGTCGTTCGGACTATCCGAACCTGGCGCGGGTTCGGACGCCGCCGCCCTCGCGACGCGGGCCACTGCTGAAGGCGCCGGTTGGCGGGTGAGCGGTCGCAAGATTTGGAACACAATGGGTCCAATCGCCGATTATACATTGATTTTCGCAGTCACAGATGCCGAGCGTGCCGGTGCTAGAAACGGCGGCATTTCCGCATTCATCGTTCCAACTGACACACCAGGTTTCCATGTAGAACGCGTTATTCGAATGTTTGGCAGCATCGGAGGCGACGAAGCCGAGATCGTATTCGAGGACATGGCAGTAGAAGACTGGCAGTTGGTCGGCCAACTCCACCAGGGATTTTCAACAGCCATCTACGGCGTCTCCATTGGCCGCCTGTATAATTCGGCACGTGCGGTCGGCACCGGACGCTGGGCGCTGGAGCTGGCACTTGAACATATCAAAACGCGCCAATCTTTCGGTCGCCCCCTGGCCGAGTATCAAGGGGTCACGTTTCCGCTCGCCAAGTGCGCAACAGACCTGCATGGCGCTCATTTGATGGGTCTTAACTGCGGGATCTTGTTGGATAAAGGCGAGAAAGCGATCAAGGAACTTTCAATGTGCAAGACCTTTTCGGTCGAGAAAAGTGTGAAGACAATTGACCAAGCCATGCAGACATTCGGCGCCATGGGCTTCACAAACGAGATGGGGCTGACAGAAGCATGGCGACATGTAAGGGCCGCCAATGTTGCAGACGGCACAAATGAAATCATGCGTCGAACAATCGCTCATCGACTGCTCATCGGGGATGTCGAAGTGTAAGGTGATTGCTGCCGTATGATGAATGATCCAACCTGCTCGGTCGCAACGCTGGCCAGTGATTTGAGAACCAATTGGAGCGCCGTTCGCTCATTCTCGTGCTATCAGGAATTGACCTTCGACGAGAACCCAACATCCATCTGAACCGGAAGTCACGCACATGGACAATATTCTCTACGAGAAGAGAGGCCCCATCGCTTATGTGACGTTGAACCGACCTGAGAAACTGAATGCGTTGTCGGATGATATTCAGCTCGAAGTTCGCGAGGCCCTTGAGGACGCCGGCTGGGGTGATAACGCAATCCGGGTAATTGTACTCAAGGCCGCCGGAAGAGCGTTCAGCGCCGGGTTCGACATATCAACGGGCCAAACCAGAAATGCAGTCGATCAACGCGAGATATTTCTTAAGGGCAAGAGCTTCAGTGGGTCGGCTTGGTGGGACGTATTCTGGAACAACCCCAGGCCGATCATCGCCCAGATTCAAGGTTTTTGTGTTGCCGGGGGATTGGCCACCGCCACCTTCTGTGATCTCAGAATTTGCGCTGAAGATGCGAAGTTCGGCGCACCCGAGATCCGAACCGGTGGGCCGTACATACCTGCCGTCTGGCCATGGGTTGTGGGCATGACAAAAGCTCGTGAGTTGCTTTACACAGGCAATCTCATCGATGCCGAAGAAGCAAAGCGTCTCAACCTTGTGAATGAAGTCGTACCTCTAGATCAACTTGACGAAGTTGTTGAGAAACGCGCAACCACCATTTCGAAACTCCCGAAGGCAACCGTTGAATACAACAAGAAGCTAATCAACATGTCCTACGAGCTTATGGGCATTCGACAAGTGTTGGAACGATCAATGGAGCTTGAAGCAATTGCACTGACAAGCCCGGACGCGTCCGAAGAGATTGCAGAGTTCAAAGCGATTAGAACGCAGCACGGCTTGAAAGCAGCCCTCAGCGACAGCGCAGCAAAGTTCACGGAGGAAGACTCCTGGTTCAAGGGGTCCAGGCAGCGGAAGTAGCGCCGGCATCGAGCATGACATTGCGCCTAAGCCAACAGCCGTTTCATGAGTGCAGAGTTTTAGCTGCGAGGCGACGAGCAAGCGTACAAACAATGCGCAGCTATGTGATCAGGCGTATCGCACGACAGGGTGAGCAATGGCCAGCCTTACAGAATGTCGACTGCACTTGATCATTGCATCCGTGAAGCATTGTGCCTGATACCTGATAGCCGCGGCCAAGATGTTGTCAAGCGATGGCTTGGAAGCGTCTTATCCGTTGCTTCTAGGGTTTTGCTGACTCATCTGAGCGCGCTGTTCAAGTGGGCATTACGCGCCACGGATCAAACAATCGAGCGATGGCTCTGATACATGTTCCCTGGTGGAGGTTGCAACTTCCGAACAGTGCCACCGAATCGGTATCAGGCGCATTTCCATTTGGCGTGTTGGTTTTCATAGGCGTCCGCCAGCCTGGTGTCACCGGACTTGGCCCTGACCTGTTCGAGGGCGATCAGTACTGCCCTATCGCCCCGCGCCCCTTTGTCTCGCACCCCTCCGGCGGCAACCCGGAAGCATCGGTTGGTGCCGGCGAAGTTGTTGGACATTCGCAGCGCAAACAGTTAGACGATCGGGCCGCGCACCGAATCTGACTGCTCCCAGCGCAACCTCTTCGATCCGGGAATTGCGCATCTTCTGGCATTGAGCGCCCCATCCGGCCACGGCCTCGACCGTGGAAAAAACGAAAAGCGCCGCAGACCCAATGAACGAAAGCCGACCCATGTCGCCAACCGATGAGATCAGCGATTCGCGTGCCACTGAAGCCGCCACAGTGGAAAACCGCATCGCCCGCCGCAACGCCATCGTTTATTCCATTTGCCAGGCATTCAACGGAGCGGCGGCGCCGGTCAACATTGCGCTCGGTGGTCTCGCCGGTAGCTACCTGCTCGCCGCCGAT
The DNA here is from genome assembly GCA_051010015.1 of Hyphomicrobiaceae bacterium. GTDB lineage: Bacteria > Pseudomonadota > Alphaproteobacteria > Rhizobiales > Hyphomicrobiaceae > CAJQQK01. The sequence goes on from JBPCVZ010000267.1 coordinate 7,560, forward strand.
AAGTCGCTTGCGACTGCGCCGGTCACGGGATTCAGTGTCGGCATGGCGCTCGGCACTGTCCCGGCCGCGATGCTTACACGATACATTGGCCGCAAGTTCGGCTTCATCGGCGGACTGCTGGTCGGCATCGCCGGTACGCTGATTGCCGGCTACGCGCTGCTCATTGGCAGCTTCCTGCTGTTCTGCATCGGCGCACTGGCGAGCGGTATTGCCAGTGGCTTTGGACAACAATACCGTTTTGCAGCTGCCGATCGCGGCACGGAGAGCTTCAAGGCCAAGGCGATCTCGTGGGTTCTCGTCGGCGGCGTCGCATCGGCGATCATCGGTCCACAACTGATTATCTACACCAGCGACCTGATGCTGCCCGTGCAGTACGCTGGTGCCTATTTCAGCGCTTCCCTCCTGTATGCTGTGGCCATCGTCGCGATGCTGTGCTTGAACTCAAGCGACTCACCACAGGCGGATACCGATCGCCAACCGCCAGTTGCCCGGCCAGTGTCGGTGATCATGATGCAGCCGCGCTTTCTCGTCGCCCTGCTGTGCGGCACCTCCGGTTTCGCCTTGATGACGTTCGTGATGACCGGCGCACCGCTCGCCATGGTCGCCGAAGGCATCTCTCGCGATCATGCCGTGCTCGGCATCCAGTGGCATGTCCTCGCGATGTTCGCGCCGAGCTTCTTCACCGGCAATCTCATCGCCCGTTTCGGCAAGGAAACGATCGTCGCAGCCGGCATGATCATCTTGATACTCTGCGGCGCCGTCGCGCTTGCTGGCATCGACCTGTGGCACTTCTGGTTGTCGCTCATACTGCTTGGCATTGGCTGGAATTTTTCCTTCATCGGTGCCACGGCGATGGTCACGGACACCTACGAGCCGCATGAAATGAATAAGGCGCAGGGCGTTCACGATTTCATACTGTTCAGCTTCGTGGGCCTCGCCTCTTTCATGTCCGGCCTCGTGCTCAACAACTTCGGCTGGGCGACACTCAATATCATCATTTTCCCCATCGTGGTCATCTCGATCCTCGCGCTCATCTGGTTGCTGCAATTCGAGCGCAAACGATCACTCGCCGATGCATAACGCCGCGTTTTCCTGCTAAACTGAGGAACGGTGGCCGCTGGCCATCACGCTCTTAGCGAGGGATGACATGGCGACAACGGTTGAAGTAATTGCAAACGCGATGAAGGCGGTCGGCACGCCGTTCATCACCGGGCATCCCGGCGGCGAGTCGGTCGAGCTGATGGACGCGGCGCGCCAGCGCGACATGCGCTTCATCCTGTTCAAGCAGGAAGTCGCGGCCGCGATGATGGCCGCGACCTGGGGCGAGATCACCGGCTCGCCCGGCCTGTGCCTCTCGACCCGCGGCCCCGGCGCCTCCAACATGGTCAACGGCATCGCCTATGCCGCCCTCGACCGCGCCCCATTGATCGCCATCACCGACCAGTACGACCCGGCGACCTACGCGATCGGCCTGCGCCAGCGCATCAACCAGCTCGCGATGTACGAGCCGCTCACCAAGTGGAGCACGACGATCGGCGCCAAGAGCGTACGCCACCAGATGCGCCGGGCGCTGCGCGAGGCGACTGCGCCACCGCCCGGCCCGGTCCACTTCGAGATGCCGCAGTCCGAAACCACCCTCGAAGCCGTCGAAGGCGCCAACGAAGCCCCGCTGCAGCCGAACATCGTCGACATCGAGCCGGACCGCGCCAGCCTCAAGGCACCACTCGACCTGATCGGCGAGGCACGCCGCCCGATCCTCCTCGTCGGCCTCGGCGCCCTGTGGGCCGGCGCATCGAGAGAGTTGACCGCGCTGGCCGAACACCTCGGCGCCCCTGTCCTGGTCACGCCGAAATGCAAGGGCGCGATCCGCGAGGACCATGCCCTGCGCGCCGGCTGCATCATCGGCGGCATCATCGAGCGCAAGCTCGTGTCGCAGGCCGACCTGATCATCACCGTCGGCCTCGATGCCGTCGAACTGCAGCCGAAGGCCTGGCCCTACTCGGCGCCGGTACTCGCCATTGCCGCGACCCCGAACCTCGACGCCGTCGTGCCGGCCGGCACCGAGGTGGTCGGACCGGTGCCGAAGATCCTCTCGCGCCTGACCGAGTTCTCGACCGGCGGGGCGAGCTGGGGTGAGAAGGCCGCCGAGGTCTATCGCACCGATGTCGTCAACGCGCTCAACACGCCGAGCACCGGCCTCTCGCCGCAACGCGTCATGGAGATCTCCCGCGCCATCCTGCCCCGCGAAACGATCGCGACCTGCGATGCCGGCGCTAGCCGCCTGCTCGTCGTCCAAAAATGGGAGTCTTACGGGCCGCGCGAGTTCCTCGGCTCCAACGGCCTCGGCTCGATGGGCTATGCGCTGCCCGGCGCGATGGCCGCCAAGATGGCGCATCCCGATCGGCCGTGCGTCGCGTTCGTCGGCGATGGCGGCTTCATGATGGCGGTCGCCGAACTGCAGACGTCCGTCGCCGAGAACCTGCCCATCATCTGCGTCGTGTTCGACGACGAAGAGATCGGCCTCATTCGCGTCAAGCAGCAGTTGAAGCAGATCCCGGCCTATGGCGTCCACATCGGCGGCATGCACTGGGACAAGCTCGCCCAGGGTTTTGGCGCCGACGGCGTCGTCGTCGACACCGAGCAGGGCCTCGACGCGGCATTGCGCGCCGCCCTCGCGTCCGGGCGCACGACGGTGATCGGCGCACGCATCGACGGCTCCGGCTACGTCGACCAGTTCAACGCCCTGCGCGAACTGTGAGGCGGCCTCCTTGCCGGCAGGCTCAGGTGATCTCAAGCGCGGCGATCTCGGCGTCGCTGTAGCCGAGCGCGTGCAGAACATCATGGGTATCCGCTCCCAGCGTTGGCGGCGCGCCTGGCACCGCGGGCCCGTCGGCGCTCGCGATGAACGCCGCCGCCGGCACCTTGAGCGTTGCAGAACTGTCGTCAGGATCGGGAATGTCGGCGATGATGCCGCGCCCGTCGAGTTGCGGGTCGGCACACACTTCGCCGACATTACGCACCTTCGAAATCGGGATCCTGAGCCCTTCGAGCTTTGCAACCCATTCATCCGATGTCCGCTTCA
>JBPCVZ010000268.1:0-2726 GCA_051010015.1 Hyphomicrobiaceae bacterium
GAGTCAGCGCGCGTGGAGTCCGAAGGCTACTGCCAGTGGACACGGGTCGAGGAAGTCGTCCAGTTCGCAAAGAAGATGGGGTTCAAGAAGATCGGCATCGCCAATTGCATCAGCTTCGTCGACCATGCTTACGTGCTCTCGGGTATTCTGGAAAGTCATGGTTTCGAAGTTGTTTCTGTTGCCTGCAAGAATGGCAATATCCCCAAAGAGGATCTGGGCCTCAAGGACAGTGAAAAAATTCGCCCCGGTAACTTCGAGGCGCTGTGCAACCCGGTTTCTCAGGCCGAACTTCTCAACGAGGCCGGCGCCGAATTCAATGTGGTGATGGGACTCTGCATCGGACACGACAGCCTGTTCTTCAAGTATGCCAAGGGGCTGTCGACGGTATTGGTCGCGAAGGATCGCGTTCTGGGTCACAACCCCATCGCCGCGCTCCAACTCGCGGACAGCTATTACAGTAAGCTCTGGGGACCGGATCGTCCAGAGAAGCCACCTAAACTGCCTTTGGCCGGACGACGCAAAAGTTAATCGAGCCCAGTGAGACAATCTGCCGATTAACGAGGTGATGGAGTTTTCTCTGTGCGTTTACGACTCACCCTCACTCTTCGGAGATATTGATCAAAGCTGTCGACGTTTCATTCGAGAGCCCGTGAACCTCAATCATCGGGAGCAAACGACAATGGCAACGATGACCGAGAAACACCAAACGCGGCCACGATCGAACGATCTGAATTTCGATGCGATTATTATAGGTGCCGGCATGTCCGGCATGTACCAGCTCTACCGGATGCGCGAAATGGGGCTTAGAGTGCGGGTCTTCGAAGCTGGTACCGGTGTCGGCGGGACCTGGTATTGGAATAGATACCCTGGTTGCCGCTTCGATTCTGAGAGCTATTCCTACGGATTCTCATTCTCCCAGGAGGTTCTCGACGAGTGGGACTGGAGCGAACATTTCGCTGCGCAGCCGGAGACGGAGCGCTATCTCAACTTCGTCGCCGACAAGTTTGATCTGCGCCGTGACATCCAGTTTTCCAGTAGAGTGAAGTCTGCTTACTACATCGACGATGCCCAGGCGTGGGATATTACGCTGGAAGACGGCAGTAGATATCGCTCACGCTTTTTGGTGGCTGCAGTCGGGCCGCTATCCGCACCGACTTATCCGCGCTTCGAAGGCGTGAATGATTTCAAGGGTGAGGCCTATCACACCGGGCTCTGGCCGAAGCAACCTGTATCATTCGAGGGCAAACGCGTCGCCGTAATTGGCACAGGAGCAACCGGCGTTCAGGTCATTCAGGAGATCGCCAAGTCCGTCGGTCATCTCACGGTGTTTCAGCGCCGGCCGAACTGGTGCACGCCGTTGCAGAACCGACCAATCTCGAAACGGGAGATGGATGAGATCCGTGCCGGTTATCCTGAACTCTTCCAACTCTGCCGCGAGACTTCGGCCTGCTTCATTCATACTATCGACGAGCGCAGCACATTCGACATGGACGATGAGGAGCGCCGCGAATACCTGATGGAGCGATATCTATCTCCCGGCTTCGGAATGTGGCAAGGCAACTTCCGCGACATGCTTACCGATCGTAAGGCCAACAAGATTATTTCGGATTTCGTTGCCGAAAGGGTCCGTGAACGCGTGAAAGATCCGGAAGTTGCGGAACTGCTTATCCCGAATGACCATGGCTTCGGCACCCGGCGCGTGCCGCAGGAGACGCACTATTACGAAGTTTACAATCAGCCTAACGTCGAACTGGTCTCCATGCTCAAGACCCCAATCCAGCGCATCACCAAAACCGGCCTCGAGACAGCTGACCGCAGCTTCGAGTTCGATATCATCATCTACGCGACGGGCTTCGACGCGGTGACCGGCAGCTTCGATCGCATAGACATTCGTGGCAGCGGTGGCCAGCTACTGAAGGACAAGTGGAAGGGCGGCCCGACCTCGTGCCTCGGTGTTTTAGTAGATGGCTTCCCCAACATGTTCATGCTTGCCGGTCCCCACACGGCTCTGGGCAACATCCCACGCTCCATCGAGTATAATGTCGAATGGGTCGATGATCTGATCTGCTTTATGCGTGAGAGGGGCTACAACACCGCGGATGCCCGCCCTGAAGCGCTGGCCGAGTGGATGGCGTTCGTTGCCGAAAAGGCCGAGGGGCTCTTGTCCAACGAGGTCGATTCCTGGATGACCGGCGTTAATATGAACGTCGAAGGCAAGCAGCACCGCACCCTCGCCCGCTACAGCGGCACCGCTCCCGAATACCGCGCTCGCTGCGACGAAGTCGCCATCGGCGGCTACAAGGAGATCGCGTTCGCCTAACCGGCGCCTCTTTAGCGCCCGTCAGCATCATCAGATTTGCCCTGATTGTTGCTCGTTCGAATTGGCTACGCGATCGACAGTGGGCAATGCCTGGGTTTTTCGTATCTTTGTGAGGGCTGATCGAGCAAATCCGCGACTGGCAAATGTCGGCAATGTGGACAACGCGACGTTTGGGCGTTGCAGCGGAACTGTCACGGCAACTTCTCGTGTCGAGCCCTGTGCTATCAATGAGCGATGAGTAACTTCAGCTATCGCTGCCACCGTTATCGAATCGAGATCATCCAGCACGCCGTCTGGCAGTATTTTCGATTTCCTCTCAGCTTTCGAGACGTCGAAGACTTGCTCGCTGAGCGCGGCATCGATGTTTCGTATGAGACCGTCCGCCGCTGGTCGATCAAGTTCGGCT
>JBPCVZ010000269.1:0-13650 GCA_051010015.1 Hyphomicrobiaceae bacterium
TCCGTCGAAGAACAGATTGTTGCCGGCAACCTGCCATCAGGCACGCGGCTGCCTACCGAAACACAACTCGCCACGAGTTTCGAAGTCAACCGACACACATTGCGCCGCGCACTCAGGGAACTCGTTCGCAAAGGTCTGATCACGGCGACGCCACGGCGTGGGACTATCGTCTCCCGACGACGCATCTCCTATCCGATCGCCAATAAACTCAGCTTCGAAGAGATCATCTCCGCGACGGGCCGCGAACCCGGCGATCGCCTGCTGACCCACACGATCGGACTTGCGCCCAAGGATATGGCCGAGTGGCTTGGTATTGCCGAGCGGTCGAATGTTGTGGATCTAAGATTTGTCCGCGTCGCCAACGACGTGCCGCTTTGCCTGACATCGGCCTGGTTGCCGGCTGATCGCTTCGAGCGGATCGGCACGATGTTTGAGCGCCTCGGGCACATGGAGAGGGCACTGAGTAAATTCGGCGTCGGCGACTATCGTCTGCAGCAAACACGCATCACGAGCCAGCAGGCCAACGCGGAAGAGATCAAACAACTTGAACTCTCGAAGGGCGCGACCGTCCTCGTCGTCGATTCTCTGTTCGTCGATGAAAGCGCCGAGCCAATCCTCGTCAGTCACAACCGCTTTGCTGCCGACCGGGTCGAATTGCTACTCCGTTCATAGGCCGACAGCTCGCTTCCGCGCATCGAGCAACCCGCACATCACCCATGCCCTGGCGTGCCCGACACTCCGCGAAGCACGGTGATTGGCACCGTCGGGCGCAGTGCAACACCAATGCGGCGGCGGGCAATCACGAAGAGACCAATCGACAACACAACGTACGCGACAGATGTTGCCATGGCCGCACCAAGCAAACCAATCAGCGGAATGAGTACGATATTCAGCACCATGTTGATGGCTGCCGCAACGAGCAGCACCAGGGCACACACGCGCTGCTGACCAAGAACATTGAGATAGAGCTCAGCCGGCCCAACGAAGCTCTTGGCAACGAAGCCAATTGCCAGCACCGCCGTCAAATAGGCGTGCGCGGCAAAGTCGGCGCCAAACAGTGACAGGAGTGCAGGTGCCAGTAGAACGATCACAACCGCCCCGACCAGCGTCGGCCAGAACGCGAGGTTGACTGCGCTATCCAGAGTTCTCGTCAGCTCTTGATACTCTCCCGCTGCGTGCAGGCTGGCGACCCGGTTAGCCGTAGCAGCACCAATCGCGAAATTCACGAACGCCAACAGGGCGATCGTTTTCAGAGCGGCGAAATAGACGCCGGTCGCCTCGGGCCCGAGGAGGTACGAAACCGCGATCATATCGAAGTTCTGGGTGACCAGTTCAAACGTCTGGGCAACAACAATGGGTAGTGATGCAAGCAGCCAGGTTGCCGGCTGCGCCACAAAACGACCGCTGCCGCCGAGGTGTTTGAGCCGCACGAGAAGAACCGCGCCCTGCACCAGGACCGCGACCAAGCATGCCAGGATCGCGAGCCCCATGACCAGTTTGGCATCGAGCACCATTCCCGACTGAAGTGCGATCAGCGCGCCGCCGATCAGCAGCACTGGTCGTAGCAGATAAGTTGGCACCAGAGCCGTGTTCATCCAGCCATGGGCGCGCGAAATACCCTCGTTCATCTCGCTCATTGCGAGCAACGGGATACAAAACAGGCACAGCCAGACCGGGATCAGATACGGTTGCGCAACCAGGTCCGGTGCAACCGCCAACGTGATCCAGCCGATGCCGGCTACCAGCAGCCCCATGATCGACGTCGTGATGGCACTGGTTGCCAGGAGGCCGCGCCAGCGGTCATGGTCGCCGTCATCATGGTAGGTCGACAGCCAGCCGATCGCGCTGATGTTGAGCCCGAGAGGCGCAATGCCACCAAGGACCAGCAACCAGACCCAGACCCCGACAAAGACGCCGTATTCGGCCAGACCCATCCACCGAGCCAGCAAGAGTTGCATGACATAGGCGAGGGCGGCACCACCGACGCGAATGGTCAGGGCGGCCAACGCGCGGCGCTTAGTCGGATCAAACCATTCCCGGCAGTGCGCCTGCACGACGGCGAACCGCGTACCCCGTCTGACCGGCGGTACGTCGCCATGGACCGGCTCGACTGCGGCGTCTTGAGGCAAAATCCTGTTTTCCTTGGCGAACCGAACCAGAGCGGGATGAATCGTGGAGCTGATGATCAATGAGACAGTTCCTTGATCCGAATATCATGCCAGCCTTTAGAACAGGTGAGCACAGCGTCAATGGCAGAGAAGCACCTGCCAACACACGTCACCGGAATTCTCGAAACGCAGTTTATCTGATTGTTATCAGGGCATTATATATTAACGAGGCAATAACCATGCCAAATGTTTGACACAGGCACTGAGCCCTCAGCTACTCGCTGTCATGCAATGTCCTGCGCGTCCTTGATCGCAATGCCGGCTGCAGTGCAAGCCTCGTCCGGCAACGAATTTTCACGCCCCTCTTGATCCGAAATCCAGAACACGCGATCAAGGAACAAGTTTCTCACACATCAAGTAGAAGCTCCGGCAAAAACCCAGAGGAAACCAAAGATGAAAACACGCGCTGCCGTCGCCCTCGAGAAGGGCAAGCCGCTTGAAATCCTTGAAGTCGATCTCGAAGGACCGAAAGCCGGCGAGGTGCTTGTCGAAGTCAAGGCCACCGGCATTTGCCACACCGACGAATTCACGCTGTCGGGTGCCGATCCGGAGGGCATTTTCCCGGCGATCCTCGGCCACGAAGGTGCCGGTGTCGTGGTCGACGTCGGCCCGGGCGTCACCAGCCTCAAGAAGGGTGACCATGTCATCCCGCTCTACACGCCTGAATGCCGCGAGTGCGAATACTGCCTGCATCCCAAGACCAATCTGTGCCAGGCCGTACGCGCAACCCAGGGCCAGGGCCTGATGCCGGACGGCTCGAGCCGTTTCTCGCTCGATGGCAAGCCGATCTTTCACTACATGGGCACCTCGACATTTTCGAACCACACGGTCGTGCCTGAGATCGCGCTGGCCAAAATTCGCGAGGACGCGCCGTTTGACAAGGTCTGCTATATCGGCTGCGGTGTGACCACCGGCCTCGGCGCGGTGATGAACACGGCCAAGGTCGAGCCCGGCTCCAATTGCATCGTGTTCGGTCTCGGCGGCATCGGGCTCAATGTCCTCCAGGGCCTGCGCATGGTCGGTGCCAACATGATCGTCGGCGTCGATATGAACGAAGAGAAAAAGGCCTGGGGCGAAAAGTTCGGCATGACGCACTTCGTCAATCCGAGCAAGGTCGAGGGCGACCTGACGGCTCATCTCGTCGAACTTACCGGCGGCGGTGGCGACTATACGTTCGAGTGCATCGGCAATGTCGACGTCATGCGCGTTGCGCTCGAAGCGGCGCACAAGGGCTGGGGCGAGAGCATCATCATCGGCGTCGCCGGTGCTGGCAAGGAGATCGCCACCCGGCCATTCCAGCTGGTTACTGGCCGCTCGTGGCGCGGGACCGCATTCGGCGGTGCTCGAGGCCGCACCGATGTGCCGAAAATCGTCGATTGGTACATGGACGGCAAGATTCAGATCGACCCGATGATCACGCACACATTGGCGCTCGAAGACATCAACAAGGGCTTTGATCTCATGCACGCCGGCGAGTCGATCCGCTCGGTAGTCGTCTTCTGATCGCATGCAGCGACCGCATGCTCGGCATGTCTTGCCGCATGCGGTCGTTGATCAGGATCAGAAAATGCCGGATCGGACGAGCTGACCTCGCCAGCCGATCAAAGTTCGTTCGGCCCTGGCTGGCGGCCTGGGCGGGGGCTTGGTGCGGGGCGGCGCGAATTCAAACCGCCGATCGGACGCCGTCCTTTGGCAGATTGGATTTCCATAATCAGCATTACCATCCGCCGGCCCAGCTGGGCGACCTTGTACTGGATGTTGAGAACTTTGCCCTTAGATGTTTCGCACACCCCGCGAGCGCGTGCGACCTGCCGCCCATTAATTGTCGTTTGCGGTTCGCGTTGCGAGGCATTGCGCCCCTTGCAGTTCTTGGCCTGATCGGAGAGCAGGGAACTGAGCAGCTTGTCAACGCCAGCGGTCGTGTTCTTGAACACGCGCATGCCACCGATCGAACCGTTCTGCAGCTTCCAATTCACCGGGAAATGCTTCAGCGGTGCCTTTTCCCGCGGCAGAATCGAATAGGGCTGCGCCGCCTTGCTCAGATAGCGCGTCGCGATTTCGAGTGTATTGGCGCGTGAGAGTTCGTTCGCCGATCGTCTGCGGGCCACTGTGCCGCCACCGAATGCCCCACCCCTATTGTTGTTGGCACTTCCGAACGCGCCGCCGGTCGAGGGGGTCGCCGGGCGTTTGTAGTGGGTCTTCCAGCATCCGGCCAGGGAGCGCGTCGCGCGATTGGTGCCACGCAGGCTAAAACGGGATGTGCCGGCCGGTGTCGCGATCGCCATTGAGCGCCCGCGCATCAGCGCTTTGACACGCGATATTTCACGGCCGAGATCGATATAGGCGTTACGGCCCTTGTAGCGTCCGTTGCGATTGAGCACGACGCGATTATCGACCCGTACGGTCGCCGGGAATGTCGCCCGGCCACGATCCGGCCATGCGTTGTGCGCAAACCATAGCCGCCAGTTGCCACTGCGATAGACGATGATGGAAACACGGGTGCCGCTCTGATATTTGGCGTTGGCAGAGCAATGGTCGAAAGACCCGTTTGACAAGTACACGGCACGAACATTCCAGCCGCCGGCTTTGGCATAGGGCACCACCCTGACCTTGGCGTCGGCCGCAGTACCAACCAGTCCACAGGCGATCCCGAACAGTGCACCTGCCGCGAGAAAAGGAGCCGTCTTCATTTTGCACCCTTCTTCATCAAATCAGCCGAATACCGATCATCATCTTGGCCCGACTTAACCGGAATGGCAAAACACAAAGTCTGGCGATTGCACCAAGTATGCGCTGTGCCGTGACAATGCGGTATGAAATACTTCACATCAGCATAACTAATTGTTGCCAGTGCTTGACGTTGCTCACTGCGAGAAGCCTGAATACTTCCGAATCGACATCCTGTGGACGAGGAACAACACTCCGAGCGAATCATGGCGAACAAAGGAACTATACTGGAGAATTCGGATGAGTGACGCCCATGTCTTTCGTGCGCCACGTGACAGCCACACCATCGATGCGGATAGGTTACGCGGCTACCTCGCGACAGCCGGCATGACGCTTGATGCGACCCGTACCATCCAACAGTTCGCGACAGGGCTGGCGAACATCAACTATCGTCTTCGCATTGACGGTCGCGATGTCGTGTTGCGCAGGCCACCGGATGGCGACCTGCCACCCGGCGCACATGACATGAAGCGCGAGCATCGCGTCCTCTCGAAACTCTCCAAAGTGTTTCCACCGGCGCCTGACAGCATGCACCTTTGCGAGGACGTTTCTGTCATCGGCGTGCCGTTTCAGATTATGGAATACCGCCCGGGTCGCGTGATCAAGGGCGATGATTTCAGCTTCATCGGCGATGATCCAACGCGCGCCCGGCGCACCGGTGAGATGCTGATTGACGCAATGATCGCGCTGCATGGCGTTGACGCAGCGCACGCCGGTCTCGCAGAGCTTGGCCGTCCGGACGGGTTTATCGCGCGCGCCGTCAAAGGCTGGCGGACTCGTGCCGAGCGGCTTGAACCGCAAGGAGATATGAACCGCCTGACGCGGGAAATCGGCGTTTGGCTCGAGGCTCAAACCACAAAGGAGCGCACGCCGACCCTGCTGCACTGCGACCTCAAGCTCGACAACTGCATCCTCGACCCGGAAACGCTCGAGCTGCGGGCGATTGTCGATTGGGACATGGGTACGCGCGGTGACCCGCTGTTCGACCTCGCGACGATGACCAGCTATTGGACGGAGGCCGGCGATCCCGAGTGCATGCACGAAATGGCACAAATGCCGACGGCGGCGCCCGGGTTCCGGACTCGCGACGAGATTGTCGCGCGCTATGCGAGCCTGACGGGACGCGACGTCTCGGATTTTCCCGTGCTTCGCGTGCTGTGCATGTTCAAGCTCGCAACCGTCTTTCACCAATTGTTTGCCACCTACGGCCGCGGTCCGGACGCGCAGGCGGCCTATCATGGTCTCGATCGCCTGGCGCACGATATGTATGCCTTCACACACTCGGTCATGCGCGATGCCGGATGATCGGACTGCCGGAGAAGTGTGGTAGTCTGAGAGACCGATGAAATGAGAGAGCTTCTGGTCGATGCACCACGACGTCGGAGAGCTACGTGATTTCTATGCACGGCCGCTAGGGATTGCCGTGCGGCGCTTGCTCGCCCACCGGCTGCGCGCGCGCTGGCGCAACGTCAGTGGCGAAACCGTGATCGGCCTTGGCTACGCACCGCCGCTGCTCGGCCCCTACCGCGACGAGGCATTGCGCATCGGCGCGGTCATGCCGGCGGCGCAAGGTGCATTGGTGTGGCCGCGCGTCGGCGATAAACTGACCGTTCTCGTCGACGAAGAACACCTCCCACTGGCCGATAACTCCGTCGACAAGCTGCTTGCCATACACTGTCTCGAGACGGCGGAGCGGGTACGCCCGCTGCTGCGCGAAATCTGGCGCGTGCTCTCGCCACAGGGACGCATCATGCTGATTGTACCCAACCGGCGCAGCATCTGGGCGCGCGCCGACAGCACACCGTTCGGCCACGGTCGCCCCTACAGCCGGCATCAACTCGACCGGCTCCTCGCCGACGCGATGTTTTCGACAACCGGCTGGCAGTATGCCCTGCACGCACCGCCGATCGAGCACAAACTGGTCTTGCGCTCCATAACCGGCCTAGAGCGCGTCGGCGCCAGCTTGTGGCCCGGGATCGGCGGCGTGATCATGGTCGAGGGCAAGAAAGAGGTTCTCGCCCCCACCGGGCGCCTGCGCGCGGCACCGGTCTTGGGCCGCCTTGTGACGGTACCCGCACCGAGAAGCGCACGCGGTGGTGCAAACAAGGGGTAGGCGCTCGCAACGCCATTCGCCGGGCTCAATCCCACCCGTTGGGTGGAATGAAGCCGCCGATTTCGCGTTCGACGCACTGCGCAAAGCGAATTGCCGTCTTGTCGCGCAAGTGTCCGGCGATTGCCTGGTAGCCGACCGGCAGGCCATCGGGCTGGATGCCGGCCGGGCCAACTGTCGAGGGCAGGAAGACCACACCGGAAAAGCCGGCCCAGAAGAGCTGGTCGGTGGTCGGGACAGCGTGACCGTTGACCTCGATCGTGCGGTCGTGGCGTTCGCCGGCCTGGTCGTGCGGGAAGGCGGCGGATGCGGCTGCCGGGCAAAGCAGAATGTCCCAGTCCCGAAAGAATTCGGCGAATTTGAAGCGCATGGCATGGCGCTCGTTGTTGAGCCGCAGCCACTCTCGGTGGCTCATCGTGTTGGCGCGGGCCATGCGCGCGAGGTAGGAGGCATCGTCGTCGCCGAGCTTTGCGGCAACATCTGTCCAGTGTGCCGCTTCCTCGTCGGAGAGCCGCGATGATGTCGCCGCGCGCAGCAGTATCAAATAGACCTCATACAGGCGGGTGGTATCGAGATCGGGATGCGCATTGTCGTTGACCGTGGCGCCGGCCGACACGAGCTTGTCGACGAGACCCTGCATCTGATCGGCGTAGGCCTGATCGACCTCGGAATTGGGATCGCCGAGTTTTACGGCCACGCGGAAATCCTTGAGCGATTGCTGCGGGGCGTCCGGCAGCTCGAGCCGCCAACCGGCGTCGTCGAACAGGTCCGGGCCAGCCATCGCATCGACGGCAATTTCGAGATCGGCGGCGCTGCGTGCCATCGGCCCGACGACGGATATGTCGGAAGCCGCATAGGTCTCCGGCATCGATTGCCAGCGCGACGGAATGGCACCAAACGTCGGCTTGTGACCGAAGACACCGCAGTAGTGGGCCGGATTGCGGATCGAAGCGCCAATGTCGCTGCCGGCTTCGATGCCGGTGAGGCCGGCCGCCAACGCCGCGGCCGAACCGCCCGATGAACCGCCGGGAGAACGCGCCAGGTCCCAGGGATTGTTGGTCGACCCGTAGATTTCGTTGAAACTCTGCCAATCGGCGAGATAGATCGGCACGTTGGTCTTGGCAAAGAAGATGGCGCCGGCATCGAGCAGGCGCTGAGCGCCAAGCGCCGTCATCTCCGTGACATTGTCCTTGAGCGCCGGCACGCCCCACGTGGTTGGCGTGCCGGCCACCTGATAGGACTCCTTGAGCGACATCGGAACACCGTGCAGCGGCCCCCACACCTCGCCACGTGCCAGCGCCGCATCCGCTTCGGCGGCCTTTGCGAGCGCACCCTCCCGGTCCATCCAGATGATCGCGTTGAGCTGCGGATTGTGGCGCTCGATGCGGCCCAGGAAATGTTGTAGCAGCTCAACGGAGCTGATCTCCCGAGCCTGGATGGCGGCAGCGAGCTGATGGGCGCTCTGATAGTGCAAGGGTGTCGACATGCCGGCGGCTCTCCTCGAACGGGCGTGCATTGCACCACTATCGCGCCTCGAAGCGCCGCTGTCAGGCTTGAAATCGCGGCCAGCCGGCTCGGCCACGGAATATCACGGCATCGATCTAGCGGAACCATGCGCAGTAGTGCCATATAGGCAGCAACTTTGCAGAGATGTACGCGCCAAGCCGCGCGGCAAGGAGGAGTGCCGATGTCGACGGCCAACGACAACCACGTAGTACCGGCGCGCAGCGCGGAAAGCATCAAGACGGCGATCGCGGTGATGCAGCAGCGCTTTGGCGACCGCGTGCAGACCGGCGAGGCGATCCGCGAGCAGCACGGCCACACGCTGACCTGGATCAAGAACGAGCCGCCCGATGCCGTCGTCTGGCCGAACGATACGCAGGAAGTGTGCGATATCGTGCGCATCGCGTCGGAGCACAACTGCCCGATCATCCCGTTCGGGGCGGGCACCTCGCTCGAAGGTCACGTCAACGCACCGCAGGGCGGCATCTCGCTCGATTTCCAGAACATGAAGGACGTGCTCGAGGTGCATCATGAAGACCTCGATGTCGTCGTGCAGCCGGGCATCTCACGCGAGGAACTCAACGACTATCTGCGCGACACCGGGCTGTTCTTTCCGATCGATCCGGGCGCCGGCAACGCCACGCTCGGCGGCATGGCGGCAACGCGGGCCTCGGGCACCAATGCCGTCCTCTATGGCACGATGCGCGAGAACGTCATGAACGTCACCGCAGTGATGGCCGATGGCTCGGTGGTCAAGACCGGCGGACGTGCGCGCAAATCTTCTGCCGGGTATGATCTCACCCGGCTGATGGTCGGCTCCGAAGGGACGCTCGGCATCATCACCGAGCTAACCGTGCGGGTGTACGGCATTCCCGAGACGATCCTTTCGGCTGTCTGCCCCTTCAAGACGGTTGAAGGGGCCTGCAACGCCGTCATCCAGTCGATCCAGCTCGGCCTCGGCGTCGCGCGCATGGAATTGCTCGACGCGATGCAGGTGCGTGCGACGAACTTCCATTCGAAGACCGATTTCGAGGAATGTCCGATGCTGTTCCTCGAATTCCATGGCACGCCGGTTTCCGCCCGCGACCAGGTCGAGAATTTCAAGGCGATCGCGGAAGCGGAAGGCGCGATCCGGTTCGATTGGGCGGAGCGCGAGGAAGATCGCAACAAGCTCTGGAAGGCGCGCCACGATGCCTACTGGGCGGTGCGCACGATGTGGCCGGGCATGGATACACTCGCTTCCGATGTCTGCGTGCCCGTTTCGCGGCTCGCCGAATGTGTCACCGAAACAACCAGGGACATCGAGGAACACGGCCTGATCGCACCGATCGTCGGCCATGTCGGCGACGGTAATTTTCACACGTCGCCAGTGTTCGATCCCGCCGATTCGAACGAAAAACGCAAGATCGAAGAGTTCCTCGGACGCCTCTCGGAACGCGCCATCGCGATGGAGGGCACGTGCACCGGAGAACACGGGATCGGCCAGGGCAAGCGCAAATATCTCAAGGTTGAACAGGGCAGCGGGCTCGGCGTGATGCGCCAGATCAAGGCCTCGCTCGACCCGCAGGACATTCTCAACCCGGGCAAGATCCTGCCGGCCTGAGATTGTGGTTAACAAACCGTCAGTGCCAAACAGCGAATTTGAAACGAGTTTAGCTCAGATTACCGCTCTTTTTGAAACAAGGTGTTGAGATGGGTCTGCTATAAGATGCGCAACGCCACGCTCAGGCGACTCGACAGTACCGCAGCGTGGAATCCTAAGGCCAAAGCGGGCGCCGATCCAGGGAGAGGGGTCGGCGCTTTTTTTGTCGCCCCCGGCGCCGCGCTGTAGCCGTGACCAAGCATGACATCGCCGTCCGCCACATAGTCACAGACGATTCGTTCACACTTGTTTGGTAAAGAGGAGGTTGCGCCTGCGCTGCGACCACGCAACCCACGGAAACAGGTCCATGATCGTCAAACAGCACTCCTTCAATATACCAAAAAGTACGCTCTTTGGCATTGCCGGTGGCGTCTTCGGACTGCTCACCATCGGGCTCATGGTTCGTTCGCAGTTTGCACCGGAAACCTATGCATCATGCACTGAACGCTATGCCCAGGCCGGGATGTTCGCGCTCGAACGCTCGACGGGAAAGCTGCTCAGGCCAACCGAGTTGCAAAGCAAACTTGGCGGCAATGAATGGGGCGTGTTGCACAACATCGCAGTCAGCGCCGAGCGCAGTTCGGACCCGACAGTCGCCATGACGGTAAACTTCAAAGCCGGCGGCAAGGCCGACTTTGCCAAACGCCGCGCACCGAGCGGCGTCGGTTTCAATTGGCAGCCTGGCCATTTGCGCCGCGCGTCTGCGGCATGCCTTTCCTACTCGGTCAAATTGCCGGAGAAGTTCAAGTTCGGGCATGGTGGCACGCTGCCGGGCCTGTTTGGTGCGCCAAGAACCGCGCGACCGGCTGAGACGGAAGCATTCTCGACACGCATGCGCTGGCTTGGCCTCGGCAAGATCGGTGTCCAGCCGATCACACCGAAGGAGCGCAAGGGCTACCTGATGGTGCTCAACGAGAAGCGTCTCGAGATGCCGCGCGGGCAGTGGGTGGGTATCGAGCAGGAAGTCGTGCTCAACACACCGGGCCTGCGTGACGGCGTGCTGCGCATCTGGGTTGACGGTGCCTTACAGCTCAACCTCGGCGGTCTGGCATTCCGCAAGGACGCCGGCACCCGCTTCAAGGGTGTGATTGCCGATACGCACTACGCCAACAGCGTCATGGAGTGGGCACCGGCACCGACCGACACCAAGGTCAAACTGTCGCCGATGATCGTGCGCTGGAACGACTAACCCGAAGAACGTAAATCGCCTCCGAACTCGCTAAGTCAGCTCGAGCCGTTCTCGCATGTCGGCAATCATCTTTGCGCGCGTTTCGATGCCAAGGCCGGGTGCATCGGGCGGGCCGGTGATGCCGTCGACGATCGCAACGTTATCCGCAAAGCCGCCATACGGCTGGAACACCCCGGGGTAGCTTTCGGTGCCGCCGAGGCCGAGGCCGATCGCCATGTGCAGCCCAAGTTGGTGGCCGCCGTGCGGCACGGTGCGATGGCGCTGCCAGCCCATCGCCTTGGCCAGATCGATGATCCGCAGGCATTCGGTCAGCCCGTAGCACAGCGACGGATCCGGCTGCAGCCAGTCACGGTCTGCCCGAAGGCCACCGTGACGCAGCAAATTGCGAAAATCCTGAGTGGAGAACAGGTTTTCACCGGTCGCGATCGGAACCGATGTGGTCTCGGCAAGCACGGCATGGGCCTGGTAGTCGAGCGGGTCGACGGGCTCCTCATACCAGCACAGATCATACTCTTCGATCATGCGGCCATAGGCGATCGCTTCGTCGAGACCGAAACGGCCGTTGGCATCGACCGCCAGATTCTGGCCGGCGCCGACGACGCTGAGCGCCCATTCGATACGCCGCCGGTCGGTGTCGATGTCGGCGCCGCCGATCTTCATTTTGCACAGTCGGTAGCCAAGCGCGCGGGTGCGCTCCATCTCGCTGATCAGTCCGGCTTTCTCGTCATCGGGGTAGTAGTAGCCGCCGCCCGAATAGACCAACACATCATCGAGATGGCGGCCGTCGTTGTAGCGCGCGGAGAGTACGGACCAGAGCGGCTTGTCATCGAGCTTGGCAACCAGATCCCAGACCGCCATGTCGATCGCGCCAGCTGCGACCGCTCGGTCACCGTGTCCGCCGGGCTTCTCGTTGCGCATCATGGCCGCCCAGATACGCGCCGGCGAAACATTGCTGCCGCTCTCGTCGAGGAGTGCCTGCGGGTCGGTTTCCATGATGCGCGGGATCAAACGCTCGCGCATGATGCCCGATTGGGCGTAGCGCCCGTTGGAACAGAACCCGAGGCCGGTTACCGGCTTGCCGTCACGCACGACATCGGTCTCGATCGCGACGATCGAGATCGTCATCTTGTCGAACGATATGACCGAGTTGCGCATCGGCGACGGGATCGGGGCCACGGCATCGCGGATACGAGTGATTTTCATGGGACCTCCGTGGCACGATTAGAGCGCCGGAATCAATCGAGGCCGGAGGTCCCCCGACCCCGGCCTCGACAATATCCCCGCTGCCCTCAAGCCTGTGAGGCGATACTAAGCGCTTCGATACAGCTTTGTCATCACAAACTCACGGTGACCGAGCGCCTCGGCGGCCGTCACGCGGCCGTTGGCGGTGCGCATGATCATCTCAATCAGCGCATCGCCGGCGGAATCGATCGTCATCTCGCGGCGCAGAATGCCGGACACGTCGAGATCGATGTGCTCAGACATGGTACGTACCGTGAACGGGTTGGCACTGATCTTGATCACGGGAACAATCGGGTTGCCGATAATGTTGCCCTGCCCGGTCGGGAAGGTGTGGATCACATACCCACCGGCGGCCATCAGCGTGACGCATTCAGCAGCTGCCGAAGACGTGTCCATGTAGTAGAGACCGCCACCCTTCTTCGGGGTTTCAGCGGGCTCAAGCACGTCGATGAACTTGCACTTGCGGCCGATCTTCTCAAGGTTGCCCATCGCCTTTTCCTCGATCGTCGAGAGGCCGCCCTTAATGTTGCCTTTCGTCGGCTGGCTCTCCGACAAGTCGTCTACCTTGTGGGCTTCGATGACGTCGTCCTGGTAGGCCTTCCAAACCTTGTACCACTTGTCGCCGATCTTATCGTTGATCGCTCGGGCCCGGCAGATATCTTCACCGCCAGTGATTTCGCTGGTCTCACCGAAGACGCCGTGGATGCCCTTAGGGATCAACTTGTCGTACATGTTACCAACCGTCGGACACGAGCCGAGCCCGGTCGTGGTGTCGCTTTCACCGCATTTGGTCGACACCCAGAGCTCCTCGATGCCGCATTCTTCCTGCGGCAGCTCCGAGGCCCACTGCAAGTAGTCCTTGGCGACGCGCGAGGCCTTCGAGATGATGTCGATATCGCCATGCCCTTCAATGCCGAAGCCGGTGACGGGCTTGCTGGATTTCTTGATGCCGTCAACAACGCGACCGGTCCAACCGTCCTCGATGCCGATGACGATCACCGCGGCGACATTGGGGTTGGAACCCGCGCCGATTAGAGTACGGAAATGCAGATCGAGGTCGGCGCCGAAC
>JBPCVZ010000270.1:0-11881 GCA_051010015.1 Hyphomicrobiaceae bacterium
ATGTCAGACAGCATCATCTACGAACTCACCCCGGAACAGCTCGAGATTCGGGCGGCCATCGAGCGCATCATGGAAGATTTCGATGATGACTACTGGCTCAAGACCGACCAGACCGGCGAATATCCGCACGCCTTCCGCAAGGCGATCGCCGCCGGTGGCTGGCTTGGCATCTGCATGCCCGAAGAAGTTGGCGGCTCGAACCTCGGCATAACGGAGGCGACCGTCATGATGGAGGCCGTTGCCAACACCGCCGGCGGCCAGACCGCCGCAAGCGCCATCCACCTCAACATCTTCGGGCCCAACGTGCTGGTCAAATTCGGCACCGACGAGCAGCGCAAGACCTTCCTGCCGCCAATCATCTCGGGCGACCTGATGACCAGCTTCGGTGTCACCGAACCCGATGCCGGCCTCGACACCACCAACATCTCGACCTTCGCGCGCCGCGATGGCGACGACTACGTCATCTCCGGGCGCAAGATCTGGAACTCCTGCGCCCAACAGGCCGACCGGGTCCTGTTGCTCACGCGCACTGAGGAAGCCGGCGCCGGCGCCAAGCGGGCGAGCGGCATGACGCTGTTCTTCATGGAGCTCGACAAGTCCAAGATCGAGGTGCGCGAGATCCCCAAGATGGGCCGCCACGCCGTCAACTCCAACATGCTGTTCATCGACGAGGTGCGCGTGCCGGCAAGCGACGTGGTCGGCGAGGTTGGCCGCGGTTTCTACCAACTACTCGACGGCCTCAATCCCGAGCGCATCCTGATCGGCGGCGAGACCATCGGCATCGGCCGCCAGGCGCTCAAGCGCGCCACGCAATATGCCACCGATCGTGTTGTCTTCGGTCGCCCGATCGGCCAGAACCAGTCGATCCAGCATCCGCTCGCGCAAAGCTGGATGGAACTCGAAGCCGCCTGGTACGCAACGCTGCGCGCGGCAGCACTTTATGACGCCGGCAAACCGTGTGGTGCCGAGGCCAACATGTCCAAGTATCTCGGCGCCGAGGCCGGCTTCAAGGCGTGTGAGCGCGCCGTCCTGACCCACGGCGGCATGGGCTACGCTCAGGAGTATCATGTCGAGCGGTTGTTCCGCGAAGTGCAGATCGGCCGCCTCGCACCGGTTAGCCAGCAGATGATCTCGAATTATATCTCCGAACGAGTCCTTGGCCTGCCCCGCTCGTACTAGTCAGCCGCGCCCCGCTCCTAGACGACCAGGCCCAAGACAACCAACCAAGAAAACCAAGAAAGTCAGCTCGTGTCCCTCATCGACATCTCCACCACAGGCGCCGTCCGCACGGTCACGCTCAATCGTCCGGAAAAGCATAACGCACTGAGCCCGGACATGATGAACGCCGTCCGCGACGCGTTCACACTTGAACCACCTGCCGACGAGCGCGTCACCGTGTTGCGCGGCCATGGCAAGTCCTTCTGCTCCGGCCTCGAGCTGTCGATGCAGGGGGTCTCCAACCAGGAAGCCGTGCGCATCGAAGAGATGTTCGACGCGATCCAGCGCTATCCCCTGCCGGTCGTCGCCGTCGTCCAGGGCAAAGCGATTGCCGGTGGTTGCGAACTCGCCTTGCACTGCGACTTCATCGTCGCCGCCAGGGACGCGGCATTCGTGATGCCGCTCGCCCAGCTCGGCGTCTCGACGACGTGGTTTCTCACCAAGAAGATCATCGAGGCGGCAGGCGCGCATCTCGGCCGCGAGTTCCTTCTGCTGGGCGAACCCATTTCGGGCGAACGCCTCCACCACCTCGGCATCGCCTGCCGCACCTCGGACGCGGCCAGCCTCGACGCCACGGCACAGACGATCATCGACCGGCTCGCGGCCAACGCGCCGCTATCCCTAAAATCGATGAAAGCACAGCTGGTCGAGATGAACGATTACTACTTCAACGCCGACTTCAAGAAGCGCGATGACATCGCGCTTGCCATCTACGAGAGCGAAGACAGCGTCGAGGGCATTTCCGCGCGCCTTGCCAAGCGCCAGCCGGTCTTCAAAGGTCGCTAGACGAACAAAGGTCAAACACCAGGAGAATATCATGGGCGCACTCAAGGGTGTAAAGGTCGTCGAATTCGCCGGGATCGGCCCGGGTCCGTTCAGCTGCATGCTGCTGAGCGACATGGGCGCCGATGTCATCCGCATCGATCGCGCAGTCAACGTCGGCAAGGACGCGGAAGAGCCGCGCTACACACCGCTCCTGCGCGGTCGCCCCAACGTCGCGATCGATCTCAAGAACGACGCCGGTCGCGAAACCGCTCTCGCGCTATGCGACAAGGCGGATATCCTGATCGAAGGTTTCCGCCCCGGCGTGATGGAGCGCCTCGGCCTCGGGCCCGACATTGTGTTCGCGCGCAATCCAAAGATGGTCTATGGCCGCATGACCGGTTGGGGACAGGACGGCCCGATCGCCATGACCGCCGGCCACGATATCAACTACATCGCGCTTTCCGGTGCCCTGCACGCGATTGGCACCAAGGAAAGCCCGGTACCGCCGCTCAATCTCGTCGGCGATTTCGGCGGCGGTGCGCTTTACCTCGTCATGGGCGTCCTCGCTGCCCACATCGAGGCGCAGAAGTCCGGCAAGGGCCAGGTCGTCGATGTCTCGATGGTCGAGGGCGCAGCCTCGTTGATGGCGATGTTCTATGGTCGCCTGGCGGCCGCCAGCGCCGGCGACCAGCATGTCCGTTCCTGGGTCGAAGAGCGCGGCCAGAACTTCCTCGACGGCGGCTCGCACTACTACAACACGTATGAGACGTCGGACGGCGAGCACATCTGCATCGGCTCGATCGAGCCTCAATTCTATCAGCTCCTGCTCGACACCGTCGGGCTCACCAAGGACGAACTCGGCTGGCAGCACGACAGAGCCAACTGGCCGGCCAACAAGGCCAAGCTCGCCGAAATCTTCAAGACCAAGACCCGCGATGAGTGGACCGAGATCATGGGGCAGACAGACATCTGCTTTGCCCCGGTGCTGCGCATGAGCGAGGCCCCTGCCCATCCGCAAAATGCGGCCCGGAATTCCTTCGTCGACATTGCCGGTGTCCCGCAGCCCGGCCCGGCACCAAAGTTCTCGCGCACCAACGTTACGGAGATCTCGGAACCCGCGTACGCCGGGCAACAATCCCGTGACGCTCTACTGGCCTGGGGGTTCGAAGCCGAACACGTCGCAAACCTGGTCGAGAACGGCGCGATCAAACAGAGGTGACCGGACCGTTCGGATGCGCCTTGAGCGGGCCCAAGGCGCCGGGCGGAACAGTTGATCTTCATCGGCCAGCGCTCCCGGCCAATCTCCGTTAGATAAGCTCTGACCGACATCGGCATGTTGCCAGTCGTTCAACCCGACGGAGTCACCCCGGTGCGAGCCTGCCCCGGCGTCAGGCCGGGGTCACAGGAGCCCTTCGCGTCACGGTTGTTGAAATCGCCGATGCCCCGCCGGCACCAACGCGCCCGGATTGCGCGGCCATTCCAAGCCCGCATGCCACTTCGCAGAACGCTTTGCGCTTTAACCGGACAGCCGTGGGAAAAGCCCTGGGATGACACTTGTGGGCGGCGCACGGCCGACAATGCCTTCGACGTGCCAGCCTCCGCCCGCGCCACCATGCCAACGCCATCATGCCCGCTCAGGCATGCGTAGGCTGCCGCTGATTAGGTCCAAGGTCTCCGAAACGCGAAGGCTGATTATCACTATACTGACTATATGCTGACGCCGTCGCCCGTGCCCCTCTCCTGCTGGGCGGCCCCCGTTTGCGAACCCATTCGATGTTCGTTATCGAAACATCGACGCGAAAATGGGCCGGGCGGATGTGCCCCGATCTCGGCGCGTCCCGTCCTGTCCGCGGCACCGCCACGCACGGTGACGGTCCACTTGATCTGGGAACAAATCCGCTCGGCAGAAGGGTTCATATTTATCGCCCAGTACTCTAAGTCCAGAAAATATAGCTTGGTATGGTTCTGCCATTACAGTCATCTGTGCGGGTACGACTTTGTCTCCGAGCCGGCGCAGAAAGATCGGCCACAATATCTCCAACACGTCGGAACCTTTCCGGACAACACAGTCGGCAATCAGTTTCCCGGCCTCCGCAGGCTGCCAGATGCGCTACGCGCCACGAACCAGCGTTGATCTTTGTTAGGGATATCTGCGTACTTTGCATGCGGTATCACGGTGGCCGGGCAGAGGTCACCAGACGCTTTTCCACAAACCACGGCTTGTCAATTTAATTCTCCGGCACGTTCCAACCCGGACCAGATTCTGCCCGGCCGGGAGCACTGGAGACCAATTGCCGGACTACGGCAAATCTCGATTTATTCCGCCCCAGAACCTGTCCTTGATAGGATCACGAGGTGGTCTGCAAGGGCGAACCAGCCGAGCGCACAATCGAACCAATTGCAGAGCTTCCGGCACACCTGCTGTTACCATCGCAAAATTCAAATTAGTACATATATTTCAGAATGTTAAAAAACTAAAGCTCAAGTGAGAGCTAATCGCAATTGGTAACTTTTGCCAAGGTAGATCAGTGCTACCTGCTTGGAGCCGACACCACAATGAGAGATATCATGGCATCGCGTCGCTCAACCTGTTCGCCACCGAGACAACGCTTCTGAAAATATGTTTAACACCGAACTGACGAAACAGCATTTACGGCTGGTCAGCAATTGCGTCGAATTATCCGTTAGACACTTTTTGAATGCACTCGTCTAAACATTGTGCAATAAGACACGCCTTCAAACCCATGGCGCTAAAAATGATGAAAAGGGGGACTGAGCGTGAAAGTTGATTTGCAGAAATTGTCCTATCGAGAGTTGATTGAACTTAAGGGTAAAATCGGCAAGGCCATCGAAGCCAAGAAGGTCGCGGAAAAAACCAACATAAAGAAGAAGGTTAAAGAGTTGATCGAGGGCGCCGGCTTTGACGTCGGTGACATCGTCGGCGGCTCGTCATCGAAATCTCTCAAGGGTCGCAAGGTTGCAGCCAAATTCCGCAATCCGAAAAATCCAGAGGAAACCTGGACCGGGCGTGGTCGTCAGCCGAAGTGGCTGGTCGCAGAACTGGCGCGCGGCCGTTCACTGAATTCCTTCCGGATCAAATAGCTCGGCCTCCCAAGAACGCCGCTGCGATGAACGCCGCTCGGGAAAGTCTGTCGCGGTGACATAGACCGGGTGGCTCAACCAAAGTCTGCGATCTTGTCAAGGATCGGCATCAAGTACGCCTTGAAGGTTTCCGGGTCCTCGCTCATCGGGAAATGTCCAAGGCGTTCCATTATCTCCAGCGTCGCGCCGTCGATGCGATCCGCGGTTTGCCGGCTGGCCTCCGGCGTGCACGAATAGTCGTATTCTCCGGTCAACAGAAAGACCGGACAGGTCGCCGTATCGATCTCTGACAACGACGCGCTGACATCGCCATCGACCGAGTAAAAGTGAAGATCGCCTTTGAAGACCCCCGGGCCGCCCTGCATGTAGTGCCACAGCGTTTCCCAGCGGTGGGCGAGCGGCGCTTCCGGTCCGACCAGGCCATAGCAATAGGCCGCGCTCATTTCGCCGCCATGAATGTTCGGCCGGTGCAGCCAGGTTATATCGAAATAGTGCTGCACGAACGCCGATGACTGCAGCCCGATCGCCGCGCGAAACGACCGCGCATGCAGCCGCGCCAGCTCCAGCACGATGCGACCGCCGATCGAGCAGCCCATCACCACGGGCCGATCGAGTTCGAGCGCGTCTGCAACCGTCCGAACGAGCTCGACATATCCCTCGGTGGTAAGCTTGTATTCTTCGTCCTGCCAGCCCTCGGGCGGCGATGACTTGCCGTGCCACGGCATATCGAAAACAATGACGCGATAGCGCTCGGTGATCTCCGCGTCGTTGAGCAGCGCGCGATACTGCCGCCCGTCCGATCCGGCGGTGTGCAGGCAGATCAGCGGAGTCCCTCCGCCATCGCCCGGCCCCGCTTCTTCCCAATAGAGCCGGTGCGCGCGCCCGCCAATCTCGAGATGCATGTAACGCCCGATCACGGGCTCGATGGACACCTTGGTCATGTCGCCCCTGCGTCGTCCCGCTTGCCCGGCAAACGCGGTTTCTCCAGCATCATCTTCAGCGTCAGGAAGTGCGCCATCATCTTTTCGAGGTCACCTTCGATGCGCATCTTGCCTTCGCGGATCAGTGCCATGATGTCGTGATGGCGCGGCTTCGGCACCGGCTGCCAGAATTCGCGCCAGGCCTCTTCCGTGCCGATCACCGCGAAATCGAACGGAATCGCGAGCAACGGCAGCGCAGCGATTTCCGTGATCCGCCCATCGCGGATCTTCACGAGATGCCGCGCATCACCGATCTCCAGCATCATGTCGGCCGACAGCCATCGCCCGCGCCGCACCAAAGCGGCATCCGCGTTGACCAGGTCCTGCAGCTTTTCCAGCATGGCGTCGGCCGGCATCGCGCGCTCACTTGTTCCTGAGTTGGGCATCGTCCTTGATCAACTCGTCGAGCACATAGTCATTGGCACTGCCAAGCGGCGGCCCGAGCGCGTCGATCGCACCAGGCGTTTCCGTCAGCCGCGGCAGCACGCTTGGCACCACCACTTCGCCCAGCGTTTCGTGCTGGTACCGCGTCAGGACCTCACGCGCGGCAAAATGCGGGTCCTCGAAAACGTCGGCAATCGAATTGACCGATCCGCACGGCACGTCGCCGGCCGTGCAGGCCGCCACCACGTCCTTCATCGGCATCGACATCGTCAGCTCTTCGACGACGCCATCGATCGTGTCGCGATCATCGAGGCGGCTGCGCGTCGTCGGGTGGCTTTGCGCCAGCTCCGGCCGCTTGAGGACGTTGACCGCCATGCGTTCCCACATCTTGTCGCTGGTGCACGCGATTGCCACCCAATTGCCGTCGGAACACGGAAAATGGCCATGCGGGCAGGCATTGAGCGTATTGCGCCCCTCGCGCTCGCGCACCACGCCGTGCTTGGCATAGAGCGGTGCGATCTCGTCGAGCACCCGGAAGATCGACTCGTAAAGCGCGATGTCGACAATCTGGCCCTTGCCGGTTTTCTCCGCCACGCGCAGCGCCATGAGCAGCCCGATCGTGCCGTAGAAGCCGGAAATGTAATCCGCCAGCGACGTCGATCCGGGCGTCACCGGCGCCCCGCCCGGCTCGCCCGCCAGATAGGTCAGGCCACCCACCGCGTGGGCGATCCGCGCGAACCCGGGCCGGCCCTTGTAGGGCCCGGTCTGGCCATAACCGGTCACCCGCAGCATCACCAGCTTCGGGTTGATCGCCATCAGCACATCCGGGCCGAGTCCCCATTTCTCCATCGTGCCCGGTCGGAAATTCTCGGCAAGGATATCCGATCGCTTGACCAGTTCCTTGACCACCGCGACGCCTTCCGGCGTCTTGAGATCGAGCGTCACGGATTTCTTGTTGCGCGCCTCGCTGAGCCACGCCAGGGTTTGCCCCTCGGCCTCGGTCGGCGTGCCGAAGCGGCGCATCGGGTCGCCCGTCGGATGCTCGACCTTGATCACCTCGGCGCCAAACTCCGCCATCACGGTCGTTGCAAACGGCGCCGCGATGAAGGTGGCGAGGTCCAGTATCCGTACACCATCAAGCGGTTTCATCATTCCATTGTCAGCCGCCACGTGCACGCTCCCGATCATCTATTTCAATTCTGCCGAACGCCGGCACACCGCCCGCACCCACACGACCGCCTACGCGCCAGCCGCCCAGGGAAAGACGCGCCGTGCTGCAGCAAGCGCCGCGGCTTCGCTGTCGAAACGCTGGCCGCCGAATTGCGTCACGCGAAACCAGCCGCTGGTATCCTCGGCGTCGCGACGATAGCCCTCAAACCCGAAACTGCCATCGCCGCGGCGAAAGATATCAACGCAGCGATCACCGTCGGCTGTTTCGATCGACTGCAGGACAAGTGCGCGCGCCTCAGCCATCGATGACGCGCACCGGCGCGCCGGCCAGCCAGGCTTCGATATTTTCCACCGTCTGCGCATAGAACAACCGGTAGGTGTCGTGGCTGACATAACCGAGATGCGGCGTCAGCACGGTTCGCGGACACGACCGGATCGGGTGGTCGACCGGCACCGGCTCATCATCGTAGACGTCGAGGCCGGCGCCGGCGATCCGGCCCGCCTGCAGCGTTTCCATCAAGGCGGCCATGTCGATGATCGCGGCGCGCGATGTATTGACAAAAATACCGGTCGGCTTCATCGCCGCGAATTCGGCCGCGCCAAGCAGTCCCGTCGAGCGTTCCGAATGCTTGTAGTGCACCGTCACGACATCGGCTTCGGCGAACAGCGCGCCCTTTTCCACCCGGCGCACGCCGACCTCGGCCGCGCCCGCCTCCGTCAGGTTCTGGCTCCAGGCGATCACGTTCATCTTGAACGCCTGCCCGATCCGCGCCATCTCGCGGCCAAGCCGGCCCAATCCGACGATCCCCAGCGTTTTGTCCTCGAGGTCCAGCCCGATCGTTTGCTGCCACCGGCCGGCGCGCATATTGCCATCCTCCAGCGGGATATTGCGCGCGACGGCGAGGATCAGCCCCCAGGCAAGTTCCGGCGTGGTCTGCGTCCGCCCGGCCGTTCCCGAACACGCAATGCCGCGTTCATTCAGATAGGCCATATCGATCGATGAATTGCGCATCCCGGTCGTGACCATGAATTTGAGGTTGGGCAACTGTTCGAGCGTTGCCCGGTCGAACACCGTGCGCTCGCGCATCGCCGCGATCACGTCGAAGTCCTGCAATGCCGCAACCACCGCGTCGCGCCCGCCGGCAATGTGCTCGCGAAAGACGTGCACGTCTTGCGTCCCTTCGAGCGCACGCCAGTCGGCAAACGTCTTGGCCACGCCCTGATAGTCATCCAGTACGGCAATCTTCATCGTCGACCTCCAGAGCCGGGCGTCGGTCCGGCGCTGTTTGCATGGACATTTTTCTTGCGCCGAAACCTGCGCCCCGCGCCAAACCTTGTCAATTGCCGCGACTTGGAGAGCAGTTCACACATTGGTCCGATCAATTCACCAGCAGTCCGTCACGGCGAGAAAGGCCGGCCATGCGCGTCGCGCCAATACATGCCCCACGACTGTCCGGCTCCCGCGCAAAGCGTCTCGCTACGGGCTGCGTTGGCCAATTGTTGACGCCCCCGCGACTTGCGTTCCCGGACAAGCGGCGGCCGCAGGGCCGACGTGAAGTTCGGGGCGAGTACCGCCGCGCGATCCGGGACCTTCCGCGCCGGCGGGTCATCGAAGCATCACCAGAATTGAAAGGCGAAAGACCCCGGATAAACACTGGCGTGTTTTCCGGGGACGCAAAGACTTCGACGTGTTCGACCATCCATCGACTCATCTCCCTGGGAAAACCCTGCAAGTCAAACTGTATCCACACCAGAGCTTAGGTTAATCAGGCCAAGGCTTAACCGGACAGCAGGATGCATACTTCCAGCATAACGAGCGACCTCACTCCGCCTTTTGCGATGCCGGGCATGCGGTCGCGGATTGATCAGACTCGTCCGCACGCGCTAAACTCCGCCCACTTCCCACGGAGACGATGCCCTTGACCTTGCTGCACCGAGTTGCAGGTGATCACCTGCGCGGCCAGACCGCCGCCTTGATGATGGGGCTCGGCCACGGCGCGACCCATTGGATCATCGCAACCATCTATGTCCTGATCCCCTTCCTCGCCAAGGACATCGGCCTCAGCTACGCCCAGGCCGGCGCACTCATATCCCTGTTTCATGCCGCATCGTTTGTCGCCAACGCCGGTTCCGGTGCCATCGTCGACATCTCGGGCAGGTACCTGCGCATTGCCTGCATCTCCCTCGTCATCGGCGCGCTCGCGCTGATTTCGGTCGGCTTCGGCAACGGCATGAGCTGGCTGATCCTGCCGATCATCATCATCGGCTTGACCAACAATCTGTGGCACCCGGCCGCCATCTCCTACTTGTCGCGCACCTATCCGAACGCGCGCGGCTTCGCGCTCTCGCTGCACACGCTCGGCGCCACGATGGGAGATATCCTCGGGCCGCTGTGTGCCGGGTTCCTGCTGGTTAGCCTCAGCTGGCAAATGACGGCGCTGGTCAACGCGCTGCCGATCTTCGCTGTCGCCGTAATCATTGCGATCGTGCTGGGCCGCGACGCAACCGCCAGCGGCGCCAACCATCAACGCGATACAAATGGTGTGTCCTACCTCGCCGGGCTGAAAACCCTCGCCACCAATCGCTCGATCGTGATGCTGTGCATCATGGCCGGTTTCCGCTCGATGACGCAGAACGGCCTGTTGGTTTTCCTGCCGCTCTATCTCGTCAATGAGCTCAACGCCACGTCCGTTGTCGTCGGCTTCGCGATGACCGCCATTCAGGCCGGCGCCATCGTTTCCGGTCCGATCGCGGGCGCCTGGTCCGATCGTATCGGCCGACGCCCCGTGATCTCGATGGGTTTGATCGGCACGTCCGTGCTGATTTTCGCAATGAGCCTGATGACCGGTGCCTTCGCCTTCATCGCAATGAGCGCCGTCCTCGGTTTCGTGATGTTCGCGATCCGCCCGGTCATCCACGGCTGGACCCTGGACCTCGCGCCGGCGCACATGTCGGGCAGTGCCGTCAGTCTGCTGTTCGGCACCCAGTCGGCGATGACGATGGCCGTCCCGGTGGTCGGCGGGTTGATCGCCGACCAATGGGGGCTGAACACCGTCTTCTATATCCTGACGGCAACGGTTTCCGTCGCGGCCTGCCTGAGTTTCCTGATACCGGAAGCCAAGCGCTCGGCCTCGGCCTGATCAACGCGCCGTGTCGACCGTGTCGGCCGGCACCAGGATTTGCCCTTCCATCAGCCGCCGCTGCGTGCGGATCACGCGGCAGCGCGTGACGTCCCAGCCATTGCCGCTTCTGTCCACATCGGCCCCCGCCGCAATGATCCCGGAAGGATTGCCAAGCCGCACGTCGGCGCCTTCCGCAAGCGGCGGCGCAAGCATCGCCGGCACGGTACCTTCGACCCGGCACGCCGTTGCAAGACACATCGACAACGTCAACGGCAAGGCACGATGCACCCGCCCCATCGACACCGCCCGCGCGCACAGGTCGCTATCACTGGCGTCGACCGTCTCGCCTTGGATATCGCGAAACGTCTGTGGCGCCGCCACCATCACGATCTTCGGCACGGCCTGCGGCACCGCCGCCGGCGTCGCACCAAGTCCCATCGCGACACCGGCGGCCTGCCTGATCTTCTCCAGGCGCGCCAGCAACCCGGGCATCGCTTCGAGCGCATCCGGCTGTTCCGTCGCCGTGATGCCAAGGTCGGCCGCGCCGACCATGACGATCGGGTTGGTGGCATCGACCAGCGACACCCGAAACCGCTCGCCATCGACCGTTTCGATCTCATCGACGGCATTGCCGGTCGGCAGCAGGCCGCCGGTCATCGATCCGCCCGGTGACAGGAATTCCAGGGCGACACGTGCCCCGGTGTGACTGACACCTGGGATGCGCTGATCACCTTCGACCGCGGCTTCCCCGTGGTGCACGAAAAACCGCGCATGAAAGATCTTCGACGTGTTCGTATTGAACACGCGAACGACCGTCTCGCCGTCAGGCACCTCGATCAGCCCCTCATCGACGGCGAAAGGCCCCGTTGCCGACGACAGGTTGCCACATGTCCCGGCATAATCGACCAACGGCTCGGTCACCGACACCTGCGCGAACGTGTAGTCGATATCCGCATCATCGCGTGCGCTCTTGCCGATCACCACCGCTTTCGAGAGCGACGACAACCCGCCGCCAAGCCCGTCCAACTGCCGTTCATAGGGGTCGGGGCTGCCGAGCGCGCGCAGCAAGACAGCATCGCGTTGTGCCGCATCGCCGGGCAGGTCACCGGCACGAAAGAACACACCTTTGCTTGTCCCGCC
>JBPCVZ010000271.1:0-4096 GCA_051010015.1 Hyphomicrobiaceae bacterium
ATGAGCGAGCCGAACTCCGGCTCCGATCTCTTTGCCGCGGCGGCCAAGGCCGAGAAAGTCGACGGCGGCTTCCGCCTCAACGGCGTCAAGGTGTGGACTTCCAACGCCCACCAGGCCGAATACATGATCGGCCTGTTCCGCACGTCGCCGCCGACCAAGGAGAACCGCCGCCACGGCCTGACGCAGTTCGTCATCGACATGAGCTGGGAGGGCATCACCGCCAACCCGATCATCCAGATGACCGGCAAGCACGATTTCAACGAGGTCGTTTTCGAGAACGTCTTTGTTCCCGACGACTATCAGCTCGGTGAGATCGACGGCGCCTGGAAGCAGGCGACCAGCGAACTCGCCTACGAGCGCAGCGGGCCGGAGCGCTTCCTCGAGACCTACTATGTGCTGATGGGATTGATCAACGCGATCGGCGACGACCCCGTCGACGTGCGCACCAGCGAAGGCGTCGGCCGCCTCGTCGCCCAGTTGCACACGCTGCGGCGCATGTCGGTGTCGGTCGCCGGCATGCTCGAAGCGGGCAAGGAGCCGGTGCTCGAATCCTCGATCGTGAAAGATGCCGGCACGATCTGGGAACAGGAGCTGCCGGGGAAAGTTCGCTCGCTCGCAGCCTTCGTCGAGCGTCAACCGAGCAATGATCCCGACCTCGACGACATCATCGACTTCGCGCTGCTGCAGGCGCCGAAGTTCACGATCCAGGGCGGCACGACGGAAGTTCTGCGCGGCATCATCGCGCGCGGTCTGGGGCTGCGCTGAGGCGGCCGGAACTGAACGATACGCTAGCAAACTCCGCGAGGCTGCCCTGTGCCAGACATCTCCAAACTCCTGTCGGCGGAAAGTGTCGCGATCGTCGGGGCATCGCCCGATGCGACGCGCATCCGCGGCATCCTGTTCGATGTCATCACGCGACCCGGTTACGAAGGCCGCATCTACCCGGTGACGCCGAGCCACGCCGAGATCGCCGGCCATACCTGCTATGCCAGCGTCGACGATCTTCCCGAAACGGTGGACCTCGCCGTCCTGCTCGTGCCCGCAGATGTCGTGGCGGCCGAATTGGAGCGCTGCGGCAAGGCCGGCATCAAGGCCGCGGCGGTCATCGCGTCCGGGTTCGCCGAGCAGATCGGCGAGGAGGGCGATGCGATGCAGCGCGCGCTCGCCGAGGTCATCGCCAAATACGACATGGCCGTCACCGGCCCCAACTCGCTGGGCTTCATCAATCTGGCGAAATCGTTTCTGCCGACATTCAGCCCGGCCGTTTCACGCCCGGCCCTGCCGCTGCTGCCGGAGTGGCACAGCGAGGGCGGCCGCGTCGCGATCATCGCGCAGAGCGGCGCCATCGGGTTCGGCATGTTCGACCGTGGCCGGCTGCGCGAGGTCCCGTTCCGCTATGTCGTGACAACCGGCAATGAGGCGGGCCTGCGGGCGTTCGACCTCGTTGAATACATGCTCGAAGAGGACGAGACCGACCTGTTCTGCATGTTCCTCGAGGACATTCGTGACGGCGCGCAGTTCCGCCGCGTCGCGGCGCGCGCGCTCCGGCAAAACAAGCAGCTGATCATGACCAAGATCGGCCGCAGCCAGGCAGCACAGGAGTCGGCCGCCTCGCACACCGGTGCGATGGCTGGTTCCGACCGGGTCAACCGCGCCGTGCTCGAGGAATACGGTGTCATCCTGTGCGATGATCTCGACCAGCTTGCCGATACCGCGGCCGCGTTCTACCACAACCGCAAGACGCTGCCGCAAGGCCGGCGCATCGCAATCTCGGCCGGCACCGGCGGCGGCGGCGGATGGATGGCGGACATGTGCGATGGCCTCGACCTCGAGGTGCCGGTGCTCGATGCCGCCGCGCGCGAGAAGATCGACGCGGTGCTGCCGCCCTACGGCTCATCGCGCAATCCGGTCGACGGCACCGCGCAGGCGATCGCGTCGGTCGGGTACGCCGAATTGCTGCGGCTGACGTCGAGCGCGCAAAACATCGACGGCTGCATCATGGTGACCAGCGCGCGCAATGCCCATCACTTCCACCGCGAAGAGGACAAGTTCGTCGAGATCGGCCGCAACGGCGCCAAGCCGGTCGTCGCCTGGACCTACACGTGGCCGACACAGGAGACGATCGCGTTCTTCGCAGCCGCCGGCGTGCCGCTGTTCACCACGACACGCAGTGCCGCCAGCGCCATGGCCGCGCTCGCCAATTACCGCGAAGTCCGCGATGCATTCGTCGAGCCCTTAGCTGTGCCCGAACGCAGCGAAGCGGATCGACGGAGCGATCGCGCAGAGATCGAAGCGGCCAGCTATGAGTTCACGGCGCGTCAGTTGCTCGCCGAACATGGCATCGGCCACCTGCACGGCCAGCTGGTGGACAGCGGCCAAGCGGCAGCGGCCGCAGCCGAGGCCATCGATAGCAAAACGGTTCTGAAGATCCAGGCACCGGACATCCTGCACAAGACCGAGGCGAACGGTGTCATCCTCGATGTCGCCGGCGGCGCGGCGGCGGCCGAGGCCTATGAGGCGCTGATCCGATCGGCACACGCCTACAAGCCGGATGCGGCCATCAAGGGCGTCCTGGTCGAGCCGATGGCCGCACCCGGCATCGAGATGATCCTTGGCGTGCAGAACGATCCGACGTTCGGCCCGATGGTCCTGGTTGGCATGGGCGGCATCTTTGCCGAGATCATGGAGGACACCGTGCTCGCCTCGCCGGTCGCAACGACCGCGGCCGCGAGCGCACTGATCCATCGCCTCAAAGGCGCGCCATTGCTGACCGGCGCGCGCGGCAAGCAGGCCGCCGACATCGACGCGGTTGCCGAACTGATCGTCGCGCTCTCCAAGTTCGCGGTCCGCCATGCCGACGCAATCGCCACCATCGACCTCAACCCCGTGATCGTGCATCCTGCGGGAGAAGGTCTGTCTGTCGTCGATGCGTTGATCGAGACTTCGTCGACCCATTGAACCCCTAGCCGCTGCAGAAGAACCGCCCACACTACCGTCAACCAAGGACACCGCCATGACCGAATATGCCGACATCCGCGTCTCGACCAAAGACCTCGTCACGACCGTCGAGATCGCGCGCCCGCCGCACAACTTCTTCGACTATTCGCTGATCAAGCAGATCGCCGATGCCTTCGACGAGATCGATGCCAATCCGGACAGCCGCGCGATCATGCTGTGTTCGGAAGGCAAGTCGTTTTGCGCCGGCGCCAACTTCGGCGATGGCAGCCGCGTCAAATCCGATGGCAGCGTCGACGGCGCGGTCAACAACGACGGCGCCAACCATCTCTATAACGAAGCGGTACGCCTGTTCCGCAACAAGAAGCCGATCGTGGCCGCCGTGCCGGGTGCCGCGATCGGCGACGGCTTCGGCCTCGCCGTGATGCCGGACTTCCGCGTCGCCGCGCCGGAAGCGCGCTTTGCCGCCAACTTCACGCGGCTCGGATTCCACCCCGGCTTCGGCCTGACAACGACGCTGCCGCGCCTGATCGGCCAACAACAGGCGGCAACGATGTTCTACACGTCGCGCCGCATCAAGGGCGAAGAGGCACTCGAGATGGGCCTCGTCGATCAACTCGTGCCGCTCGCCGAGGTGCGCGATGCGGCCTGGCAGTTCGCCCGCGAAATGGCGACCAACGCGCCGCTCGCCGTGCAGTCGACTCGCGCCACGATGCGCGCAGGCCTCGCCGATGCCGTCAAGGCAGCCACCGACCACGAACTCGTCGAACAGGTCTGGTTGCGCAAGACCGAGGATTTCAAGGAAGGCATCGCCGCCACGTCGGACCGCCGCATTCCGAATTTTGCAGGGCGATAGGCACGCCCCATTGTGGTGATATCGTTTCTGCTAGATTGCGCTTCGGAATCGGCCAGGCAGGGGGGCTGACATCTCGACGATCACGCTAGCCGCACTGCGCGATGACGCGGCGCGCAAGAAGCCGATCCGGCATCTGCTGGCAACCTTCACGGTCCAGACATTTGCCGCATCGGGCTTCATGGGCTTTGTCCTGTTGGCACCGAACCTGGCGGCCGCAACCGGTCTCGCGGAGCGCGATTTCGGCCTTGCCGTGACGTTCATCTTCATCGGCACCGCCATTTCAAG
>JBPCVZ010000272.1:0-9140 GCA_051010015.1 Hyphomicrobiaceae bacterium
TAGTTGACGCCGGTGTCCGCCGAGCGTTGCCAGCGGTCATGCAGGATATCGTAGACGACGCCTTCGCTGGCAAACGACCCGAGACCGGCCTTGGCGCAATGTGCCTGCAACTCGTCCGGCGTCACGAAGCGCGTCCAGTCGTGGGTGCCGCGCGGCAGCCAGCCGAGGACATATTCGGCACCGACGATCGCCAGCACATAGGATTTCGGCGTCCGGTTCAGCGTTGACATCACGAGCAGGCCGCCGGGCCGGACGAGCCGCGCCAGGGTGGCAACGAACGCGCGCGGGTCGGGCACGTGTTCGACAACCTCGAGGCAGGTCACGAGATCGAAGGTGCGGCCTGCATCGGCCAGCATTTCGGCCGTCACCGCCTGGTAATCGATCGCGAGTCCGCTGTTTTCGGCGTGAAGCCGGGCGGCCTCGATGTTCTTCGCTGCTGGATCAATCGCCGTCACGGTGCCGCCGAGGCGGGCGAGCGGCTCTGAGATCAGGCCGCCGCCGCACCCGACATCGAGGCAGCTGAGCGCCGCATAGGGCCGCCGCGCTGTCGCATCGAGGCCCAGGTGCCTGGTCGCCGCATCGCGGACGTACGCCAGCCGCGGCGGGCCGATGCGATGCAGCATCCGGAACGGTCCCTCGGCGTCCCACCATTTGTCGGCGAGCGCCTCGAACTGGGCGATTTCGCGCGGATCGAGATTGGCCCTGGCGCCTCGCGCAGCATGTTCCTGGGCTGGCTGCATCGTTGTGTCACTCCCCAATGTCCGTTCGGCGTTCCACCGCAACGCCGGCCGGTTGCCGCGGTCGGCGGCCTGCGCGCAATGAAATCCGGCGCCTTGGTTGCAGCGCGGCTGCGTTCCTTATATGTGTGTGCCGCGCGGGCCGCTCAATGCGACCCAAGTGCCAGTTGGCTGCCCGTCAGTCCTACCATTTTCTGAATAGTGGAACACAGCATGGCCGTCGTTGTCATGAAATTCGGTGGCACGTCGGTCGCCAACATCGAGCGCATCCGCAACGTTGCCCAGCACGTCAAGCGCGAGGTCGACGCCGGCAACAAGGTCGCCGTCGTGGTCTCGGCGATGGCCGGCACCACCAACCAGCTCGTCGATTGGGTGCGTGAAGCCTCGCCGATGCACGACGCGCGCGAGTACGATGCCGTCGTTGCCACCGGTGAGCAGATCACCGCCGGCCTGCTCGCCATCGTGCTGCAGGGGCTCGGCATATCGGCGCGCTCCTGGCAGGGCTGGCAGATCCCGATCACAACCAACCAGGCACACGGTTCGGCCCGCATCGAGGCGATCGACGGCGCCGAGATCCTGCAGCGCTTCGAGCAGGACGAGGTGGCCGTGATCACCGGCTTTCAGGGCAGCGAGCCCGAGCGCAACCGTGTCGCGACCCTCGGCCGTGGCGGCTCGGACACCAGCGCCGTTGCTGTTGCGATCGCGCTCGACGCCGACATTTGCGACATCTACACCGACGTCGACGGCATCTACACGACCGACCCGCGGATGGTGCCGAAGGCGCGCCGCATGAACAAGATCGCCTACGAGGAGATGCTCGAAATGGCGTCGCTCGGCTCGAAGGTGCTGCAAACGCGCTCGGTCGAACTGGCGATGGTGCACGGCATGCGCACGCGCGTGCTCTCGAGCTTCGCTGCCCCCGAGAGCCTGCCGCCGGTGCGCAGCGGCATGAACGACAATACCGTTGGCACGATTGTGTGTGATGAGGATGAGATTGTGGAAGCCCAAGTTGTAAGCGGCATCGCCTACGCCAAGGATGAGGCGAAAGTAACGATCCTCGGCGTCGCCGACAAACCCGGCGTTGCCGCCAGCGTGTTCGGTCCCCTCGCCGAGGCCAATGTCGATGTCGACATGATCGTCCAGAACCTGTCGTCGGATGGCCTGCGCACCGACATGACCTTTACCGTGCAGGCGACGGAACTCGACAAGGCCCTGGCCGTTCTGGACAAGGCCCGCGACGCGATCGGTTTCGAGGAGATCAACAGCTCGGCCGACGTCGTCAAGGTCTCGGTGATCGGTATCGGCATGCGCTCCCATGCCGGGGTGGCATCGAAGATGTTCACGGCACTGTCCGAGAAGAACATCAACATCCTGGCGATCACCACGTCCGAAATTAAGATCAGCGTACTGATTGATGCAGCCTATGCCGAATTGGCCGTGCGCACCCTGCACACGGTCTATGGGCTGGACAATGACTGACCAATTTGCCCATTCGGCGGGCGGCATCCACTACGGCAATTGACGCCGGGAGCGGTATAGTGGGAAGACAGGTAACGGTCATCGACCCTGCGTGACGTGCGTGCCTGTCGGTCAGAATGTTCATTTTTGAGTGCCCGGGCGAGCTTCGGCTGCGTGTGACTCGGGGCAAGGAATTGCGATTAGCCCGGCCGTTTATTGCGCGCCAGGTCGTGAGTGATCTAAAGAGCTTGAGAGTGGCGCTCGGCAATGGTGACGAGACGAACAGATGATCATGGCCCGACAGGCCCCGCGATCGGCCAGAGCGAGACCGCTCTGCGCGTGATTTCGCGGCGCTTGCGCCAGATCATGTCCGAGCCGGGCGATGGCCAGCAGCGCCTCGACAAAATCGTGCGTCAGATTTCCGGCCTGATGGTCGCCGAGGTCTGTTCGATCTATTTCAAGCGCCAGGACGGCTCGCTGGAGCTTTTCGCGACCGAGGGCCTCAACGTCGATGCCGTGCACGAGACGCGGCTCAACCGCGGCGAGGGCCTCGTCGGGCTTGCCGCCGAGACGGCCGCGCATGTCAACGTGCCGGAAGCGCAGGATCACCCGTCATTTTCCTACCGTCCTGAAACGGGCGAGGAGATCTACCACTCGCTGCTCGCGGTGCCGGTTCAGCGCGGCGGCGTTGTGCTCGGTGTCATCGCCGTCCAGAACCGGACGCCGCGCCAGTATTCCGAGGAAGACGTCGAAGTCCTCGAAACCACCGCGATGGTCGTTGCCGAGCAGCTCGCGTCGGGCGAGGTGGCGGGTACCGGCGCCGACGAGGAACTCGGGCGCCAGCTTGCCGTCACGCTGCAGGGTGAGCCGATATCGGATGGCATCGCGCTCGGCCATGTCGTGCTGCACGCGCCACGCGTCGTGGTCACCAAGCTGCTGGCCGAAGACCCGCTCGAAGAAGGCCGGCGGCTCGACGTCGCCTTGCGCGAATTGCGCCAGAGCATCGATGCCATGCTCGCGCGTGAGACCGTCAGCCATGCCGGGGCGCACCGCGATGTGCTCGAAGCCTACCGCATGTTCGCTGAAGACCGCGGCTGGGCGAGGCGCATGCACGATGCGATCGCCGACGGCCTCACCGCCGAAGCCGCTGTCGAGCGGGTACACAACGGCACGCGGGCCCGCATGCTGCGCCAGAACGATCCGTTCTGGCGCGAACGGCTGCGTGATCTCGACGATCTCTCCGACCGCCTGCTTCGGGTTCTTGCCGGGCAGGTCGATTCGGCGCGATTGGCCGCCGATATGCCGGAAGACACCGTCCTCGTCGCGCGCAACATGGGCCCGGCCGAGCTGATCGACTACGACAGCAGCCGCATCCGCGCCCTGGTTGTCGAGGATGCCAGTGCGCAGAGCCACGTTGCGATCGTTGCCAAGGCGCTTGGCATCGCGGCGGTTGGCGGCATTCGGCGGGTCGTCGAGCGCGTCAGCAGTGACGACCCGATCATCGTCGACGGCGAACGCGGCGAGGTGCACGTGCGCCCGTCGCCGGAGGTCATTACCGGCTATGCCGACAAGGTCAAATTCCGCGCCCGGCGCCAGCAGCAGTACCAGGCGCTGCGCGATACGCCGGCGGTCACCAAGGACGGCGCGCACATACAACTGATGCTCAATGCCGGTTTGATGGCCGACATGCCCCACCTCGATGAGAGCGGTGCCGACGGCATCGGGCTGTTTCGCACCGAGCTGCAGTTCATGATCGCCTCGACCTTCCCGCGGCTCGACACCCAGACGGCGACTTATGCCTCGATCCTCGATGCGGCCGACGGCAAGCCTGTCGTGTTTCGCGCCCTCGATATCGGCGGCGACAAGGCATTGCCCTATTTGCGCCAGCCGAAGGAAGACAACCCGGCGATCGGCTGGCGCGCCGTGCGCCTCGCCCTCGACCGGCCGGGGCTGCTGCGCATGCAGGTGCGTGCGCTGCTGCGCGCCTCGGCGGGGCGGGAATTGCGCCTGATGATCCCGATGGTCAGCGTCGTCGAAGAGTTCGACGCCGCCCGCGATCTCGTGCGCCTTGAGGAAGAACGCCTGGCCGCGCGTGGTGGCGAGGCGCCAACCAGCGTGAAAGTCGGCGCCATGGTCGAGGTGCCAAGCATCCTGATGGAGCTCGATGCACTAATGCAGCGTGTCGATTTCGTGTCGGTCGGCAGCAATGACCTGTTGCAGTTCATGTTTGCCGCCGACCGCGCCAACCCACTCGTCGCAAGCCGCTATGATTCGCTCAATGTATCGGCGCTGCGGGCGTTGCGGCGCATTCGGTTTGCCGCCGACAAGCATGGCGTGCCGATCACGCTTTGCGGCGAGATGGCGGCCGACCCGTTGCAGGCAATGGCCTTGATCGGGCTCGGTTTTCGTTCCATATCGATGGCACCGGCTGCGATCGGTCCGGTCAAGACCATGTTGCTGTCGCTCGACAGCGAACGGCTGCAGAATTTCGTTGAAGCGCGCATGGAGCCGGACTGCACTGGCAGTATCCGTGATGACCTGCGCCGGTTCGC
Organism: Hyphomicrobiaceae bacterium; assembly: GCA_051010015.1. Taxonomy (GTDB): domain Bacteria; phylum Pseudomonadota; class Alphaproteobacteria; order Rhizobiales; family Hyphomicrobiaceae; genus CAJQQK01. The sequence goes on from JBPCVZ010000272.1 coordinate 4,748, forward strand.
GGAACTCAACAGTGTCGAGATCTAGCCGGGTAGGGTGCCGGTGCCGCCGGCGTCACTAAGCACAGTCACATTTGCCAATCCGAGAATTCCGAGCATGAGCGCGATCCCAGCAGAAAAGCTTGAGCAGATCACCGAGCGGTGGATGGCGATTCAGCACGAACTGAGCAATCCGATCGATCAGGACCAGTTCCGCAAGCTCTCGAAGGAGTTCGCCCAGCTTGACCCCGTCGTTGCGACCATTCGTGAATTGGAGGACATGCGCGAGGAGATCGCCGGCCTCCAGGAAATGATTTCGGATGGCGACGACAAGGAGATGGTCGATCTGGCGCGTGAGGAACTCGCCGAACTCCAGCCGCGCCTCGACGAGGTCGACCACAAGCTCAAGATCCAGCTGTTGCCCAAGGACGACGCCGATGATCGCAGCGTCATCCTCGAGGTGCGTGCCGGCACCGGCGGCGACGAGGCCGCGCTGTTCGCCGCCGACCTGTTCCGCATGTACCAGCGCTACGCCGAGGCGCGGAAATGGTCGGTCGACATCGTCGACGTCTCGGAGAACGATCTTGGCGGCTACCGTGAGATTGTTGCCGCGATCCGCGGCGACGGCGTCTTCGCGCGCCTGAAATACGAGTCCGGTGTGCACCGTGTGCAGCGTGTGCCGGCGACCGAAGCGAGCGGGCGCATCCACACCTCGGCGGCAACCGTCGCGGTGTTGCCCGAACCGGAAGATGTCGACCTCGATATCCGCCCGGAAGATGTTCGTATCGACACGATGCGCGCCTCCGGAGCCGGTGGCCAGCACGTCAACACGACCGATTCGGCGGTACGCATCACGCACATCCCAACCGGCATCACCGTTGTCTCTGCGGAAAAGTCGCAGCACCAGAACCGCCGTCTCGCGATGGATGTCCTGAAATCCCGGATCTATGAGACCGAGCGCCAGAAGGCCGACGAGGAGCGCGCCGAGCAGCGTCGCGATCAGGTTGGCAGTGGCGACCGCTCGCAGCGCATCCGCACCTACAACTTCCCGCAGGGCCGGGTCAGCGACCATCGCATCAATCTGACCCTTCACAAACTCGACCAGGTCATCACGGGCGATGCCCTTGACGAACTGATCGATGCCCTGGTCACCGAGGAGCAGACCAGCCAGCTCGCGGCGATGAGTGGTGACGGCAATGCCTGATACGGCACGCGTCCGGCCGGTAACGCTCGGCGGGCTGCTCGACCATGTCCGCGCCAGCCTGCGCGTGCAGGGCATCCCCGATCCCGGGCGCGAGGCCCGCGCCCTGATCGGCGCGCTGACCGACACCCCCTCCGAAGCGTTCATCGGCCGCCCCGAAACGCCCGTGCCTGAGCCGGATCGTCAGCGTATCCTCAGCGGCCTGGCACGGCGTCTTGAAGGCATGCCGATCGGGCGCATCGCCGGCCGGCGCAGCTTCTACGGCCGGCCGTTTTCTCTCGGGCCCGCCACCCTCGAGCCGCGATCGGACAGCGAGGTGCTGGTCGACGCCACCCTCGAGGTGATCGACGCGTCCGGCTGGCGCGACAGACCGATTCGGCTCATCGACGTTGGCACGGGCTCTGGCTGCCTCTTGATCACGCTGCTGGCGGAGTTGCCGTTGGCCACCGGTGTCGGCGTCGATATCGCGCCCGAGGCGCTCGATATCGCGCGGTCAAACGCGCGCCAGATCGGCGTCGCCGATCGCGCCACGTTCATGCAAGGCGATGCACTCGCCGGCATCGATGAGGTCTTCGACGTGCTGGTTTCGAACCCGCCCTACATCACGACCGACCAGATTGCCGGCCTCGATGTCGAGGTTCGGGCACACGATCCACGGTTGGCGCTTGACGGCGGCACCGATGGCCTAGATATCTATAGGCGAATCGGCCGTGATGCTGTCCGGGTCGTGCCGCGCGGCTGGATGTTGTTCGAGGTCGGGGCGGACATGGCCGATGCCGTGTGCCACGAAATCGACCAGTTTGCTGTGAAAACTCCTTTGAGCGACTGGAAACTGTGGCAAGACCTCAACGGCCATATCCGATGTGTTGCTGCCAAGACACTTAACGGCTGACGACTGTAAAAAGGCTTGGAAACGGCGAAAGTGCAGGCTAGTATAAGGGAAATCAAGAGACCGTCCGCGTCTTCCGATGTTTGGTGGCGACGGTTCTCGTAAACGGGCATGGCGCGCTCATCGCTGCCAGTTGGCCTTGAACAGCTCCGGCGAAATTGAAATCGACATTACCCGAGTAGACTAGATTGCGTGACCGAGCCTCAGCTTTGCTGACGAGCCATTCGTCTCGCGAGGACATCCTGGAAGTTTGATGACAGCGCGTGTTGCAGCGTTGTCGAAACGCCAAACCTGCGATAGGCGCCAACATTGGCTGCCCGCAAAATAGCGTTTTTTGAGAATCGAGAAGACGGCGGTCACCGGCAGAGAGTTTTGCAAGGGCCGTCTGCGCCAATCGATATGTTTCATTTGCAGTGACTGAGAACGGGAGCCCATGAGGCAAGCACAGCAAAACCGCAGAGGCCGCGGACGGAATAATAATAACCGTAAAAGCCAGAATCCACTGACGCGCAGCTACGAGTCCAACGGACCGGATGTGAAGATTCGTGGAACACCGTCGCATATCGCGGAGAAATATGTCGCGATGGCACGCGATGCGTTGTCATCCGGTGACCCGGTGCTTGCCGAAAACTATCTGCAGCATGCGGAGCATTACAATCGGATCATCATGACGCACCGCGAGCAGCAGTCGTCACACGGGCACGATGCGACGCAGGGCGGCCAGATCGGCCGGCACCGCAATCCCGGCGATCCGATTGATGAAGAGCAGCCAACAACGACCGAGGATAGCGGTGAAGAGGTCGCTGCTGAAGCAAAGGCACCGCGCGGCACCGAACCGCAGCCCGATATCCCGGTCGCCGAGCGCGGCTCCGAGGAGCGCCGTCCACAACGGCGAACGCCGCGGCGCGAACGCAACCAGGATCGTGAGCGGACGGCCGAACGCGAGCCACGCGCGGCCGAATCAGAGCCGCCTGCGGCGGGCCGTACCAACGGCCGCGGTGGCCGGCGAACCCGTTATGCACAGACAGATGATCAGCCGGAGTTCTTGAAGCGTCCAGTGCGGCGCCCGCGTGCGGCGCGGGAAGCCGAGGCCGAAGAGGCGGCACCGGCGGCTGTCGCGGAAAACACCGACCAGGCGGCCGAATAGGCGGCCGGTTGGTCCTTCGCGCGGCGCTCTAAAGCATGTCGCATCCAATCGGATTCAATGACAAGGCCGCGACCGCGGCCCGGCGCCGCGTGCGAAGCACGCAAATCGCACAGTGGGCGCCGCCCCCAGCGTGCAACGCACGCTAACGCGTGCATGGCGGAGGCCCCGAGCGAAGCGAGGGAATAGCCGTGAGCCAAAAGGAAGCTAAAGCGGGGAGCATTTTATGCGACACGCTTTAGGCGGCGACCGTTACAGCGTCGCCGATGCTGATCGAGCCGCTTTCCGCGACCTTCGCATAGATACCAAAATCGCTGTGTCCCCATTGCCGTCGCAAAAGGTTGGGGATCGACATGTCGCGTGCCCCGGTCGCCGGATCGACGTTGGTGGCATCGCACCGTTCCGTGCGCGTGAACACGCTCAGCCCGGTCGTGCCGACCTGGAGCTTCTTGCCGACCCAATCGAATTCCTGCCACGGCTCGAACCCATCGACATAGATGTTCGCGCGAAACCGCAGCGGGTCGACAGCGCGCCCGGCGACGCGTTCCAACTCCCGGACGCTGGCAAGATTGACAATGTGCAGGCACTTTGCCGGCACATCCGAGAACGAATGCCCCGCCGCAGATACAACCTTTGGCGATCCGCGCAGCTCGCGCTGAAAATATGATGACAGGAACTGTTCGATCGTTTGGCGCCCGATCGGGCTCGTCAGCTGTCCGCGGGCGACCTGCTTGCCGTCGCGCAGGATGGACAGCGTTTCGCTGTCGTCATCGAACTCGGTGACGAGCGTTGCCAGACGTTCATCGCGCATCAGCATCAAAAAACTGATCTTGGGCAGATGTTTGGGCTGCAGCGGGTCGAACCGGCCGCGGCCGTTCTCGATCGCGTAGGCGCGATCGAACGGCACACACTCTCCGGCCTCCACCGCCACCGACGGCATGCGCTCCGGCGACAGGCCTTTGACCGGATAGCGATACAGGCTGTCGATGCACGGCGCCGGTGTTGGCTCGTTATCCGAAGCACTCATGGGGGCGGTCCTGGTTCGGGATCAATTGACCCCTTTTCATAGCAGTGGACTGATCCCATATCCATCCATGTAACGGTTGCCTCATGAGAGGGGCCGGGATGATATGAACACGGTCGGACATGCTGCTTCGGGGCATGGCCCGGTGGGTGGAGGACG
>JBPCVZ010000273.1:0-7768 GCA_051010015.1 Hyphomicrobiaceae bacterium
GCTTCAGCGCTTGGCGGACAGCCGGGCACGTAGATATCGACCGGAACCACCCGGTCGCAGCCGCGCACGACGGCATACGAGTAGTGGTAGTAACCGCCGCCGTTGGCGCACGATCCCATCGAGATGACATAGCGCGGTTCCGGCATCTGGTCGTAGACCTTGCGCAGGGCGGGCGCCATTTTGTTGGTCAGCGTACCGGCAACAATCATCACGTCCGATTGCCGCGGTGACGCGCGTGGTGCGAAACCGAAGCGCTCGATGTCATAGCGCGGCATTGAGGCCTGCATCATTTCTACGGCGCAGCACGCCAAGCCGAAGGTCATCCACATCAGGGAGCCGGTGCGGGCCCAGTTGATCAGATCGTCGGTCGTCGTAACAAGAAAGCCTTTGTCAGCCAACTCGTTGTTGATCATCGTGAAACTCGGATCGCCGGGCTTGATCAAGCCATCCTTTACGGCGTTGCCGCTGCCGGCCTCGCCTGGCTTGTCCCAGGCCGGTGCAATCAGGCCCGTCGGCGATGTCCGTTGGTGGATCAATCCCATTCGAGACCACCCTTTTTCCATTCGTAAACGAAGCCAACCGTTAGAACGGCGAGAAATATCATCATCGACCAGAAGCCGAACGCGCCGATCTCTTTGAACGCCAGCGCCCAGGGAAACAGGAAGGCGATTTCCAAGTCGAAAATGATGAAGAGGATGGCAACGAGGTAGAAGCGGACGTCGAACTTCATGCGGGCATCGTCAAATGCATTGAAGCCGCATTCATAAGCCGAAACCTTCTCCGGGTCCGGATTGCTCACCGCCACGACGAACGGTGCGATCATCAAGGCCGCCGCGATGAGCAGCGAAACGCCGATAAAGATGATGATGGGCAAGTAGTGGCTGGCGAGATCTACCATCAAGCGGTCCCAGTTTCCTCGTTCACGCGCGCACGGGGAGATTGTGTCGGATCAAGGATTTCTCGTATCGCAGCCGCGCCTCGTGTGCAAGCGCGCAGGCTGAAATCACGCAGTGGAATCCGAGTGGAACAAACGCCCTCGTTCTGTGATCAGTACAATGATCAACGAAACGCTCGAAAACACCACGAATCCGACATTCATCGGTAGTGTCGTCATATCGAAGAGTTGGCCGACCGACGTGCCGAACACGGCACCGCTCAGCGTGGTGTAGCTGCCCATGACGGATGAGGCTGTGCCGGCGACATGGCCGAGCGGCTCGATGGCCAGGGCATTGAAATTCGATACGATGAGCCCGAAGAACAGGAACTGCACCCACAGACCGATCCACAACGCCCAGAATGGCGGCTGGCCGCCGTAGACGAAGCCCAGCACCGCCACACAACCAGCGACAGCGATGAAGGCAAGCAGGGCGCGATGCGAGACATGCCGCATGCCGTATCGGACAACGACCAGGGCGTTGACGGCACCGGACAGCGCGATGGCAATCGCAATGGCGCCAAATGCCAACGGAAACCAGGCGCCGAGCGCGTAGATATCCACAAAGATCTGCTGTGAACTGAGGATATAGGACATGAGGCACGCGAACATGCAGCCGTTGGCCATGACGTAACCGACGGTCTGGCGCGACCGATAGACTGCTCTCAAGGCCTGGAAATAGCTGATTGACGGCGCCGTTTGCGCGGGTTTGTCAATGCCAGGCGCGTGGCGTGGTGATGTTTCCGGCAGGCGGACCCACGCCCATGCCGTTGCGACGAGGCCGGCACCGGCAAGAAACATGATGGGCGTGCGCCAATCCCCAACAATCGCGAGCAACTGACCGATTGACGGTGCGAAAACCGGCACCATGATGAACGTCGTCATCACAAGGGACATGATGCGCGCCATCTGACGCCCGGCGTAAAGGTCGCGCACGACAGCAACCGTGACAATACGTGGTGCCGCGGCGCCCATCCCCTGCACTGCGCGCGCCGCCAGCAACCATTGAAACGACGTCGCAAGGCTTGCCATCGCGGCGCCAAAAATGAACAGCGCCAACCCGCAAAAAAGGACAGGCAAGCGCCCAAAGCGATCGGAAATAGAGCCGACGAACAGCTGCCCGATGACCAAGCCACCGAGATAGGTCGTCACTACCCATTGCTGGTCATTGGCGCGCGTCAGGCCCAGATCACGGCCAAGTGCCGGCAGTACCGGCAACATGATGTCGATTGACAGCGCTGTCAGACATGTGAGCAGCGCGGCAAGTGGAATGAACTCGATCATTGAGAGCGAGAGATCGGCACGGGGCGGTGATGTCACGAATCAGGTGCTCGATGCTTGAGGAATATCGCGCATCTCTCGCATGAGACTGTCTACAGCGCAAATACATCGAGCCCGGATCGAATCCCTGTGACGTCCGGCGGCACCGGCCCTGATGAAGTCCGTGCGCCATCGCCAATCAGCCTCCCAAAATCACCTCACGTGACCAGTTCCTCGACCGGCTGCTTTTCAAGCCCGTATGCGACCACGCTTTCACTGCGGCCGGGAACGTGGATGTCGTGCCGGCTACTCGCCTGCTTCATGCCACCGGCCGCGCGCATCGTTTCCTGAGAGATCAGGCAGTCCGTCAATTGCCGCTTGGTCGCTGCCTCCAGGCTGCTCGCAATGGTAACGGTCTCACCCAGTGCCGCAATTTTGTAGCCGCGCGCTTCGTCGCCGATCCGGCCGAGAATGATCGGCCCCGTGTGAATACCGATGCCAACGCGCAGCGGGATCGGCATCGCGGCATGCAGCTCGGCATTCATGGTCTCGATGGCACGCAGCATGTCGCGCGCCGCCGCAATCGCCGCGCGGCTGCCGTGGCCGCGTTCACCGCTCAACCCAAAGACGGCCATCATGCCATCGCTGAGAAACATCGTAGCCTTGCCGCCATGGGCTTCGATGGCCTGCTGGATTTCCGACATATAACGGTTGAGCAGGGCGACGAGGTCGTAGGGAAACTGCGTCTTGGTCAGTGCCGTAAAAGCGCGCAGGTCGATGAACAGAACCGTTGCCAGCGCTTCGGCGCCAGCCTCGTAGGCGTCATCGGCCCAATCACTCTGCGTGTAGGCGTTGGCTGTCACCGGCATCAGGATTTGCACGAGGATCGGTTGGGTCGGCCGAATCTGACAGGCTAGGCGAACGTGCGGCGGCGCCGAGATGCGCTCGAGCAGCGATTTTTCGGCCGGTCCGGGGATTGGCAGCGTTTCGCTGCCCTCGAGCACGAGCACGCGGCAGGTTGAGCAGCGCGCACGCCCGCCGCACACCGATGGATGCGGGATGTTGTTACCGCGGCTCGTTTCGAGCAGCGTCGAGCCGCGCGGCAGCGCGACACTGCCATGCCCGACATAGCGCACGGGAATGCGGCGACCGAAGCGGCGCATCAGCGCCAGGGTTCCAATGGCCAATGCCAGTGCCGCGGCGCCGATCAGCAGGACGGTGTAGGTCTGGCGCGCCATGTTGGTGTAAACTGCGGCTTGCTCGCCGGTCCAGCGCGCGTCCGGATGGGCCAGTGCCACGGCTTCGCGACCGGCTGAAATGTAACCGGCGATTGCAAGGACCGGGATGATCACGGCGATGATCAGGAAGGGCTCCCTGATCCTCGGATACCAGGGTTGCAGGCGCATGCTGTAGTTGATGCCGATGATGCCGTGCGCCCACACGATCAGCGTCAGCGCCGTATGGCGGTAGGCCCGGTTTGGCCAGAGATGCTGCAACGTCACCGCGTAGGCATCGTTGACCCCGGCGAATTCTGCAACATACCGCGTGCCAATGGTGTGCTCGTAAACCAGGAACGGAATGGCGAGCCCGAGCGCGATTTGCATCGCTTCGCGCAATGGCATGCGCCATGTGCGGCGGCCAACGATCCGCTTCATGACAAAGACGAGATGGACGATGGCGGCGCCATAGAGCAACACCGTGCCGATCATCGAGCGCCATAATCCGACACGCCACTCCTGCACATACTCCAGCGTCGCGATGCCAAAAATGCCGAGCGCATGGTTGAGGAAGTGCATCAGGACAAACGCGAACAGGATCAAGCCTGACCACAGCCGAGCGCTGCGCTCCCAACCGCTCATGCCGCTCAGTTCCGCTTTCGAGCGGACCGGTGCCGCTGGTGCTTCAGGCGCTTTCGCCATCTCTCACTGTCCTGCTGGTTTATGCATTGTCGAAGGTCGCGGCAAACAGCCGTTCGGACGTGGCATCGACGCGGTTTGCCAGTTCCCGGGCAAGCGCGACGGCGACCTGCGGCACCTGATGCAACAGTTCCTTGAAGACGTGCGCCTCGGTGCGCAGCATCGTCGAATCCTCGATTGCCGTGATGGTCGCCGACCGTGACCGCCCACAGATGACACCGGTTTCACCGAGTACGGCACCGCCAGACATTTCGGCAAGGTCGATTTCGACATCATCGCGCCGCCGCGTCACCTTGATCCGTCCATCGAGCATGAAATACACCGAATCCGACGGGTCGCCCTGGGCAAACACCATATCGCCGGCTGTGTAGTGCAATCGATCGCTAGACATCGCGACGAGTTTGCATTTGGCGGCATCGAGGTCGCGAAACAAGGGAATGTCACGCAACTGTTCGCATTCCAGTTCAAGGCTCATTCGCCGGCCTCCATGGTGTTGGTACGCTCTTGCGGTTCGCGGCTCTCGGTTTCGCGCGGTTCGCTGGCCCCTGGTGAGGGCGTCACCTGTTGCGCAGTCAAGCGCGCACCATCGACGGTGATGATCTGGTCGAAAGTCCCGCCCTGCGGTTGGATCGCGCACGTCATGATCACGGTGGCGCCTTTCATACGCTCGGCGATTCGCGCCTGGATCGTGTGCGCATCTTCATCGCCGTAGTTCTTGAACGCATCTTCAAGAATTAGGGTGTTTGGGCGGCTGATCAAGCCGCGCGCAATACTTACGGATGCTCGCTGGGCACTGAAAAGTGACTGGCCGCGGGGGCCGACGTCGTAGTCGAGGCCAAGAGAATAAACGAGATCCTCGAGGTCGAGCTTGGGTAGGGCCTGTTTCAGGAAGTCGGCCACGCGCTGTTCTGCGTTGGCGACGTTCTGGGCGACGCGGCCAAACAAAAGATTGTCACGAATGGGCGCCGCCGCCATGAACAGGTCGCGATCGTAGAACTCGATCTCGCCTGTATAGTCCAGCGGCAAATAATCCTTGAAGCTTTCGCGGGCCCTCAGGATGCGGCCTTGCAGGTCCGGCGTCAGAAGGCCAAGGCGGTGGCGCGGTTCGATGTAGCCCAGGGCGAGGTCGATGAGTTTGTCGACGGCTTCGTTGGCGATCGGATGGCCCGGTTCGCTGCTGCGGCGTTCATCGAGAAGCTCGGCATAGAATTCGAGGTCGGACGACCGGATCATCGAGAAACGCTCGAACAAAGGATGGCCGCTTGGCAACTCGGAAAACACCTCGACACCGTTCTCGGCGATGCGCAAGCCGATCTCGATCAGTGGCTCTGTCAGCGCTTCCGCCGCCATGATCGAACGGAAATAGGGGTCTGACGTGCGTCCGGTGCCACCCAGTCGCTCCCCCGCGACGACGCCGAACACGAGGTTTTCACCAATCGTCGACTGAGGATTGAACGCTTTGAAATCGAACGGTTCGATGAGACGATCGAGGTTGGCCTCTACCAATGCGGTGCGGATTTCGTGACGTCCCTCGACGACCTTTTTCGTCAAGGCGACATCGGAATCGGGCGGCAGCAATCCATTGAGGCCATAGTTGTACAGGTCCCTCGACAGGCCTGCCGTCTCCAGCGCACTGAGGATGGCCTGCTCCAATCCTTTGGCATCCTCGACACCTGCCGTCTCGTAGTCGCTCCAGTCTGCTTCGTCGTCGAACAGCGGGTTGCCCGTGCGCCGGGCTTCGCGCCACCGGGTGTCGTCCAACTTGCCGGGTTTCGGGCGCTGTTGCTTCAGTGAAAGGATGACGTTGTCGCGAATGCTGCCTGAAAACAGCTCCGGGTCCGGCGGTACGTAGGATATTTCGCGGGCCAGCTGGCGCATCGTCAGGTTCCTGAGATCGTACTCGCCGAACTTGATCACGCCTTCGTATTTGGTGGTTTGACGGCCCAGCGTGCGCACGAAAATATCGCGGCCGGATCCGGAAGAACCAACAATCGCCACATGGGCCGGGCGCGGAATGGTAAGGCTTGCGGCGTTTATCAACGCGGTGCCCCGCTGATCGAGCACCGTCAGGTCGCTGATCACGATCGGGGCATCACCGGGTATTGGTTTGGATTGGCTGTCTTGGTTTTCAGCTGGCAGCAATTCGCGGCCCGAGAATTGCGAGATGACCTGGTCGTACTTGATCGTCACGTCGGCCCGGCGTTGGTCCCAATCGATCAATTCCTTGATCGGCGGTGGCAGGTCGCGATAGGCGGCGATAACGGCGACCAGCTGGCCGATGTCCAGCGAGCCACGCAGCGCAAGGTAACCGCCGATCGAGTAAAAGAAGAACGGGGTGATCTGGGCGAGGATGTTGTTGAGATACTTGACCGAGAATTTGCGCTTGTAGAGCGCGGCCCGGATCGTGAACAGATGGCCGAGGCGACCGCCGATCTCAGCCTCGCTGTAGTCCCTCAGGCCGTAGGCCTGGATCGTGCGCGAGCCATCGATCATCTCGCCGATCCGGCCGGCGAGCTTGCGTGATGCAATCTGGCGCAGGCGTCCGAGACGGAGCTGCTCACGACGCAAATACGGAATGACGAATGCCTGCACCAGCACAACCGACAAAGCGACCATGCCGAGCCAGAAGCTCTGCGTCAGGATGAAGATCACCGCCGTCAGCGCCTGCGTGCTCAGGAATGCCGGCTGGATGAACGCATCACCGATGAAGCCGCCAATCGGCTCGACCTCGTCTTTGATCATGCTCGCCGCTTCCGCCGGCTTGACCGAGCGAATGTCCTCGGGCCGGAAGCGCATCATCGTGGTGAACAATTCGAAGCGCAGGCGTCGCATCATGCGCTCGGCGAGCATGCCCTTGAGGATGTTGATGCCGTACTTGAAGGCACCGTTTGCCAGCACGTAAAACAGGAACAGAAAGCTCAGCGCGAAAAGATAGCTGATCTGGTCGAACAGGAAGCCTTCAGAGATGACGATCGTGCCGCCGAGCGATTCCGGCAACGGAATCGAGAAAATAAACAGTTTCGCCTCGGTGACACCGTTAACGAAGGCTTCGCCCTGCAGCGCTTCGTTGACGATGCGTTTCGGCACATCAAGCGACAGCCAATAGAACGGCAGCGACGCCGCGATCAGAAACAGGACGAAAATCTGATCCCGGCGGCTGTGCGTCCAGATGTATCTGAAAAGATTGGGGTCCAAGGGCGCCGGCCTGCAAGCTCTCAAGATGACATGGTACGATCCAATGGATATAGCACGATGGTAGGCATAACCTGCTCAATTATCGATCACGCAGAGTTGCGTCACCACGTGCATCTGCATACGCGATTAACCGCATGAACATTGCATTCTACGCACCGATGAAGCCGCCCGATGCCATTCGGCCATCCGGTGACCGGACGATCGGCCGGCTGCTCATGGCGGCGCTGACGCACGCCGGCTTCGATGTTCGCCTGGCGAGCCAACTGCGAACTTGGTCTGGTGTACCCGATTCGACACGGCTTGATGCTTTTCGCGCGCAGGCCGGCCATGAGGCGGAGGCTTTGATCACATCATACTCCGGTGGCGGCCACTCTTGGAAGCCGGACCTCTGGTTCACCTACCACAACTACTACAAGGCCCCGGATCTGCTCGGCTCGCGCATCGCAGCGGCTCTTGATATGCC
>JBPCVZ010000274.1:0-4944 GCA_051010015.1 Hyphomicrobiaceae bacterium
GAGCTTGCTGCCGTCATGGCGGCGCAATGGGGCGATCACGGCGGACGCCCGAGCAAGGCCAGCTTCGCGATGCATGCCTTGATAGCGGGTGCCTATCTGCCAAGCGGGGCCTGGTACCCCGTCGGCGGTGCCGCCGCTTATGCCGCGCACATCGTTCCGACCATCACCAAACACGGGGGCGAAGTCTGCACGGGCGTCCGAGTCGATGGGCTGCTGTTCGAAGGTGACACAGTGGTGGGCGTGCGGACTGACGATGGCACCGAGATTCGCGCAGCCGCCGTAATCTCGGACATCGGTGCGCGAGAGACTATCGACACCCTTTTGCATGAGGATTGCGGGCATGAGGACTGGATGGCGGAGATACGAGCACTGCCTTCCAGCATCGCGCATTTCAACCTGTTTCTTGGGTTTGAAGGCGACATCAAGGCCGCGGGTGCGACCAGGGCAAACCATTGGTTCTATCCGACCGGGGAAGTCGACGTTGTCTGGACGGATGCCCCTGACGGGCCGGCACCCCACATGGCCGCATCCTTCGGCTCGCTCAAGAACCCGGCGCATGATCCTGGCCGGCGCCAGAAACATATGGGCCAGGCGATATTCTGGGCGGATTGGTCCACCGTTGCCGAATGGGCGGGGCAGCCTCCGAATGAGCGCGGCGACGACTATGTCGAGTTCAAACGCCGGGCTGAACACACGTTGATGTCGCAGTTCGAAGCCTGCTTCCCCGAGCTCGCCAAGCTGGTGGTGTATCGTGAACTGTCAACGCCACTCTCCACCGTCAACTATACCGGACATCGCCAAGGTGCGTTCTATGGGCTCGACGTCACCCCGCAGCGTGTCATGTGCGACGCGCTGCGGGCCCAAACGCCGATCCCGGGGCTTTACCTGGCAGGCCAGGACGTGGCGAGCCCCGGCATACCTGGCGCCATGTGGGGTGGCCTGCTATCAGCCGCCAGCGTCGATGCGCAGGTATTCAGGCATTTCCGCGGGTAGATACGGAAGGGACAAGCCATGGCCGACTACAAGATGGTTGACGTGGAGGAGCAGCCTTACCTCTACAATGAACGCAGTTGCTCGATGGAGCCGGACGATATCAGCCGCAACATGGAGATCGCATTCCGGACCGTGGGCGAGCTTGTGGGCAAAGAAAGCATTGCCAGCGTCAGCAAGGCGCTGTCGGTCTACTACACGCATGATCCGCAAACCATGACTTTTCGGGCCGGGTTCCTCGTGTCAGCGGAAGACGCGAGGAAGGCCGAAGGGAAGGTGAAGGCCGATGTGTTGCCCGCAGGCGAGGTTCTGAATTTCATTCACCGGGGCTCCTACGCAAAGCTGCGCGTGAGCTACGGCAACATGATGGAATACCTTGAGAAAAACGGCATGACCGTTGGAGCGCCCACCTGGGAAGTCTATCTGAATGATCCCGACAGTGTCGCGTCGGAAGACGAACTGGAGACCGATATCTACGTCACGGTTGAGAGGGCTGACCGCCCGGGCCGCCGGTCTAGAGATTACGGGAGACTGATGAAGTCCAATACAGCTGAATCGGAAGGATAGCCCGTTGGGTAGCGCAGAGTTGAGGCGGACGATACTGATCGTAGCAGTCATCTCCATGGCATTTCTTGCCGTACCTGCTGGCTTGGCGACGGGCACGACGGACGCGGCCAGGAAAGCGGATGGAAAAATGCTGCTCGAGAGCAGGTGTGGGCGGTGTCACTCGATCGAGGCGGCAGGCAAGAGCCCGCTCAGATCGGCGCCGCCGCTACGCGATGTCTATCGACAATACCCCATCGAGCAGTTGGCCTTCGAACTCTCTGAAGGCATGGGTTCCCGCCACAAGGAAATGCCACAGATCCAGTTCTCAACCGAACAAGTCGAGCAAATCCTAGACTATTTGAACAGCATCACTGACTAGAAACGACTCGAGTGACGCTTTCATCCGCATGAAGCGTTCCAGGCGGTCGGTCCATCGGACTTGTTGATCGCCTTGTTGACCTCCATCAAAGCGTCGAGTTGCTGCGTAGCCAGATTGGCCGCGTGCCGTCTCTGGCCGTTGTCGTGTCGTTTCAAGGTGCAACATGACCGAGCATTTGGCTCAACCAAACGTCCCTATGGCGACCGAAGTGCCAACGCGCGAACATGCGCCGTGGCACTGCCTGGAACCAGACGCGGCGATCGTTCTCCTTGAAAGTGACCGTGAGGGCCTTTCGCGCCGTTTGTCGGGCGATCGATTGGAAACGGTCGGCGCCAATGCCCTGCCCGATCCGGCACAGCGTGGCATCTGGCGAATGCTGCTCGATCAATTCACGGATGCGCTCATCGTGGTATTGATCGGCGCGGCCATCATTGCCGGCGTACTGGGCGACCCGCAGGATACGGTCCTCATATTGCTGATCGTGGCTGCCAACGCGATTTTCGGGGTCGTGCAGGAGTTCAAGGCCGAACGGGAGATCGCAGCACTTCGCCAACTTTCTGCGCTCAACGCCCGGGTCATCCGCGAGGGGGCCATCGGGGTTATCGCCGCGACCGAATTGGTGCCGGGCGACATCGTCCTGGTCGAGGCGGGCGATGCGGTCCCGGCTGACGCACGGATCATCGAAACGGCCGACCTTCGCATGGACGAATCGATGCTGACCGGCGAATCCGTATCCGTTGAAAAGCACACCGACGCGCTCGACACTGCGGAACTGCCGATCGGCGATCGTTCGAACCTCATCTTCAAAGGAACGCTCGTTACGCGCGGGCATGCCCGGGCCATAGTCGTCGGGACCGGGATGCAGACCGAGTTGGGCCGGATAGCAGGGCTGCTCCAAGCGACGGCGCCTGCGGCGACACCCCTGCAAACGCGCCTCGCTGCCTTCAGCAGCAGGCTGGCCATCGTAATCGTCGCGATCTGCGTGATGCTGTTCGTCGCCGGCGTTCTGCGCGGCGAACCGGCGTTGCTGATGTTTCTCACTGCTGTCGCCCTGGCGGTGGCCGCCGTACCGGAAGCCTTGCCTGCCGTCGTGACGATCTCACTGGCGCTCGGCGCCAGCAAGATGGGCAGCAGGAATGCACTCATTCGCCGCCTTCCGGCGGTGGAGACACTAGGCTCGGTCACATACATATGCGCGGACAAGACGGGGACGCTAACCGAAAACAAGATGCGGCTCGAGCGGTTCGCAGTCTGTGGGCATGAATACACCGACCTGCAGGGCCTCGACCAGGAACTGGCCACCGAAGCAGGTCGTGCCCTTGCGCTGTCGAACGACGTCCTCGTGGATGAGAACGGTCAACTGACCGGTGAGCCGACGGAGCTGGCGCTCGTTTCAGCGGCGGCCGCGTTCGGCTTCGACAAGCTGCCCACTGAGGCCCAGTTTCCGCGCATCGGCGAATTGGCGTTCGACTCGGAGCGAGCTCGGATGAGCACTCTTCATCGTGCCGGCGGCGGTACGGTCCTGTATTGCAAAGGCGCCCCTGAAACCGTGTTGCCGCGTTGCAGCGCGCGTTTGGGACCGGGACCGTTTGATTGCCAGTCCGAACTCGCACGGGCAGAGCAGCTTGCAAGCCAAGGCTACCGCGTGCTTGCCCTGGCTTACCGAACGCACGTCGGCGCGCAACAGCCGCTAACGGAAGAATCCGAGACCGACCTTACTTTGATCTGCCTTGTTGCACTGATCGATCCACCAAGGAACGGTGTCGAGAGGGCTGTGAGTGATTGCATCGCGGCCGGGATCGTGCCGGTCATGATTACTGGGGATCACCCGGGCACAGCCCGCGCCATTGCGAAGAGGCTGGGCATCGTATCGGACAACGATGCGGTGCTGACCGGCGCCGAAATGGACAAGATGAGCGAAGCCGAACTTGCGCGGCGCGCCCAAAGCGTTCGTGTCTACGCCCGAGCGAGCCCGCAGCAGAAGATACGCATCGTAGCTGCGCTGCAGCAGCATGGCGGGTTCGTGGCGATGACTGGAGACGGCGTGAACGATGCTCCGGCATTGAAACTCGCCAACATAGGCGTCGCAATGGGCGCGAACGGCACCGATGTTGCGCGGGAAGCCGCCGACATGGTCCTGCTCGACGACAACTTCGTGACGATCGTATCCGCGGTTCGCGAGGGCCGGCGGATCTACGACAATATTCGCAAGTTCGTCAAAGACACGATGAGTTCCAACTCCGGGGAGATCTGGACCATTGTACTGGCCCCGTTGTTCGGCCTCCCCATTCCGCTGCTTCCCATTCACATACTGTGGATCAATCTCGTGACCGACGGCCTGCCCGGGTTGGCATTTACCGCGGAGCCTGCCGAGCGCAACATCATGCGCCGGCCGCCACGAGCGCCCGGCGAGCAACTTTTCGCCGGCGGCATGTGGCAGCACATCGTGTGGTTCGGCTTGTTCGTCGGTGGCGTATCCGTTGCCTCTCAGGCCTGGGCCCTTTCGCGAGATGTCGAATACTGGCAGACAATCGTCTTCACCGTTCTGACGCTGTCGCAGCTGTTTCACTCGATGGCCGTGCGAAGCGAGCACGATTCGCTCTTTACAATCGGTCTTCTCAGCAACCTGCCAATGATTGGTGCCGTACTCGTCGCAGCCGCGCTTCAGCTCATGATCATCTACTTGCCGCCGCTTAACGCGATATTTCATACCCAACCTTTGCCAGCGTTCGATCTCGCCGTTTGTGTCGGGCTTTCCGCACTCAGTCTGGTCGCTGTCGAGATTGAGAAGTGGTTGATCCGCACTTTTTGGACAACGGAGAAGGCCGTCGCGGGGTCGCATGCGTTCTGACGGCCGGGTCCAGGCGCACTTCGTGTCTGAGCATTGCCGGAAGTCTATCGTATGATGCCGGAAAGCATGGCGAAGGTCGCAAAGCCGCCGGCGAAAGATGCCGTTGAAATCCATCGGGGAGGTTCGGGCTCATCGCCCTCCGGCACGATATCCTCGATGGTGGCAAGTAGCAGAATGC
>JBPCVZ010000275.1:0-5496 GCA_051010015.1 Hyphomicrobiaceae bacterium
TCTATGGTCAAACGGCCGGCGCGGCTGCGGCCGCGGCGACCAGTTTCGCGACGACCTATGCGCTCGGCAAGGCGGCGGTCTATTTCCTCGCGCAGGAGGCCGAGGGGCGCAGTGATGACGCCGCCGTTCAGGCGGTCTGGGCCGCGGCGCTGCGCGAGGCGTTCGATCTTGCCAAGGTGCGTGGATTGAGTGCGCGCGAAGACGGTGAGTGATGGGGCGCGATGTTCGCCTCGAACAGCTGAGTGCCAAGGGATCGCTGCGGCAGTGCCGGCCGGGCAAAGCTTGGCAGCGTCGTTGCAGCACACCGCGTCGAGCGTGCGTCCAACGGTTACCTGTTGCGACCTTGATTCCGGCACTTTGTGCCTTTCAACAGCCAGGCCGCGGGACTATCGGGCCAGATCAAAGCGTCTTGCGTCACGACCGGTTGATTGCCGAAGACGAGCCAAGGGTCGACGACCGTGCCGATCGCTTCATCGACGACAAGTACACTGGGATGCGCCGTTGCAAAGCGGGCGAGAGTGATGCCGGAATCGTACTTTCCCGCCAGCAGGCCATCGGCGACGCTGATGGTGGTCGGTTCTGCAATGAGTGTCGGCCACCGCGTGGTGTCAATATAGTCGCGCGTTGCCATCTGCAGGCCGAGACTCGATGGTTTCTCGACGCCGGCTCGCGTGAGCACAGCCATCGGCTGGCTTGGGGACAGGAACGTGTCGATCAGGTGCGCGCGGTTGCGCAGGCGTGCGATCGTGCTGGTGACCGAGGGGTGAACGGCGACCTGGATGACATGATCGATCGCGCCACACAATAGGCTGTCGAAGGCCTGTTCGAAGTTCGGGAAAAGCTCCAGGCGGGCGTGTCCTTGGTCATGAAATTCGAGGTACCGACGGGCAACGTAGGCATGGTTGCTGCCTGCCGGCCCGAGCGTGCCAACTACCAGCATCGTTGCCACCCACCGTGTCACTTTTGTTACCTGGGCACTGTGCCCGACTGCGCAGCCGCCGACAATCGGCGTTGCGCGGATGGCGTTCGATCGTGACCGGTTTTCAAATGCCTCCGGTCACGACCTGGCTCTCTCGAAGATGTCGATCAAGGGCGGTCGCCGGGATCGACGCCGACGACCAAGGTTCGAAGTGCAATCGTCCGGATTACGACGTCTGCAAGGTCTTGTTGCGTGTGTACACGAAGCCCTTGCCTTGGACGCCGGCACCGCCAAATACACTAATGGCCATGAGCTTTGGCCGCTTGCCGTAGTTCAGCCACACGCCGACACCGCCGCCGCCGGATGCGTAGGCACCGCCAACGAAGCCCTGCGCATTGCCGCGTACCCGGTTCGGCCGTGCCCGGTTCGCCGTAATGGCGAGGTTCACGCTGGCGCCAGCCGCGTAGCCGATGCCGTAGCCCCAGGTTTGATAGTACCACGGCTTGGATGAGCCGTTGGTGCTCAAGGCGATGCCTTGCTCGTGTGCGCCTTCAATAATGACGCCGGCGCTGCCAGCAACGCCGATCTGTAGCGACTTGTAGCCGAGCGCATGCAGGCTACGGCTTGGCCTGTGAATACAGTGACGATAGACCGGCATCTTCTTGATGTTGAAGCGGCGCTTGTTCTTGAGCAGCATCATGAGGTGCTTGGCGTCGCGATGCCGGCCAGAGATGCATTTTCGCATACTGCCAATGATGCGAATGACATGCTTGCTCGCGCGCAGCCCGCGCATGGCAACGTCACGCATGCGTTCTTTCTTGGGCTTGAGGCACTTCACGAACGGGACGTGAATGAGGCCCTTCTGGCAGAAGCGCTTGCCCGTAAAGATGGCGCACGGCTTTTGATTGACGCCGCCACATCGTGCCGCCTGGGCGGTTGAAGATGTCGCGATTGGAACGGCAAGGCCGATGGCGATTGCAACGATCAAACCGGTAAGCCGATAGTGCTTGGCGTGCATGAAATTGATCCTCAAAAACATGTGATACGGAGTTGACCCGTGCACCGTTGATCTGAGGACCTGAACTTCGAATGAACGGGTTGGTCATCTTGCGATGTTCTGCCTTGCGCGGTGAGGACATCCGATCCGTGGCGCGCGCGGAAATTGCGCAGGTGTGCCAGCGTCATGATGACTGGCGGGTGTGGATTGCCTGGCCGTGCGGGATGTAGCAGCATGCAGCGGACCACCCAGCAACCCTTGAGATCACCCCATGAGCCCTTTCGTCGACCCGATCACCGTCTCGGTTGTGCAGCATCGCTTGACCGGCATCGTGCAGGAGATGGGCGAGGCGATGCTGCGCACGTCATTCTCGCAGATCCTCAACTCGAGCCGAGATTTCTCGACGGCGATCTGCGGTGCCGACTCGCAGCTGGTGGCGCAGGCAGATCACATCCCGGTGCACGTCGGCGCGCTGCAGCCGGCCACCGCAAGCATCATCGAAACGTTCGGCGATGAGGTGCAACCCGGCGATATCTATCTGCTCAACGATCCGTACTTCGGCGGCAGCCATTTGCCGGACGTGACGGCGTTCGCGCCGGTCTTCATCGACGATCGCCTGGCGTTCTTTGCGGTCAACCGCGCGCATCATTCGGACATTGGCGGTGCGACGTACGGCGCCTACAACGCGTCGGCGCGCGAAATTTACCAGGAGGGTCTACGGCTGCCGCCGTTGCGACTGTACGACAAGGGCGAGATCCGGGCCGATGTCTTGCGCCTGCTCAAGACCAACGTGCGCCACGCACGCGATTTCGAAGGCGACCTGATGGCGCAGATCGGCTCGGTCAAGCTGGCCGAGCGGCGCCTGCATGCGCTTGCAAACGAGTTCGGCGGCGCGATGATTAGCGAGTGCGTCGCGCGCATCCTCGATGCGACGGAAGCGCAGACCCGCGCGATCTTCGAGGCATGGACCGACGGCGTCTATCACGGCGAGGCGATCCTCGATGACGATGGCCGCGGTAACGAGAACATCGCGATCCGCGCCAAGGTGACGGTTGCCGGCTCGGGGCTGACCATCGATCTCACGGCGTCCGATCCGCAGGTGACGAGCTTCCTGAACTCGTCGGTCGCCAATACGCGCTCGGCGGCGCTGGTCGCGATCGCGGTGCTGCTCGACCCGCAGATTCCGAAGAACGAAGGCGCCGCGCGGCCGGTGCAGATCCTCACCAAGCCGGGCACGATCGTGCACCCGAACGACGGCGCGCCGGTGACAATGTGCACCTCGCACTGCGGCAACGAGATCATCGAGGCGGTCGTGGTGGCGCTCTCGCAAGCGTGTCCTGAGCGGGCGATGGGCGGCTGGGGCCGGCGCCTGCGGATCGCCATCAAAGGTGTCGATCCGCGCAACGACCGTCCCTTCATCTGGCACATGTTCCATGCCCGCCCGGGCGGTGGTGCCTCGTCGGGCGGCGACGGCTGGCACAACTCGGGCGAGTGGCACTCGGCGGGCGGGCTCAAGTTCGGCTCGATCGAGGTCGCGGAAACGCGCTTCCCGCTGCACTTTCCGATGCACGAGTTCCGACCCGACTCGGGCGGCGACGGCCAGTTCGTGGGCGGCACCGGCGTCGACCTGGCGCTGGTCGTCGAGACCGATGCGCCGGCCGTCGCCAATGTCGCCGGTGACGGCCTGCGTCACGGTGCGCGGGGCATGCGCGGCGGCAACGACGGCGCACCGCATCGCTATCTGCTCGAGGCGCCGGACGGTGAGGCGCAGGTGCTCAGGAGCAAGATGGAGGGCGTTCCGGTGCCGCCGGGTGCCACATTCAAGGTGCACTCCGGCGGCGGCGGCGGCTGGGGGCCGCCCGACAAGCGCGACCCGGCCGCGCGTCAACGCGACGCCGTCAACGAACTTGTCACCGAAGACGGTCGAACTGCACAGAACCGGGGGCGCCGCTCATGACTTATCGTATTGCCGTCGACGTCGGCGGCACGTTCACCGACGTTGTTGCGGTCGACAGCGCCGGCAAGGTGACCTTCGTCAAGGCGCCGAGCACGCCCGAGAACCAGGCGATCGGGACGATGGATGGCATCGATCGCCTGGCCGCCGCATTGGGCCTCGCGACCGCCGACCTGCTCGGCCAGACCGAACGCATCGTGCACGGCATGACGGTTGCGACCAATGCGCTGCTCGAGCGCACCGGTGCCAAGGTCGCGCTGCTCACGACCAAGGGTCACCGCGATGTGCTCGAAATGCGCGAAGGCCTCAAGCCGGAACGCTACAACATGCGCCTGGCGCGCAGCGAGCCGCTGGTGCCGCGTCATCTGCGCTTTGGCATCGAAGAGCGCCTGCGCGCGGACGGCCGCGTCGACATCGCGCTGGACCCGGCATCGCTGGGCGAGACGATCGAGCAGCTTAAGGCCGCCGATGTGACGTCGGTTGCCGTGTGCTATCTGCATGCATATCGCGACCCGGCCCACGAGCGCGCGACGCGTGACGCCCTGACGGCGGCGATGCCCGGCGTGCACGTGTCGCTGTCGACCGATGTGTTGCCGCAGATCAAGGAGTTCGAGCGCGTTTCGACGACGGTGGTGAACGCCTATGTCGGGCCGCTGATCGAGGTCTATCTGCATCGCCTCGAAGGCCGCTTGAAGGAAGCCGGGTTCGGCGGTCCGCTGCTCATCATCCTGTCGCACGGCGGCGTCGCACCGGTCGCCGAGGCGATCCGCGTTGCCGCAGCGACGGTGCTGTCGGGGCCGGCCGGCGGGTTGGCCGGTGGGCGTCGCGTGGCGGCGATGATCGGCGTGCCGGACCTCATCACGTTCGATGTCGGTGGTACGTCGAGCGACATCTCGCTGATCACCGACGGCGAGGCGACGCTGTCGAAGGACCGCACCATGGCAGGTGAGCGCATCGCCCTGCCGAGCCTTGATATCGTGACGCTCGGCGCCGGCGGCGGCTCGATCGCGCGGGTCGAGACCAGTGGCCTGCTCGAGGTCGGGCCGCAAAGCGCCGGCTCGGTACCCGGGCCGATCTGCTATGGCCAGGGCGGGACGATGCCGACGGTGACGGATGCCAGCGTCGTGCTCGGTTATCTCGACGCAGAGAAGTTCGCCGGCGGCCAGACCAAGCTCGACAGCGCCGCTGCCTTGGCCGGCTTCGAACGCCTCGGCGCGCAGCTCGGCGTCAGTGCACTGGAGGCAGCGGCCGGCGTGCACCGCGTGGTCAACACGCAGCTGGCGGAGGGCATTCGCGTGGTGACGGTGCGGCGTGGCGTCGACCCGCGACGCTTTGGCCTGCTCGGGTTCGGCGGTGCGGCCGGCCTGCACGTGACGGAGCTGGCGGCGATGCTCGGCATCAATCGTGTCGTCGTGCCGCGCACGGCGTCGGTACTCTCGGCGTGGGGCATGCTGACGACGGAGTTGAGGCTCGAAGCGGTGCAGACGTCCGTCGGCGAAACCGACACGCTGGATATTGCGGCGCTGCGCGCGCTTTACGCGCGAATGGACGCGGAGGGCCGGGCGCGCATGAAGACGTGGTTCGACGGTGCGATCGAGAACCGGCACTTTGCCGAGATGCGCTACG
>JBPCVZ010000276.1:0-5628 GCA_051010015.1 Hyphomicrobiaceae bacterium
ACGCCGAAGAAGGAGATGGAGTCCGGCGCAAGGTGGAACGTGTAGTTGGGATTGTAAGGCGCTGCGCTTTTGACAATCGTGCCCATCACGCCCTGTCGTTCCTTATCCTGACCACTCAGGATCTTGCGTGCCTGCGCAATCTGATCAGGCTTGGTCAGCTGGATCACGAAAGCGCTTTCCTCGTTTTCCTTGCCGTCCTCGCCTTTCTTGATGTCGAACTCGACTTCGAAGCGCACCGGCTGGCCACCGGCCAAACTTTGGCAAGTCAACAACACCAAGACCACCATGGCGGCGGCGAACGGCCGAATGAACAAACTCATCGTCACGTCTTTGGCTTCTTGCATTTCTTGAGGCACTTCTTGACCTTTCTGGCGCATTCGATGAAGCAATCCTGATCACCGGCACCACACTTGTCATTGCAGGCTTTGACTTCGGCCTGGCACTTGGCCTTGTCGGCGAACGCCGGCGTCGAAACCATCATCGCCGCGGCCAATACAAAAAGCGGAAAACGCATGCTGCCCCACTCCCATGCAGGTCGTTCTCGGTCAGATTATCAAACACCGTGCAATCGTAAAGTCAGACGTCGTTTTCGTTGGGGATGAGCTTGGGAACAACGGCAATAGAGTCATCCATCGCTGTGGATTTCTCTTCACAGGAACGGATTGCATCGATGGCGTTTCTGATTTTCAATGCGCGCCAGAACGCACGAGGCCCCACTGTGACGAACGCCCAGCGAGTTTGGCTCGAACGCAACCGGAATTGGCAGATTCACCGCGCCGGCAACGCCTATGCCCGTATCGGCCTGCTCGATGACACCGGCAATTTCAACACCGTTGCGACGACGCACGGGCAAAACTCCATCCAGCTGCTGCCCGGCGAAATCCTGGTCGGCATTCCGTCGCGTCCATCCAGCTAAAGCGTGTCGCATAAAATGCTCCTCGCTTTAGCTTCCTTTTGGCTCACGGCTATTCCCTTTCTCCGCTTGGGCCCTCCGCTGGGGCGTCGCGAAGCCCCGGGCCGCGGTCGCGGCCTTGTAGTTGAATCCGATTGGATGCGACATGCTTTAGAGCCGACTTAACAATCGAGCGTGGTGTCGCGTTCCCATTGCGTCAGGTGCTGGCAGTAGGCGGTCCATTCGTGGTGCTTGATCTTGGCATAGGCATCGCAGAATTCCGCGCCGAACGCCGCGCGCAGCGTCTCGTTGCGCTCGAAACTGCGAACCGCGTCGAGCAGGTTGAGCGGCAGTTTCTTGGCATCCGTCACGGTGTGGCCCTCGGCATACATGTCGATGTCGAGGCGCTTGCCGGGGTCGCGTTTTTCCTCGATGCCGTGCATGCCCGCCGCGAGATAGGCCGCCTGCATGAGATAAGGATTGGCCGCGCCGTCGGCGAGACGGAATTCGAAGCGGCCCGGATCCGGAATGCGGACCATGTGGGTGCGGTTGTTGCCGCCATAGGTGATCGAACTTGGTGACCAAGTCGCGCCCGACGTCGTGCGCGGTGCATTGATGCGCTTGTAGGAATTGACCGTCGGGTTGGTGATGGCCGCGAGGGCCTCGGCATGGTGCAGGACGCCGCCGAGGAAATGGTAGCCGGTCCCAGAGATGCCGAGCTCGCCGGCCGGATCGTCGAAAACGCATGTCTCGCCCGACGTATCCCACAGCGAGACGTGGGCATGGCAGCCATTGCCGGTGAGATTGGCGAAGGGCTTGGGCATGAACGTCGCGCGCAGCCCGTGCTTCTCCGCGATCGACTTGACCATGAACTTGAAGAACGCGTGGCGATCGGCGGTGACCAGGGCATCCGTGTAGTCCCAGTTCATCTCGAACTGGCCATTGCCGTCCTCGTGATCGTTCTGGTAGGGCCCCCAGCCAAGCTCGATCATGGCATCGCAGATCTCCGAGACGACATCATAGCGCCGCATCAGGGCCTGCTGGTCGTAGCACGGTTGCGCTGCGATATCGCTTGGATCGGAAAGCCCCGTGCCGGCGGCATCGACGAGAAAATACTCACACTCGACGCCGGACTTCATGCGATAGCCGGCGGCGGCCGCCTTCTCGACCTGGCGCTTGAGGACGACGCGCGGGGCCTGCTCGACGGACTTGCCTTCCATCATCAGGTCACCGGCGACCCAGGCAACCTCGGGCTTCCAGGGCAGCTGGATGACGCTCGCGGCATCGGGCAGCGAGAACATGTCCGGGTGGGCGGGCGTCATATCGAGACCGACGGCGAAGCCGGCAAACCCGGCGCCGTCCTTCTGCATGCCGGCAATGGCGGGCGTCGGCACCAGCTTCGAGCGTTGCATGCCGGCCAGGTCGGTAAAATTGACCAGGAAATATTTTACGCCTTTGTCAGCGGCGAACTGCGCAAGATCTGTGGCCATTTTACTCGATACTCCTGATGCTTCAGAAAATTGATACGGGCGATCCCAGCGCCGGCAAGCGCGTCATGTCCCGGACGCGCCCGGAACCCAGTTGGTGCCCGCGAGGGGAACGCCTGCCATGGCGGCGGCCTCGACGGTCAGGGCAACCAGATCCTCGGGCTCGAGGTTGTGGACGTGGCTCTTGCCGCACGCGCGCGCGATGGTCTGCGCCTCGAGCGTCATTACCTTGAGATAGTTCGCAAGCCGCCGCCCCGCGATCTCGGGGTCAAGGCGCTGCGTGAGTTCCGGGTCCTGCGTCGTGATGCCGGCCGGGTCTCGTCCTTCGTGCCAGTCGTCGTAGGCGCCGGCGGTGGTGCCGAGCTTCTGGTAGTCGGCTTCCCAGCGCGGGTCGTTGTCGCCGAGGGCGACGAGTGCGGCGGTCCCGATCGACACAGCATCGGCGCCCAGCGCCAAAGCCTTGGCGACATCGGCACCGCTGCGAATGCCGCCGGACACGACGAGCTGCACCTTGCGGTGCATGTCGAGTTCCTGCAGGGCCTGGACGGCCGGGCGAATGCAGGCCAGCGTCGGCTGCCCGACATGCTCGATGAAAACATCCTGGGTCGCGGCCGTACCGCCCTGCATGCCATCGACGACGATCACGTCGGCGCCGGCCTTGACGGACAGCGCGACATCGTAGTAGGGCCGCGCGCCGCCGACCTTGATGAAGATCGGTTTTTCCCAGTTGGTGATCTCGCGCAACTCGAGGATCTTGATTTCGAGGTCATCGGGCCCGGTCCAGTCCGGATGGCGGCACGCCGAACGCTGGTCGATGCCGGCCGGCAGATCGCGCATGTCGGCGACGCGATCGGAGATTTTCTGGCCAAGCAGCATGCCGCCACCACCGGGTTTCGCGCCCTGGCCGATAACGACCTCGATGGCATCGGCCTGGCGCAGGTCATCGGGGTTCATGCCATAGCGCGACGGCAGGTACTGGTAGACGAGTTGCTGCGAGTGCCGGCGTTCTTCCGGCGTCATGCCGCCGTCACCGGTCGTGGTCGATGTGCCGGCAGCGTTGGCGCCGCGCCCGAGCGCTTCTTTGGCAGGCCCCGAGAGCGAACCGAAACTCATGCCCGCGATCGTGATCGGAATCTTGAGTTCGAGCGGCTTCGTGGCATGGCGCGTGCCGAGCACGACGTCGGTGCCGCAGCGCTCGCGGTAGCCCTCGAGCGGGTAGCGCGATATCGAGGCGCCGAGAAACAGCAGGTCATCGAAGTGCGGCAGTGCCCGCTTCGCCCCGCCGCCACGGATGTCATAGATGCCGGTGCGTGCCGCGCGACGGATTTCGGCCAGCGTGTGATCGTCGAACGTCGCCGATTTGCGAGGCGGCATAGGCGGCAGATCAGAATCCATGTGGCGTCCCTCAGTAGGCGTCGGCGTTGTCGACATCGAAGTGATACAGCTTGCGGGCGGAACCGTAGCGGCGAAAATCGTTCGGGTCGGCATCGATCGAAGCGCGCGCGAGCAGATCGGTCAAGGTCGCGAGATGTTCCGGGCGCATCTCCTTTTCGACGCAGTCCGTACCGAGGCTCTCGACCTTGCCGCGCACGAACAGCTGCGCCTCGTAGATCGAATCGCCGAGCGCCTCACCGGCATCACCACAAACGACGAGGTGCCCGCTTTGCGCCATGAAGGCCGACATGTGACCGATCGAGCCGCCGACGACGATATCGATCCCCTTCATCGAAATGCCGCAGCGCGACGAGGTATCGCCCTCGACAATCAGCAAGCCGCCGTGACCGGTCGCCCCCGCCGCCTGGCTGGCATTGCCGGTGACGCGAACGCAGCCGGACATCATATTTTCGGCCACGCCAACGCCGGCATGGCCGTTGATCGTGATCGTCGCGGCCTTGTTCATGCCGCCGCAATAAAAGCCGACGTGGCCATCGATTGCGACATCGAGCGGCTCGGTCAATCCGCACGCGATGGCATGCTGGCCCATCGGATTGACGATCCGCCAATGGCGTTGATTTGTGGCAGGGTCGACGTTGTGCAACGCGCTGTTGATGGCGCGCAGGCCGAGTTCCTGAAGGTCGAGTTCATTCATGTTAATGGACAACTTAGTGGACAGCCAGTTCGGCTTGTTTGCCTTGGGCTTGGTCCGCCTGGGAACCGCCCCACGTGTAGATCGTCTGGGGCCTGGGCTCCCAGATCGCCGCATCCGCCGAACCGGGCAGGGTCGCGATCGCGCGGTACTCGGTTGCCATCGCGACCCAGTCGTCGGTTTCGGCCAGAACGGCATGCTTGCACGCGATCGGGTCGCGCAACACGGCAAAGCCGTCGCGAGTGCCGATGCAGAACGTGTAGAAGCCGTCGAGGTCGCGGATGCCATCCTCCAGGGCCTGGCGCAGGCTGACGCCCTGGCGCAACTTCCAGGTCATGTAGGCTGCGGCCACCTCGGTATCGTTTTCGGTGTCGAAGGTCAGGCCCTCCTTGCGCAGGACTTCGCGCAGGCGGTTGTGGTTGGACAACGAGCCGTTGTGGACCAGGCACAGATCCGCCCCGGTCGCGAAGGGGTGTGACCCGGCCGTTGTCACCGCGCTTTCGGTTGCCATGCGCGTGTGCCCGATCATGTGGGTGCCGGCGGCCTGATCCAGGCCGAAACGATCATAGACATCATCAGGCAGGCCGACCTCCTTGAAGATTTCGACACTGCGGCCCGATCCCACCAGCCGCACGTCACGCTGATTGTCCCGCAGCCAGGCCCGGACATCGGCTTCCGCCGCATTGGTCGTCATGATGCAATGCGTCGCGACAGGGCGCATGCCGGCCTTGCAGCCGAGGTCACGCCCGAGGGCGTCGCCGATGCCCTGCCAGTCGAACGCAAGGTCATCATGCGCCAGGGAGAATTTCGTGAGGCCATCAGCGACCGGATCGCGGTAGATGGCGACGCCGGCGGAGTCCGGGCCGCGGCTCGTCATTTCCGACAGCATCGGGCGAAACAGGCGCCCGAGTTCGGGTTGCATGTCCGCGTTCTTCAGGTACAGGCCGACGATGCCGCACATATGGTTTATCCGGTTGCTCGCTGAATTTGCCTGACACTAGCTACCGACGCCCACAATCGCAATGAGGATTGGCAGCGACACAACACAGCGTTCAGTTGCCGTCATCCGACTCTGCACGATCGCAAAATGCGTTGTCGAGGAAAGCCAGAAGTTCGCGATTGTAGCTTTGCGGTTGCTCGACCATGCCCATGTGCCGCAGGCC
>JBPCVZ010000277.1:0-21706 GCA_051010015.1 Hyphomicrobiaceae bacterium
AACCGCACACAGCCGCCGCGAAATTTTATTGGATGAACGGGGCGGCGTACCGCCGTCATTTCTGCGGTGGTGCGACGGCGACGATCCCGCTAGATAGAGAACCGGATCTCACAATCTCACCCTCCACACTCCGTTTTTGACATAGGATAGATGCGTCATGACAGATCAAGCCCCGTCACCGAAATTCGATACGCTTGCGGTTCATGCGGGCGCCGCGCCGGACCCGTCGACCGGTGCGCGTGTGACGCCGATCTACCAGACCTCATCGTTTGTATTCAATGATGCGGATCACGCTGCGTCGCTGTTCGGCCTCGAGGCTTTCGGCAACATCTACACGCGGATCATGAACCCGACGCAGGCGGTGCTCGAGTCGCGTATCGCAGCCCTGGAAGGCGGCACCGCCGCACTCGCTGTCGCCTCTGGCCATGCGGCTCAGTTTCTCACGTTCCATACACTGCTGGAGCCGGGCGACGAGTTCATCGCCGGGCGCCAATTGTATGGTGGCTCGGTCAATCAGTTCAATCACGCCTACAAGAAGTTCAATTGGAACGTCGCGTGGGCCGATTCGACCGATCCGGCCAGTTTCGAGGCGGTCGTAACGGACAAGACGCGGGCGGTCTTCATCGAGAGCATCGCCAATCCGGGCGGTGTCATCGTCGATATCGAGGCGATTGCAGCGGTTGCCAAGAAGGCCGGCGTGCCGCTGATCGTGGACAACACGATGGCCTCGCCGTATCTCTGCCAACCGTTCCAGCACGGCGCCGACATTGTCCTGCACTCGCTCACGAAATTCATTGGCGGCCACGGCAATTCGATCGGCGGCATCATCGTCGATGGCGGCAAATATGACTGGCTGGGCTCCAAATATCGCTACAAGACGATGGTCGAGCCGAACGATTCCTACAACGGGCTGGTGCTCGCCGAGACGTTCGGTGATTTCGCGTTCGCGATTGCCTGCCGGGTCATGGGCTTGCGCGACACCGGCCCGGCGATTGCGCCGATGAACGCCTTCCTGGTGCTCAACGGCTGCGAAACGTTGCCACTGCGCATGGCGCGCCACTGCGAGAACGCGTTGGCAGTGGCCGAGCATTTGAGCCGCCACGACAAGGTCGAATGGGTTAATTATGCGGGCCTGCCCGATAACAAGTTCTACGACCTGCACAAGAAGATCTGCCCGAAGGGGGCCGGTGCGGTTTTCACGTTCGGGGTCAAGGGCGGTTATGCGGCGGGCGTGGCGTTCGTTGAAAAGCTGAACCTGTTCAGTCACCTCGCCAATATCGGGGACACCCGCAGCCTGGTCATCCATCCGGCCTCGACGACACACCGCCAGCTGACGCCGGAACAGCGCGACCTCGCGGGTGCCGGCGATGACGTCATCCGCCTGTCAATCGGTATCGAGGACAAAGCGGATATCATCGCCGATATCGATCAGGCGCTGTCGGGTAACTAGAGCCTTCGGGCTCTCACGATGCGTTCGGCGACCATGATGCCGGACGCTTTTCGGCGAAGGACTTGAGCCCTTCGCCGGCTTCGTCCGATTGGCGCTTGTCGGAATGGCTCTGGATGAGCCGGTCGAGTGCGTCGGCGGGCAAATCGCCGTGCGAATACTGCAACGCTAGCGCCTTGGTTTCCGCAATCGCAGCTGGTGCGCATTCGAGCAGCGCGGCGAGGACTTCCTCACCCTTGGCTTCGAGCGCATCCCGCGCAACGACCTCGTGGACAAGGCCCAATCGCATCGCGGTTGCGGCATCGAAGCGCTCGCACGTTAGTGCATAGCGCCGGACCTGACGCACGCCGATGGCGTCGACCAGTTGGGGCACGATAATCGCCGCGGTCACGCCCCAACGCGCCTCCGAGATGGCGAACTTGGCATCCTCGCTGGCGATCACGACGTCGCACGCCGAGAGCAGGCCGGTCCCGCCACCGACGCAAAAACCCTGCACCAACGCGATTGTCACAACGCCGAGACGGTTGATCCGATCAATCGCCAAAGTCGTCACTTTCGATACATCGAAATTGTGCTGCGGACTGCCGTCTCGGGTTTCATTCAGCCATTTGAGATCGGCGCCCGCCTGAAAATGCTTGCCGTTGCCTTTAATCACGAACGCGCGCAAGCCTTTTTCCTCGCCGAGCGCGTCCAACGCATCGTGCAGCCCCTGCAGCAGGGCGCCATTGTAGGCATTGTTGCGTTCGGGACGATTGATCGTCACCGTACCGACACCGCGCGCGTCGCAAGACCACAAAACCGGGGCTTCACTCATTTCAAACTCCTGATTCGTCGCATCACGTGCATATTCGCGCCGCTGCGCAGGCTTTTCATTGTCCACAATGGTCCGATGTTAGCAGAGCGCAGAGCACCCTATTCGGATATCTGTTCCGGTTGGCTGATGGTCAAATGCCACACGTCTGAATATTCCGTGGAAGTCACAAGCTGTTGAATGGTCTTTGTTTGGCCACATCCAAGGCGAAGCAGTATGACCGGCATAGAGGATCGTGGCATAACGATCTCGCAGAGGTCGGCGCGCGCCGTGCGTCGGGTCGGGATCGACGCGGATGGTGCGCCGATGAAATGGATTAACGTCTTAGGCGTCGATCTTGCGTCATGATTGCGACTAGGATTGCGAATCATCAGGTGGGGCTGGGCGTCGCGCAGCAAGCACGGCGTTGATGCAAATTGCGCCGAGAGGGACGAACATGACAGCACAGTTCAAGCGTCGGCAACTCCTCAAGCTGCTGGGCGCTGGGTCGCTGGTCGCCGGTGGCGCGAGCCAGGCCTTCGCCGGCAGAGCCTGGTGGGAGGGCTTGCGTGGTTTCGGCCATGTCGAATCCAGCACATCGCGCCGTCCGCCGCGCAAGCGCGAAAAGATACCACTCAACGATTTAAGGCCGGGCAATATTCCGCTGCGCAGCGACGAAATGCTGATCCAGATGGATGCGGCGATCGAGCGGATGAGCAAGATCGCAGCGCGAGGCCGATGGCCGCGGATGCCGAAGGTTGGCATGCTGAGGCCGGATGATGACCATGAAGCGGTAGACATCGTGCGCCGGATCCTCGCTGCGAGCGGCGATATGCCGGCCCGGACCGCCCGCGCGACCGCCGGCAGCTACAACTTCGATCGCTATGTCGAAGCTGCCGTCAAGCGCTTTCAGCAGCGCCACGGCCTGCGCCCGACAGGACGCCTCGACCGGCCGACCCGTGCGCAACTCGCCGTCTCGCCGCAAGCGCGCCTCAAACAGCTGCGGCTTAACCGACAGCGCGTCGCAGCCCTGGTCCAGGGACGGATTGCGGATCGCTACATCATGGTTAACACGGCCTCCTTCGAACTCGAAGCGGTCGAGCGCTACGAAGTGCACGGGCGCCACCGGGTGATTGTCGGCAAGCCGGACCGCCAGACGCCGACGATTGCCGCAACGATCGAGGGGCTCAATTTCTTCCCGTACTGGCGCGTGCCGATGAGCATCGCGCGCAAGGACCTGTTCCCGCGTCTGGTTCGCGAACCCGAGTATCTCGAGAAGGAGCATATCCGTGTGCTCTCGAAGACGTATGACGGGCAGGAACTCGATCCGACCCAGATCGATTGGCGCACAGCCGACGCCAAGATCGTAAAGTTTCGCCAGGATCCGGGGCCGTGGAACGCGCTGGGCCTGGTGCGTATCAACATGCCGAACGAGCATATCGTCTACATGCACGATACACCCTTGAAGCCGCTGTTCGGCCAGCGCTACCGGGCATTCAGCGCGGGGTGTGTGCGCGTCCAGGGCGTCATGGATCTTGTGGCTTGGATCGCGAGCTATGAGCCGGGCTTTGGCTCGGAGGGGGCGGTTGCCCAAATTCTTGAGCGCGGCCAGCCCGTCGACATCAAATTGACGCGTCCGATTCCGGTGCATTTCACCTACATCACGGCGTGGGCCGAGGCGGATGGCTCGCTGCAGTTCCGACCCGACATCTACGGTCGCGACGGCGCTGCGGAACTCGTCGGTACTGCCGACCCGGATGCGATCGCCGCAGCGCCGCGGACGTTCTCGCCGTAAAACGACGAGCCAACTGGACGGCCGGCAGAGGCTGCCCACGGCGGCGCCGGTCGCAAGCTGCGCCCTGACGTACCCTTGACCCATACCGCGCATCCCGCCAAACCTGTCTTTCCAGGAAATCGTGCGGGAGTGGGTGATCATGTTGAAACTGGCCGGTTATGTCGATCGTCTGTCGGCGCGCCCGGGTGAGACCCTCAATTTCAAACTCTCGAACGCGACCGGCGCGCCAGTCATGGCGAAGTTGGTTCGGGTGATTTCAGCTGATCCCAACCCGGCCGGCCAAGGTATCCGCGAAGAAGCGCTGGCGATCGAGCTGGCACCGCTCGACGTCACGGCGCACCCGGTACCGCAAGGCTCCTGTGGTCGCGTCGAGATCGGGGATGCGCTGAACGGAATCGCGTCGCTTACGTTGACGCTGCGGATCATGCCGACGCGACGGCCCGAGAACGCTGATATGGCCGTCCTCTCGTGGATGGCGGCGGATGGTCATAACGGCCTGGCGCTGACGGTGGACACGAACGGGCGTCTGGTCGCGCGCTTGGGCGGCGCGCACGTCGCATCGGCACCGCTGCCCGAGAAGGCCTGGCATGATGTTGCCGTGGCATTCGATGCGGATGCCAAATCACTGACCCTGCGCTGGCGCGGTTCTGCGGCGACCGATTGGCAAAGCGTTGACACCGCGGCATCGAACGGCGCGGCGCCGGCATCGGGGACGACGCTGTTGATTGCGGCTGCCGATCCGGCGCTCGGGCTTGCCACCTTCGATGGGCGTATCGAAAACCCGCATCTCTACGGACGTGTATTGAGCGACGCCGAAATCGAGGCGACGAGCGTGTCGCCCAATCAGGCCGCCGAGCCGATTTTCGCGTTCGACTTCGCAGCGGCGCCGGAGAGCAGCCGCATCATCGACACGGGCCCGCACGGCTTTTCAGGGCATCTTGTCAACCATCCGGCCAGCGCGATGCGCTCGAGCCGGTGGACGGGCCACGAGATGTGCTTTCGCCATGCGCCCGCCGAATACAGCGCGATCCATTTCCACTCCGACGACATGACCGACTGCGGCTGGCCGACGGCGCTCAGCTGGCAGGTTCCCGACGACCTCGCATCGGGCTGCTACGCGTTGCGCGTCTCGGCCGGCGGCGAGGCCGACAACATCCCGTTCTTCATCGTGCCACCGAAGGGCAAGCCGGCGGCACGGATCGCGGTGCTCGTCTCGACCTTCACCTATACGATTTATGCAAACCATGCCCGGCCGGAGTTTCGCCTGAGTTCGCGGTGGTCGAAGGCCTGGCGAGACCAGGTCGCGGAGTGGCCGGCCTATCCGCACAACCCGGCCGATCATCCCGAGTACGCCTGGTCGACGTACAACGACCATGTCGACGGCTCCGGCATCTCCATATCCGCGTGGCACCGCCCGATGCTCAATGTGCGCATCGGCTATCTGACCTATCACGACCCGGCCATTCGCGCGTCGGGACTGCGGCACTACCAGGCCGACACGCACCTGCATTCCTGGCTCGAAGATCAGGGTTACGCGTTCGACATCATCACGGATCAGGAGCTGCATGACGAAGGCCATGATCTCCTGAAGGACTACGCCGTCGTCATGACCGGCTCGCATCCCGAGTACCACACCCGCTCAATGCTCGATGCGCTGACCACCTATCGCGACAGTGGTGGCCGCCTGATGTATCTCGGCGGCAATGGCTTTTACTGGAAGGTCGCGGTCGATCCCGAGAAAGACGGGGTGATCGAGATTCGCCGCGGTGAGGGTGGCATCCGCGCCTGGGCGGCGGAACCGGGCGAATACTACAACCAGTTCGACGGCGAGTATGGCGGGTTGTGGCGGCGCAACGGCCGGCCACCGCAGAACCTGTGCGGCGTCGGGTTTTCGGCGCAGGGCAATTTCGTCGGCTCACACTACATCGTCAATGCCGATGCGCGGTCATCGCGCGCCGGCTGGATCCTGGCGGCGATCGATGCGGCGACATTCGGCGGCCACGGTTTCAGCGGTCATGGCGCCGCCGGTTTCGAGCTGGACCGCGCCGACAAGGACCTTGGCACGCCGAGGCACGCGGTGATCCTCGCGACTTCCGAAGGCCACGAGCCGGAAGCGCCGTGGGTGCTGGTGCCGGAAGAACGCCTGACCCACCTGACCAACGTTTCGGGTGAAACCGAACCGGAGCTGATCCGCTCGGATATCGTGTTCTTCGAAACACCCGGCGGCGGTGCGGTGTTCTCGGTCGGCTCGATCACCTATTGCGGCTCGCTGCTGACCGATGGCGGCGACAACGACATTTCGCGCCTGACGAAAACGGTGCTGGACCGTTTCGCGGACACGTCGGTGCCGTTCGCGATGCCTGAGGGGATGTAGCGTTGCAGCTGGCTAACCGCCTCTGAACTTCGCCTCGAACTCAGCCCCGGTGAACTTCTTGGTGGCATTGGCGAACTCGTAGTAATCCGGTTTTTCGTCGATATAGATCTCAGCGCGAAACGATAGATCGGACGGGTCGTCGAACAGCGCGATCGGAATCGCGTGGATCGGGCCGCCTCTCGTATGAAAAAAGAGGTTCGAGCCGCATGTGGTGCAGAACCCGCGTTCGTTGTCTTGAGATGACTCGTAACGACTGATCGGGCCGGAAAAGGCCGCGTCCTCACAGGGCACGGCCATGAAAGGGCCGGCGCTCCACTTGCGACACATCGAACAGTGGCAGGCCTGCATGGTCGGCATTGTCTTGGCCTCGAAGGTGACCGCGCCGCACAGGCAGCTTCCGGTACGTTTCATGGATGTCCTCCCGTTGATTGGTGGCGTGCGCTCCGGGTTGCGTGCGAGGCGGGAGCGAGTTCGTCGACGCCTGCCATATCAAACCGGCGCGCTCTGCCTGGCAAGGGCCAACGCGACCCCGGCCTCGGCAAGGGGCCGGACTGGGCAACCGGTCAAGCCCACTTGCTGTACAGGGACACATCTCTCACGCGCCCTCGACGATCAAAAAATCCGCATCGGCGTTGGCCTGGCGGATGGACCGCGCGGCCGCGTATTCGGGCGAGTGGTAGCAGGCGATGGCGGTATCGTAGTCGGCGAACTCGACGACGACGTTGCGGTCGCGCGCGACACCTTCCTTGGCGAGGTAGCGCCCGCCGCGAACGACGAAGCGGGCGTCGTATTTTTCGAAGGCGGGCCGGGCGGCCGCCAGATAGTCCGGATAGTTCTCGGTGTTCTTTACCGAAACGCGGACAACCCAGTATCCTTTTTGCATGACTGAATTCCTTGTCGTTTGAGAGTACGCGGACCGCCCGCTAGGCGGCCCGGTATTGGGTTTGAGGAGGGGTTTCTTGGCCGGTTTGCGCACCGGCCTTCATGGTTTCGGCGACGGTCGTGTAGGCCGCTGTCCAGGCCTTTTCGGTGGCCGGTGTCCAGGCGTCGCCGAGGCCGGTCTGCAAGGTCCAAAGCAGCGCCCGCCCGACCGTGTCGTAGTGGGCGTCGACGACACCGTAGCTGGCGTGACGGCGGCCGAGATCAGCAAGCTGCGGGACCAACGCGTCGAGTGCATCGAGGCTGGCAACGGTGGTCGCCAACGCCTGCGGCTTCTTTTTCTGAGCAGCGAGGTCGACCTCGGCGAACAGCGCTTCGAGCGCCGGGTCGAGCTCGAACAGTTTGTCGTAGAACAGGTTAGCAGCGGTGTCGGCGATGGGAACAACCATCGCCCACGTGTGCTGTACGATCGCTTTGTCTTCAGGTGTCATGGCAAGCCTCGCTTGGCGGGTGTGTGGGTTGATCGAAGGTGTGTCGGCAGCTGCACAACGGACGTCGTCCGTGGGCATCTCATAGCGCTTGCGTTCGTTCGTTAAAAATGAATAATTATGATGTTTTTGATCTCTTGGAGAGATGAAATGGATCTGTCCGACTTGCGCATCTTCACGGCCGTTGTCCGCGAGGGCGGGGTGACACGCGCTGCAGAGCGGCTGGGGCGCGTGCAGTCCAACGTCACGACACGTATTCGCCAGCTCGAG
This sequence comes from Hyphomicrobiaceae bacterium, assembly GCA_051010015.1. GTDB lineage: Bacteria > Pseudomonadota > Alphaproteobacteria > Rhizobiales > Hyphomicrobiaceae > CAJQQK01. The sequence continues at coordinate 8,044 of JBPCVZ010000277.1, forward strand.
GAGGAACTCGGCGTCAATCTGTTCAATCGCGAAGGCAAGCGGCTAATCCTGACGCCGACCGGACAGACGCTGCTCGGCTATGCCGACAAGTTGCTCGCGCTGGCCGATGAAGCGCGTGCCGCATTGCATGACGACCGCCCGCGCGGGCAATTCCGGTTGGGCGCGATGGAGAGCACGGCCGCGGTGCGATTGCCGGAGCCGCTCACGGTCTACGCCAAGCGCTATCCGGACGTCGTGCTGGAATTGCGCACCGGCAATCCAACGCAGCTTTCGACCGCTGTGCTGGCCGGCGATATCGACGCCGCGCTGGTCGCCGAGCCGGTTGCGCAGGCGAAGTTCGATTCTTTGGTCGCGTTCGATGAGGAGCCCGTCATCGTGACGTCGAAGGATCATCCCGCGATCGACAAGGCGGGGCCGGTGCCAAAGACGATGATCGTGTTCGAACACGGCTGCCCGCATCGTCGTCGACTGGAGCAGTGGTATGCCGCGCGCGAGGAACTGCCTGAGCGCACGGTTGAACTGGGCTCCTATCACGCAATGCTCGGCAGCGTGCTCGCCGGGATGGGCGCCGCGCTCGTCCCGCGCAGCGTGATCTCGACGTTTCCCGAGAAGAAACGCTTGCGCATCAATGCGCTGCCGGACGGCGAAAACCGACTGCGCACCATGTTGATCTGGCGCAAGGGGGCGGCGTCGCCGAAGATTGACGCGCTGGCGAAAATCCTGAGCCCATAGCGTCGTGCGACAATGCCGCTGCTGCCCGCCTAAGCGCATTGTGCGTTGCGGCGTGCGCACGCGGCGATAGGATGGGCCGTGCCGCAACGCCGTGCAATCCGAAAGGACGTCCAATGTCGCTTCCCAGCTTTCATATGATCGAGGGTGCACCGCAGCCCGTCGCGCCGTTTTCGCACGCGGCGGCGATCGATGACTGGGTGTTCCTAACCGGTCAGATGCCGACTTGGCCGGGGGAACCTGAGCGGGCACTGCCCGAGGGCATCGAAGCGCAAACGCGGCGCGTGATGGATAATCTGATCATCGTGCTGAAGGGTATGGACCTTGAGCTCAAGAACGTCGTTCAGGCACGGGCCTATCTCACCGAATTCGAGCGGGACTATGCCAAGATGAACGAGACGTATACGTCATATTTTGAGGCGGGCAAGCTGCCGGCGCGAACCTGCATTGGCGTGACCGCGCTGGCGGTTGGCGCGCTGGTCGAGATCGACGTTGTTGCCAAGCGGCCGTAGGTGAGCATTCGTCCATGCCATCGCGCCGGCAGGACGGTGAAGCTCACCTGTGCCGCGCGGTCGCCAGTTCGGCAGTGCAGCAAACATTGCTGCGGCGCGGTCGGTGTTTCACATCAAAGTGATTTCGATTTCCACAGGGAAAACGCGGCGGCCTGAAGAAAATTTGGTGATAGTCGCAAAAATGACAGTGTCCGTGCACCATATCGTCTGACATCAGCGCACCTCTAGCCAAGCAAGCCCGTTACCGTTAGTTATTAACAGGGATTCTTGGCGGTGCCGCGTCTATTTTGAGCGGTTTTGGACGGCGACATGGCAAAAACGGCATTCAACAAGGCGTTGAGCAAACTCAAGAACCATGTCTACCCGAATCGAATCATCCGTCGGTATAATAGATCCAAAGTGGTAAGCATTGCGGCCGATCCGTCTTCGCCACGCGAAGACGTGATTGACTTCATCCGGCTGCTACGACCCGTTGATGTCGGGTACCCATTGATACGGGTTGGCAGCGAACGCGACGGCGGATACCTCATTCCCAATGACCTGGCGGGTATCGTCGGGTGCTTTTCGCCGGGTGTCGAAGTGATCGCGGACTTCGAGGATACCTTGGCAAGGGTCCACGGCATCAACTGCTATCTCGCCGACAACAGTGTCGATTGCGCGCCGCTCGAGAACAAGTTGTTTGAATTCGACAAGAAGCATCTCGGCGTGACCAATGATGAGCGGCACATGCGGCTTGCCGATTGGGTTGCACAAAAAGTCGGCGTGGCCGGTGTCGACGATCTCATCCTGCAGATGGACATCGAGGGCGCCGAGTACGATGTCATCGAAGACACGCCCCGTGATGTGCTTAGCCTGTTTCGCACGATGGTGATCGAATTCCACGACCTCGAAGACGTGTTTCAACGAGGTGCACTGGAGCGACTGACAGCGTTGATGCAAAAGATCACGCAGGATTTCGCCGTTGCGCATATTCATCCGAACAACTTCGCGCCGGTCTATCATGCCTTCGGGGTCGAGGTGCCGTCGGTGCTCGAGGTGACGTTCGTGCGCAAGGACCGTGTAAGAGCGAGCGGCCGGACGATCCGATTGCCGCATCCGCTGGATCGCAAGAACCTGCACTGGAAGGACGAGATCGTCCTGCGTGGCGCGTGGATCGAAGGTATCGCTGGTTCGGTTCAACCGCCGGTGAGGTCGATGCCGACGCTGCGCTCTATCGTCGAGGGATGGCTCGCAAAACGCGCGGAACCAGACGCGCCGCCAGCGCCCGATAACCGCTCCCTAGAAAATGTTGACCATCAGGACGCGGATGACGACGGGCAACGGCACCAATCAACCGATTGCGCAGCATGACGACGGCGATGCCGCGCGCCCGCAGATAACGTTTCATCGCTCGAATGTTGGCGCTGCGTGCGGTGCGGGAAATGCCGCGCCGCCGGTCGTTGCCGCCCGGTTGCAGAATGACGAGCCGCGTCGAACGACGCAACGCGCCGGCCAGGCGCGCGCGCATCTGGCCGGTGGTGTTGCCGTTGATACCCGCATTGCGCACGCCGGCCTTGACGCCGCGCGCGCGCAACATGTTCTGAAGGTGACGGGGATACGCCTGATTGCGCGAGACACCCTTGCCGTAGGTGTTGCTCGCCCCGAGTGCCAGGATGTCAATTGTCTGGGCCTTGGCCTGTAGCGCCGCGGACAACAGCACGCCAGTCGCCACGGCCAGGGCCATAGCAGTGGACCACACGGTTCGGCGCATCGACCTGCTCCGTCATCGATTGAAGGCGCAGGATCGCACGCGGCGGCGCCGGCCTCAAGCGGCGAGCGCACGCTGAGCGGCTTCCGCGGCCCGGGGTGCTGCCATCAATATCGCCTCGGTGATCAACCGATTGACGGTTTCCGGGTGCGATTGGGGCGCCATGTGACCGGCACCGGGGATCGCTTTGAGGCGCGCCTGCGGCATGGCTTCGAATAGAATTCGGGCAACGCGCCGGACGGGACCGGGGCTGCTCTGACCGGTGATGATCAACGTCGGGCATTGAATGCGCCGGCAGGCAGCTGCCGACCAGGTCTCGGCGAAAACGGCTCTGAAGTTGCGCGCGACCTGGGCGACCTGGCTGGCCAGCGACGCACGCAGCGATGGCGCCATCGCCCGCCACGTACCGGCACCGTTCCAATAATCGACAAACCGTGACATCGCGATGCCAGCCATGCCGAGCCGGTCGGCAACGCGCATGGCGTTTGCGATCCGTGAAATCTCGGCGTTGTGGACCCGGTCGAGCGCGCGATCGGTGCGCAGCAGATGAAACAGAACAGGCTCGATCAGTGTCAGGCTGGCGACGGCCTCGGGATTGTCGAGGGCAAAGCGGACGGCAACGGCGGCTCCATAGGAATGTGCGACGATATGGATCGGGGCGCCTGCCTGCTGCACAATATGGGCGAGATGCACGGCGTCGCCGGCAAGCGTGGGCTTGCCGAAGGGCAGCACGTTGTGGTGTTGCCCATAGCCGGGCAGATCCGGCGTTGCAACGTCGTAGTGCGTGGCGAGCGCGTCGGCGAGGCGACGCCATTGCGCGCCGTTGCTTGCCGAACCGTGAAGCGCGACGACCTGCGGGCGGCCATGCGATGCCGCGGGCTTGTTGTTGTATGGCGTTCCTGTACGCATCTGACCGTCCTCGAATGAGCTTGTGTGACGACGGCTTCTGCGTCATCGACAAGGACGAACTTGCGCGGTGCACGTTTCAGACGGATGTCCGGATCATGCTTAATACGTTTCGATTGTTTCGGGCGTGTGAGGCAGATCACACGCGGCATGCACGGCCGTGAAGAGACAGCACGAAGCCGGTCTGGTCCGTGCGCAGGTGGGCAACGTGACGGCGGCGCGCTGCGCCGACTGGCGCATCACTCCAGCGGTGCGAGTTCGATCGGGCGGCGCTCCTGGTAGGCGCGGGCGACAGAGAGCAGCCGGGCCTCCGAGAAGGGCCGACCCATCAGTTGGAAACCGTTTGGCAGGGCGCCGGAGACGGCCGGGTAGGGCAGCGTCAGGGCCGGCAGCTGCAGGGAATTGAGCGGCCGGACGAATTTCATGACCTTGGTCAGCGCCGCCATGAGCTGAGGCCCGCCGCCGACATCGAGTTCCTCGATGGTCGGGATCGGGCCGGCAAAGTTGGGTAGCATGACGACGTCGCAGTGCGCGTAGACGTCGTCGAGCATCTTGCGCAGCATCATGCCGCGCGCGCGCATCGCGACGAGATAATCGTGCGCCGGCACGAAGTGGCCGTATTCGACACGGGCCTGGACTTGCGGCCCGTATTTCCCGGACTGGTGGCGCAGGAAGGGCGAATGCGCCGCGGCGGCTTCGGTGAGCTGGACGAGTTGCGCGAGATGGTCGAGCGTCGACCAGTTGTCGATGTGTACGGCGACCTGTTCGGCGCCGGCGCCTTCGAGGAGATGCAGGGCCTGCATGAGCCGTTCCTGGACGCTGACGTCGGCTTCGCCGATCAGCTTCTCGTCGATGCCGATGCGCAGGCCCTTGACGGGCCGATCGATGAGGGCGGGGTAGTCCGGCACCGGCCGCATTGAGGTGGCGGCATCGCGTGGATCATGACCGGCCATCGCCTGCAGCATCACGGCGAGATCGCGGGCATCGCGCGCCATCGGCCCGACCGCGTCGAGCGAGGATGACAGCGGCATGGCGCCGGCGCGGGTGACCCGCGACCAGGTCGGTTTCAATGACATGATCCCGCACGCCGAGGCGGGCAGGCGCAGCGAGCCGGCGGTGTCCGAGCCCATGCCGCCGGCGATGGCGCCAGTGGCGATCGACATCGCCGTGCCGGACGACGAGCCGCCGCTGACGTGGGCGGTGTTCCACGGATTGCGGGCGTGGCCGAGGACGTAGTTGTGACCGATCGGCCCGTAGGCGAACTCGGTGAGATGCAGCGCGGCGATCTGATGGCTGCCGGCCGCCTTGAAGCGCTCGATCAGGGTGCCGTCGCGCGCAGCAGGTTCTTTCGCGCGGATGTTCGCGCCCCAGCTGGCGATTTTTCCGGCACGCTCGAACATGTCCTTGTGGGCCAGCGGTACGCCGTGCAGCGGACCGAACGAGGTGCCCTCGGCGAGCGCCTGGTCGGCGGCCTTGGCGGCGGTGAGTGCCTCGTCATCTTCGAAGGCAACGACGGCGTTGCATTTCTGGTGCGCAGCCTTGAGGCGGACGAGGGCGGCCTCGGTCGCTTCGACCGAGGAGACGTCGCGTGCTTTGATCTTGGCGGCGAGGTCGACGGCGGCGAGTTTGTGCAGGGCCATCACTGTGCTCCTTCCGCGTCATCGTCGGCGCCGGCCTCGAGTTCAGCCGTGAGGTCGCTGACGTCGGCGGCGAACGCCAGCTGGTCGGAAACCCGGCGTGCCGTTTCACTCAGCATCGCGATGTGCGTATGGATTAGCGCTTCGCGGTCATCGGGCACGCGATAGTCGCCCAAGCTCTTTGGTTGTTCGCCTGTCTTGTCCATGCCTGCGGCTCCCATATGCGCGTGATCGGGTCGACGTCCCGAGACGAGAGGTTTCATCAACCTATATTCGACATTTGCCTTGAGATTGCCATCGTTTCCGTTCATTCACCACGCTCAATCAGATTATGCGAAAGGATGCCAATGAATACGGACAGACGACATATGCCGGGTAGACCGGCACGTGGCGCCTGGCGGTATTTACTCTTAGGCACCTCCTTCGCCACGTGACACCCGGGTCCTTCGCCCCTAGCGGGCGCCCTGCCGAATCGAGATACGGCCGATAGGCCGATGTCTCATGCGGCAGCTAAAAGGACCCTGGTTGTAGGCTACAGGCTGGACGATATCACGGGCCTCATCACTGCCCGGCGATTATCGCTCCATGCCGCAGCCGACGGCTCTGCCCTTATCACCATTTCGTGCTGATCGACCTGATCGCATGACGTGCGCGCCGGCCTCGCCTGCGTGATCTCGTCGAGCGCGGCTGCGCAATCGTGGCCGCGTGCGTGCCGGCGATCGCCATCCAGAAATTGGAGCAATCCAATGGGCAACGCAGTCGTTTCTGCGCACGGTGGCGCGCGTCATGTCGCGCTCGAGACGCAGATCAAGCGCTTCGATCGTTCCTATCGTCGCCGGCTTCGCAAGTTCACGCGAACGTCGAGCCGGCACGGCGATTTGCTGTTCACGTTCCCGGCGATCGCTTTCGCGATGGTCTCGGGGCGTGGCACGATCGACCAGCGCGCCGAAGCGGCACGCCTGGTTCGTGACGGGGCTCCCTTGGCGCAGATTGCCGAGGTGCTCGCGTTGCCGAACTGGATGCGCCGCCTGCCGCCGGAAGCGTTCGCGCGTCCGATCGCCATCGCCGAAACCGGTGAAGCTTTCGGTCGCAAGATCGGAGGTCGCCTGCCGCAACTGGAAGAGACCGCGCAGGCGTGGTTCCAGGCGCTCGAGGTGGCACTCGATGCCGGCAGCGAGGACTTCGCGCTGTGGCTTGCCGGCGAACGCCGGGCCTATGTCGAACCGTTTGCCGGGGAGGCGCCGGTCCGCCCGCTGGCGATCTACGCCTGGTTCTCGCGTCACAGCGAGGTGCGCGGGCACCGCATGATGGATAAGCCGTGGAACCGCCAGATGGCGTTCGCCACGGCCGTCCAGCATATGTGCACCTGGTACGACCGCGTCATGGCCGACCTCACTCGGGCCGACCAGAAGCGCGGTCCAGGCCGCTACAGCCGCCGTCGTCGTGGCGCCGGCTACGTGATGGTGCCGCTTCGTTCAGCTGCCGAGCTCAACGAAGAAGGTGACATCATGCACAATTGTGTCGGCAGCTACGCCGGCATGGTTGCGGCGCGCGAGTGCCTCATCTTCTCGGTACGCCGCGGTTCGCACCGCGTCGCGACCCTGGAGGTGCGCTGGCACGGCGGCAAGCCGCGGATCTGGCAGCTGGAGGCGGCCGGCAATACGCCTGCGCCGCAGCCGGTTTGGGACGCGGTCAACCTGTGGCTCGCGGCCCAGGACGGGCTGATGATGGCGACACCCGCCACCATTGGCCAACTCGCCGTCGATGCCACGCGGTGGAAGGCGTTGTGGCTGCCCTACGTCAGCGCCAAGGGCAGCAAGGCGCTGCCACTCGAGCGCCCCGACCAGCGCGTCCTTGCGCACCTGGTCGGCGACATCGAGCAACTCGTGCAGCGCGCACGCCGTTGACGTGCCAGAGGCTGGCCGGGAGTGACATCCCGGCCGGTTTTTTCTCCCGCTTTCTTGGTCCGCTGCGTCGGGCCCAAAGTCCGCCACCTACAAAGAGTGAGCGGCGGACCGGCTGAGCCTATGGCTTGGCCGGTCTTGGACGCGCGCGCAAATCACCAGCGCTGGCGCGCTAGGCACCATCCTCGATTTGATGATCGGGCGATTTCGGCGTACGCACTCGAAACCGCTCCGCGCCCGTGCCATTATTTCTGCAAACAGCACAACGGCATCGAGAGGACCCGAGCCCATGCAGAAATGGAGTGAACGGCGCGCGCGGTTTCGCGAATTGATCTCCGGCGATACCTGCTATCACCCCGGCTCGGTGTTCGACCCGATGTCGGCGCGCATGGCCGAGCACGTCGGCTATGAGATGGGGATGTTTGCCGGATCGACGGCATCGATGACGATACTGGGGGCGCCGGACCATATCGTCATTACGCTTTCGGAATTCGCCGCGCAGTGCCTGCGCATCAACCGCGCCTTCAACCTGCCGCTGATGGTCGACGCCGACCACGGCTACGGCAACGCCCTGAGCGTGATGCGCACGGTCGAGGAACTCGAGATCGCCGGCGTGTCCGGCATGTCGATCGAGGATACGGAGCTGCCGCAGCCCTATGGCATGGCCGGCAAGCAGCGGCTGCTGTCGCTCGAAGAGGGGGTCGGCAAGATGAAGGCGGCCGTGGCGGCGCGCGCGGACAAAACTGGCATTGCCATCGCAGGCCGTACCAGTGCGGTGGCGATCGCCGGTGTCGAGGATGCGATCAAGCGCGTCAGGGCGTATCAGGAGACCGGCGTCGATGCGATCTTCCTGGTCGGTGTCAAGACGCGCGGTGAACTCGATGCGATCGCGCCGGAGGTCAAGCTGCCGCTGATCCTTGGTGGCACGCCGGCCGAGCTCAAGGATACCGATTATCTGGCAAGTCGCGGCGCGCGCATTGCGCTGCAGGGCCACAATCCGATCCGCGCCGGCGTGCAGGCGGTCTATGCCACGATGCGGGCCATGCGCGATGGCACGCAGCCCGAGGATCTCGAGAACATGCCGTCGAAAGAGCTGATGCGCATCGCCATGGCGGAAGACGCCTATGACGACTGGATGAAGCAATACATCTGATCGGGAGTTCCCGGCTGCGACAGGTTGATGCCTGCCCGCGCGCCTATCCCGCCAAGCTATGAGGAAATGCCATGTCTGCAGACACGTCCCTTGGAAACAGCCCGAAAATCGCGATCGTCGGCGCCGGTGCGCTCGGCGGCTATGTCGGTGGCTATCTCGCGCGCGACGGCCACGACGTGACGCTGATCGACATGTGGCCGGATCACGTCGAGCACATGCGCGAAAAAGGCCTGACGCTGACCGGTATGACAGCGCCCGAGAATTTCACGGTCAAGCCGAAGGCAATGCATCTGACCGAGTTGCAGTCGGTGTCGAAAACGGCACCGTTCGACTTTGCCTTCGTTGCCGTCAAATCCTACGACACGGAATGGGCGACGCAGATGATCAAGCAGTATTTGACGCCGGCCGGCTTCATCGTGTCGCTGCAGAACGGCATCAACGAGGAACGCATCGCCGGCATTGTCGGCTGGGGGCGGACGGTTGGCTGCATCGCCAGCAAGATCGCCGTCGAGCTGACCGAGCCCGGTCACATCCGTCGCAACGTCGCGTTGGGTGGTGACGCGCACACGATCTTCCGGGTCGGCGAAGCGCATGGCCGCAGCACAGAGCGGGCCGAGCGGGTGGTGGCGATGCTCAGCAGTATCGATAGCGCCAAGGTGACCGACAATCTTTGGGGCGAGCGTTGGTCGAAGTTATGCATCAACTGCATGCGCAACCCGGTGTCGGCGGCGACCGGGCGCGGCGGCAACGCCAATGACGAGGACCCGGTGACGCGCAAACTGGCCATCATGCTGGCCGGCGAGGCCGTCAAGGTTGGTCATGCGCAGGGCTATGTGCTCGAAAACATGTATGGCCTGACTCCACATCAGCTGGCTGCAGCCCACGATGGCGACAGTGCCGCGTTCGGACAGTGCGAAGAAAAGCTGCTCGAAGGCACCAAGACGCGCAGCGGCGAACAGCGCCCGTCCATGGGCCAGGACATGCAGAAGGACCGCCGTACGGAGATCGACTACCTCAATGGCCTGGTGGCCGCGCGCGGCGATGAGATCGGCATCGCGGCACCCTACAACCGGGGCATGGCCGAGGTCGTGCGCAGCATCGAACGCGGTGAGATGGAACCGAGCCCGCAAGCGGTCGCCCATCTCGTGCAATAGGATCTCGAGCCTCGAACCTTTATCGCTCGCAGCTAGAGCCGCGAGTCTTTAATTGGAACCTTTCTGCCGAGCGGATTTGTTCCGAGATCAAGTGGACCGTCGCAGTGCGTAGCGGGGCTACGGACAAGACGGGACGCGCCGAGATCGGGGCAAATCCGCCCGGCCCACAGGGTTGCCAAGCGGCGGCCGCCCAGGAAACACCCAGGGGCGTCGAACGGCTTGCCCGCAGCACCGCTGCGCGCTACGCCGCTCTCCTGCTGGGCGACTCACCGCTTGGCAACAGAATTGTCTCCAATTAAAGGCTCGCGGCTCTAATTGCCCCAGATGGCTCGGCGCCAATCGGGCTTGGGTCGTGCCCGGGGGCGCAACCGCGGCACGCTCTCCGAAAAGGGATTGGCGCGTTTTTCGGGCGTCTTGACGGCGGCGACCTTGGTGTTGCTGCCTGCCGAAACGTTGTTGCGCCGACTGCGACCGGGCGCCTTCTCGAACGCACCGCCACCGATGGCGCCGGCACGTGCCACCGTGCGCCGCTTGGCATGCAGCGTCTGGGCCCGCTTGTCGAAATCGGCGAGTGTCTTGACCGGTGTCTTGGAGACGACGTGGACGATCTTGTAGCCCTCGCGCTGCATCGTATCGAGCAGGCGCTGCATGGCCCCGGCGGTAGACTGCTGGATATCGTGGAACAGCATGATGCCTTTGCGCCGCGTGCGCAGCTGCTTCATGATGTTGGAATAGACGCGGCCGGGCGATTTGGTCTTGTAGTCATAGGAATCGATGTCGATCGAGAAGATCGCGAGATTGCGCGATTTGCCATAGGCGATCATCGAATTGGGATCGGCGAGATAGGGAAACCGGAAAAACGGTGAGATTGGCGCCTTTGCGGCAATGCGTACCGCACTGATGCCGAGTTCTATTTCGCCGCCGGCACGCCGCGCGCTGCGCTGGTGCAGGTTCTTGTGGCTCCAGGTGTGGTTGGCAATTGTGTGTCCGGCATCGCCAACCTCGCGCACCATGGCAGGATCGGCCACCGCCATGCGCCCGACCATGAAGAACGTCGCCTTGGTGCAGTGCGACGCGAGGGCTTTAAGCACGCGTCGCGTATAACGCCGCAACGGGCCGTCATCGAACGTCAGGATGACCTCTTTGTCCTTGAGAAGCGCGCCGGGATCGTATTGCAGTCCGCCATAGAGTTTGCCGCCGGCGGCATCGATCGTGATCGTGCGGGAAACGCCGAGGGCGTTGTTGCCGCAGGCTGCCTGGGCGGCGCCGGCCATGATGCCAATCGACAACACTGCGGTTCCCGCGCGGGCGATCAACTTCGTGCCAGATAACAGTATCATCGACATTCCTGATCCAAAACTTGCGGCCCAGAACAGATCTGGTGGGGCCAATCACCAACCGACAGCCAAGCTTGTGTCGACTGTGTCGGACGGCTAATGGCATATAGGAGCCTGCTCCGACAGATGGCAAGGCGTTGTGCGGTTGTGCCGGGTTTATACCCGATAGCGTGTCTCTCGCGCTGCAATGCCGAGAGCCGGTTGCATCGCTCTGCCAGTGTGCTAAGTCCCTGACGATGCGTTGTGATTTGCTGCAGCGCGCGTGCTCTGTTCTCTTAATTGCATCTCAGAATTCGACAATCTGACGCGCCGAAGGCGGTAATTGTGGACGCTAGAACCGAATTGCCACAGCTGTGCTCGGTCTGCCTTGGTCTCGGACGCGCTACAAGGCTCGACGCACACCCGTTGGGGGAGGCGGCCACGCCCTGAGGATGAACCATCATGCGCCAGAGGATGACGGCTTATGCTCGAAACGTCTGAAAGCAACGTCGCCGGCGTCCGCCAGGAGCATGAAGACGACGTAGATAGCGAGCTGGTGCAAAATGTGTCCGAAGCGCTCGGTGCGCTCGACCATACGCGCGTGCGCCGCTATGTGGCCGACCTGCGCGCACCCGATGTCGCCGATCTGATCGAGCATCTCGCCGCCAACGAACGCGTCGGCTTCGTGCAGGCACTGGGCAGCGACATCGACTACGAGATCTTCTCCGAGCTCGACGAAGCGGTCCGCGACCAGCTGTCAGATGAACTGCCCAACGCATTCCTTGCCCGTGCGGTCACGGAACTCGATTCCGATGATGCCGCCTACGTCCTCGAGAACCTTGAACTCGAAGACCGCCACGAGGTCCTCTCGCAGCTCAGCAGCACGGATCGATCGGCACTGTTGCGCAACCTCGAGTACCCGGACGAGACGGCCGGCCGCATCATGCAGTCGGATTTTGTCGCGGTCGCACCGTTCTGGAATGTCGGCCAGGTGATCGACTACATGCGCGATGCCGAGGATCTCCCCGACATGTTTTCGGGGATTTATGTTGTTGATCCGACATACCGCGTTCTCGGGATGGTCGAACTGTCCCGGCTGTTGCGCTCAAAGCGTGCGGTCAACATCGAAGCGATCATGGACGAGGGCACGCAGACGGTGCTCGCGACCGAGGATCAGGAAGAGGTCGCGCGCCAGTTCGAGCGCTATGACCTGATTTCCGCGCCGGTCGTCGACGACAACGAGCGCCTCGTTGGCGTGATCACCGTTGATGATGTTGTCGAGGTGATCAAGGAAGAGGCCGAAGAGGATATTCGCCTGCTTGGCGGTGTCGGTGACGAGAGCGTTTTCGACAACGTCTTTCAGACTACCAAGAGCCGCTTCATCTGGCTGCTTGCCAATCTCGGCACGGCGATCCTCGCATCGTTGGTGATCAAGCAGTTCGATGCCTCGATCGAGCAGATGGTGGCGCTCGCTGTCTTGATGCCGATCGTCGCGTCGATGGGGGGCAATGCCGGAACCCAGACGATGACCGTTGCGGTGCGGGCGATCGCAACGCGTGAACTGGGACCTGTCAATGCGGCGCGCATCGTTCTTCGCGAAACGTCCGTCGGACTCATCAATGGTGCCTTGTTCGCGGTTATCCTGGGCGGCATCACGGTGATTTGGTTTGGTTCGAGCGCGCTGGGCCTGGTAATCGCGGCGGCGATGGTGTTCAACCACCTCGCCGCGGCCCTCGCCGGCATCCTGATTCCGATTTCGCTCGAGCGGCTTGGTTATGATCCCGCGATCTCGTCGAGCGTGTTCGTGACGACGGTAACCGACATCATCGGGTTCTTTGCGTTCCTCGGTCTCGCCACCGTCTGGTTGCTGTAGAGAGGCGTGACCGGTGATTGCAATATTTCTGCTAGCTTGCGTGCAGCATAGAACGGTTCAAACAACTGTCGGGAGCCTTTAATGAGCATTACGACACGCGGCCTCAAGCCGACCGACCGAGATCAATGGGAGCCGCTGTTTCGCGGTTATCTGACCTTCTACAAAGCCAGCCTGCCGGATGATGTCATCGACGAGACGTGGGCACGATTGATGAACGAAGACCCTCAGTTCCACATCGGCTTGGGTGCTGTCGACGATAGTGGAGACCTGGTGGGTATTGCCCACATCATCTTCCATCGCTCGACATGGTCGAAGACGCACTATTGCTACTTGGAGGACCTGTTCGTGTCACCGGAGGTGCGTGCCAAGGGGATCGGGCGCCAGCTGATCGAAGCAGTCTACGTCGAGGCCGACGCACGCGCCTGTACACGGACGTACTGGGCGACCCAGGAGTTCAACTACCGCGCGCGCGGCCTGTATGACCAGGTCGCGACCAAGAGCCCGTTCCTTCAATATCGCCGCTGAGCCGCGCGCCCTCAAATCGTTGCCAACAAAAAAGCCGCCCTCAACGGGGCGGCTTTCTCAGGCCGTTTGGCAGTCGCCTCCGCGCCGCGGAGCCATCAGCCGACGTTAGTCGAGCTGGATGTTGGCAACTGCCGTTTTGCCGCTGCGCTGGTCGATTTCGGTGTCGAAGGAGACCTTCTGGCCTTCCGAGAGACCGTGAATGCCGGC
>JBPCVZ010000278.1:0-6426 GCA_051010015.1 Hyphomicrobiaceae bacterium
ATTCAAGGCTATGAGCAGTTCGCCAAGATTTTCGCGAACATGAAGCTGATGGGTGATCCCGCCCAGAACGATCCGATCCTCGACCGCAGCCTTGTCGGCACGCCCGAGACCGTCGCACGGCGCGTCAACGAACTGCGCGCAATCGGCTTCAACTACATGCTGATCTCGAACGCCATGGCCGGTGTCCCGCGCGACGTGCGCCATCGCATGATGCGCCGGTTTGCCGAGGAGGTTATACCGCTTTGCGAAGCGATGCCGGTGCCCGCGCGTCCCGTCCTCGAAACCCGCGCCGCGGAATAACCGGAACGCCTGCCAGGAAAGACCGCCCCATGTCCGACAAGAGCGACCTCTACAAGAAGGGCCTCGAAATGCGCAAAAACCTGCGCAGCGAGGCCGAGTTTCAAAAGAACGCCTCCGAGTATGCCGAAGACCCGCTCAGCCAGGAATTCATCGACGTCGTCACCGAAACGGTTTTTGGTGCGCTTTGGTCGCGGCCCGGCCTTGATGTCAAGACCCGCACCTTGATATGCGTCGTCTCTGATATCGCGACGGGGCGCTATCCCGAACTCGAGATTCACTTGCGTTTCGCGCTGCGCCAGGGCTGGACCGAAAAGGAACTGACCGAAACGATGTTCCACATGTCGGGCTATGTCGGCGTGCCGCTCGTCCGCGAAGCGACGTTTGTCGCCAGGAAGGTGTTCGCCGAAGTCCGCGCCGAGAACGGCTAGGCTGCGCCCAATCAAACCTTGCGAGAAGTTGACATGACGACCAAACCATCCGCCGAGACCATCGCGATGCACTATATCCCGGTGCGCCATGACTGGCTCGAGCGTCACCACGAAGCGATCATCGAGCCGGACCTGCCGATCGTCGATCCCCACCATCATCTCTGGGACCGCGCCGGCAACCGCTACCTGCTTGACGATATCCTTGCCGACACCAACTCCGGCCACAACGTCATCGCGACCGTCTTCGTGCAATGCCGCGCCTTTCACCGCGCCGGTGGCGATGCCGCGATGCAGCCGATCGGAGAAACCGAGTTCGCGACCGGTATCGCGGCCATGTCACAGAGCGGGCAATATGGAAAAACCCGCGTCTGCGAAGGCATCGTCAGCTTCGCCGACATGACGCTTGGGCGCGACGTCGAGCGCGTCCTCGATGCCCACATCGCAGCTGCCGGTGGCCGCTTCCGCGGCATTCGCCATATCGTCGCCTGGACGGAAGATGCGGTTCTCATGAACCCCAACTACGCACCGCCGCCCCATCAACTCGACGACGAAGCATTTCGCGAGGGCATCCGCCAACTCGGCCGGCAGGGGCTCACGTTCGATGCCTGGCTCTATCACACTCAGATCGACGACCTGACGGCAGCCGCCCACGCCTGTCCGGACACGATGATCGTTCTCGACCACGTTGGCGGCCCGCTCGGCGCCGCAAGCTATGCCGGCAAGCACCAGGAAGTGTTTCCGGTCTGGGCCGCCTCGATCAAGCAGCTGGCAGCTTGCCCCAACGTCCACGTCAAGCTCGGTGGCCTTGGCATGCGCATCAACGGGTTTCGCCACGAAGACGAAGACATGCCGCCAACGTCCGAGCACCTCGCCGAGACCTGGAAGCCATACTTCGACACCTGCATCGAAGCCTTCGGGCCATCGCGCTGCATGTTCGAGAGCAATTTCCCGGTCGACAAGGGCTCCTACAGCTACCAGGTGTACTGGAATGCCTGTAAACGCTATGCCGCCGGTTTCACCGCCGCTGAGAAAACGGACCTCTTCTCAGGCACGGCCGGCCGATTCTACAAACTCTCGAACGCCGGCTGACCGGGCCCGGGCAAACAAGGACCAAGTGATCACAGCATGAGCACCACCGACACGCTTCCTGCATCGACGACCCCACAACTCGATATCCGCAACGGCAAGGCAACGATCCGCTTGTCCCGGCCGGCCGAGCACAATCGCCTCGAACCGGCCGACCTGCGCATCCTTACCAAAATGTTCTCCGAGCTCGCGGATAACCCCGACGCGCGTGTCCTCATCCTCACCGGCACCGGTAAAAGCTTTTCATCCGGCTTTCACATCGGTGCATTGGCCGACGACGACTCCGGCACCAAGGCCGACTACGACCCCAACGCCTTCGAGCGCATGGTCGACGCGCTTGAAAACCTGTCGATCCCGACCATCGCGGCCATGAACGGCGGCGTCTATGGCGGCGCCACGGACCTCGCCCTCGCCTGCGACTTCCGCATCGGTGTCGAGGGCATGCGCATGTTCATGCCGGCCGCCCGACTTGGCATCATCTACTACGCGAGCGGTGTGCGCCGCTACGTTTCCCGCCTCGGCCTCAACAATGCCAAGCGCCTTTTCATGACCGCCGCGCCGGTCGAAGCCGACGAAATGCTGGCGATGGGCTACCTTGACGAGTTGGTCGCCAAGGACGATCTCGACCATCACGTCGACACGCTGGCGACGCAGATCGCCTCGAATGCGCCGATCGCGGTCAGCGGCATCAAGCAGGCCATCAACGCCATCGCCCATGGCACGTTCGACCGGTCCGTTCACGAAGCAAATCGCGCACGCGCGATGGCCTCCGCCGATCACGGTGAAGGCCTCAAGGCGTGGGCCGAAAAACGCAAACCTGTTTTTCAGGGCCGCTAGCAACCATATACGGTACCTGACGACATGCTCCTCCCGATCGGACGATCCGTACCTGTATGACAGCCTCCGCCTTGACATCGCAGCTCGCCAACCTCCCGTCGGTGGATCGCGTCCTGCTGGATGCCGCGGCGGTGTCCTTGATCGAGAGGCATGGCCGCACGGCCGTCACGGCTGCGATCCGCGAGGGCATCGCGCAACTCCGCACCGCCTTGCGCAATGGTGACCCGGTCGACATCACCCCGGCTGCCGTGCTCGCGCTTGCCGGCGCCATCCTGGCGCAATCCGAAGCGCCCTCATTGCGTCCCGTATACAATCTCACCGGCACGGTCCTGCACACCAATCTCGGGCGCGCCGCGCTGCCCCGCGAAGCCCTCGACGCGATCATCACCGTCGCCTCGGGCGCCAGCAACCTCGAATACGATCTCGACAGCGGCCGCCGCGGCGAGCGCGACGATCACATCGCGGACCAGATCTGTGCCATCACCGGCGCCGAAGCCGCCACCGTCGTCAACAACAACGCCGCCGCCGTCATGCTCGTGCTCAACACGCTCGGGCTTGGCAAGGGTGTCGCCGTGTCGCGCGGCGAGCTCGTTGAAATCGGCGGCTCGTTCCGGGTCCCCGACATCATGGCGCGTTCCGGCTGCGAACTCATCGAAGTCGGCACCACCAACCGCACCCACCTCAAGGATTTCAAGGCCGCCCTCGACGCCGGTGCCGGCATGATCATGAAGGTCCATACCTCCAACTATGTCATCGAAGGCTTCACCGCCGTCGTCCCGGAACAGGCCCTGAGCAAACTGGCCCGCGACCACGGCGTCCCGTTCATCAATGACCTTGGCAGCGGCACCCTCGTCAATCTCGAAGATCACGGCCTGCCCCACGAACCGACGCCGATTGAAGCCCTCAAGGACGGCGCCGACGTCGTCACCTTCTCGGGCGACAAGCTGCTCGGCGGACCGCAGGCCGGCATCATCGTCGGGCGCAAGGACCTCATCTCCCGGATCACGGCCAACCCCATGAAGCGCGCCCTGCGCTGCGATAAGATGACCATGGCCGCCCTCGCCGCCGTGCTGCGTCTTTACCAGGACCCCGACCGCCTCGCCAAACGCCTGCCGACGCTGCGCTGGTTGACCCGCTCGCCTGAGGACATAGCCGCCAGCGCAGAGCCGGTCGCCGTCGCCCTGCGCCGCGCGCTCGGTGCGGCTGCCACGGTCGACATCGTCCCGTGCGACAGCCAGATCGGCTCCGGCGCCTTGCCGACCCGCACCGTCGCGAGCACGGGCATTGCCATTGCGCCTGCCGCAAGCGCAAGCCCGCCCTCCATCGGTGAGTGGCTCACGACGCTTGCCGCCAACTGCCGCCGCCTGCCCAGACCCGTTATCGGCCGCATCCACAACGACCGCTTGATCCTCGACCTGCGCTGCCTCGATGACGCGGATGACCTGATTGCCACGCTCGCCGAACTGGAGGCACCGCAATGATCGTTGCCACCGCGGGACACGTCGACCACGGCAAGACACTACTGATCAAGACCCTGACCGGTATCGACACCGATCGCTTGCCGGACGAAAAAAAGCGCGGCCTCACCATCGACATCGGCTTTGCCTACCTGCCGCTTGCCGGCCACGACGAGCCGATCGGCTTCATCGACGTGCCCGGGCACGAAAAATTCATCCGCAACATGGTCTGCGGCGTCGCCGGCATCGACTACGCCCTGTTCGTCATTGCTGCCGATGACGGCCCGATGCCGCAAAGCCGCGAGCACCTCGCCATTCTCGATCTCCTCGGCGTCAAGTCCGGCATTGTTGCCCTCACCAAGGCTGACCGCGTCAGCACCGATCGCCTCGCGGAAGCAAAAGACGAAATTGAGGAACTGCTTCTCGGCACCACGCTCGACGGCGCCGAGATCATGCCGGTGTCTGCGCTGGAGAACACCGGGATCGACGATCTGCGCGATCATCTCACGGCCAAGGCGCGCGCCTTCCATGCCCGGCCCCATGCCGGCCATTTTCGCCTCGCCGTCGATCGCCGCTTCGACATCACCGGCGCCGGCCTGATCGTCACCGGCACGGTCTTTGCCGGGGCCTGCGCGGTCGGCGACCAGGTCCGCGTCCTCGGTGCACCGGAGACCTACCGCATCCGCTCGATTCGCGCCCAGAACGAAGAACGCCAGGCGGCTTTGGCCGGCCAGCGCGCCGCGCTCAATCTCACTGGCCAGAGCCTCAGCCGCGACCGGGTTCACCGCGGCGACTGGGTCGTCGGCAGTCCGACCGCCGAGCCGACCCAGAAATTCGACGCCCGCCTGCACGTGCTCGCCAGCGAAGGCACCCCGCTCGGCCATTGGACACCCGTCCACGTTCATCTCGGTGCCGCGGAAACGACAGGGCGCGTTGCGGTTCTGGAGGGCAAGTCCATCGCGCCTGGCACTGCCGCGCTCACCCAGCTTGTCCTCGACGAACCGCTCGGCGCACACCACGGCGACGGTTTCATCGTCCGCGATCAGTCCGCCACCCGTACCGTCGGCGGCGGCCACGTCATTGATATCTTTCCGCCGCTCCGGCGTCGCGCCGCCGAGCCTCGCCTCGCACTGCTGCGTGCGCTCGAGACGCCCGGCCACGCCGCCGCACTCGACGCCGCCATCGCCACGTCACCCAACGGCATCGACCTCACCACGTTCGCGCGCGCGCGCAATCTCACCGACGCCGAAGTGGGCAGCATCAAGTCCGAAATCAGCGGCCGCATCGTCGGCACCGATGTGCACCAGCGCGCCTTTAGTACGACACACTGGGACGCCTGCCAAAAAGCACTGCTCGCAACGCTGCAATCCTGGCATACAAAACATCCCGACCAGGTTGGCCTCGCCGACGTGCAGCTTGCGAGACAGGCCGGCTATCGCTTTGCCGACCCGCTCGCGCATGCCATAGCCAATGTGCTCGAAGCCGACGGCGCGATTGTGCGAGAGCGCCTTGGCCTGCGCCTGCCAACCCACCAGGCCGGCCTCCAGGGTGAAGACGCCGCGCTCTGGGAGAAAGTCGCGGCGTACATCGAATCCGACGGCCTGCGTCCCGGCAGCCTGTCCGATATCGCCAACAACCTCGACATCCCGCAACGCCGCCTGCAGTCGTTTCTGACCGCCGCCGGCCGCCATGGCCTGGCGCATCGCATCTCGAACACGCGCTACCTCACCCAGCCGCAGGTCGATGACTTGCGCGCCCATGCCGAACAGCTCGCCGCGCAGCATCCCGCCGGCGCCCTCGAAGTCCGCACCTTCCGTGATGCCACCGCGATCGGTCGTAACATGGCCATCGAGGTTCTCGAATATTTCGACAAGCTCGGCTATACCGCCCGGCGCGGCGATGCGCGCGAAATCAAGCGCTCGACAAGAGCCTCATAGGCTCGCTAAACATAGGAGCCTGGTCGCGCGGGATTGATGACGTGTCTGCATCGAACCGCGTCAGGCGAAATGGAAGAGAATCGCACCCTGGTGGGGCGCCCGGTCTTCAAAACCGGTGAGGGGCGTTAGACGTCCCTGGTGGGTTCGATCCCCACTCTTTTCCGCCATCACTCCCAAAACCGAACCCGTCGTCCCCTACAGCATCGGCAGCCCTGACGGCTTGCGGCCAAGTGGAAACGCCTCATCCAGACGTTGGATGTCATCCGCGTCGAGCGCGATGGCGGCCGCGTCCGCATTGGCGGACAGGTGATCGGGCGTGACCGACTTCGGAATGAGCAGCACGTTCTCGAAACGCCCGAGGAATGCCAGCGCAATCTGCCG
>JBPCVZ010000279.1:0-4014 GCA_051010015.1 Hyphomicrobiaceae bacterium
ACCTTGATGCCGGCTTGCTTGAGGGTGGCGACAGCGTCGGCGCCGGGATCGGCGCGGACGGTCGTGGCGACCGACACGGCCAGCTCGCCGCAGGTGTTGACGCAGCGCTCGGTGATGCCCGGACCCATCGGCATGATGTTGACGCCGAACGGCCTGTCGGTGGCGGCGCGGACGGCGGCGATGTCGTCGCGCAGCTTGTTGTCCGTGCCCTGGAAGGTCGGCAGCACGCCGAGGCCGCCGGCGTTGCTCACGGCCGCGACGAGGCGCGCATCGCCGCCGCCCTGCATGGCGCCCTGCAGGATCGGCACCTCGATGCCGAGCAGATCGCAAATCGCGGTGTGGAACATGGCCAAGATCCTTTCGGGTCCAGGGACGGGTCCCTGGTCGGGGAGTTTGAGGGGCGGAACGCCCCTCATAAATCGCGCTTTAGCGCGATACGTCAGGGCTGCCCGCCCTGACAACCCGGCCAAAGGACGTTCCTTTGGAAACCTATTTTTTATACCCGACGACGCGGCCGAGGGAGCCCGGAATAAAGTCGACCAGTTCGACGCGCTGGAAGCCGGCGGCGGCGAAGTAGCCGAGCACATCGGCTTCCGAATGAGCGAGGCCTTTCGATTCCGAGATCGCCTGGCCGAGGCCCCAGTAGGCCGGGCCCCACGGACCGGTGCGGTCATTGTTGGTCATCTCACCGATGAGGTGCATTTCAGCCCCGGGCAGCAGCGCGTCATGGGCCTTGGCAATCACGGCGGCGATCACAGCGCGGTCGTACATCGGCAGGTTCGATGCCATGATCGCAACGTCGCAGTCGTCGGGGAACGGGTCGCGGGTGAAGTCGCAGGGCTCGGCGGTGACGCGGTCGGCGACGCCGTGTTCGGCGAGGTAGTCGCGGGCAACCTCGCACACCGGCGCGAGGTCGAGGACAACGGCCTTGATGTGGTCGTGGGCGGTGGCGGCATTGATGCAGTAGGCGCCGGAGCCGCCGCCGATATCCATGATCTTGGTGCGTTTCGAAAGGTC
Organism: Hyphomicrobiaceae bacterium; assembly: GCA_051010015.1. Lineage (GTDB taxonomy): Bacteria > Pseudomonadota > Alphaproteobacteria > Rhizobiales > Hyphomicrobiaceae > CAJQQK01. Next base: position 1,018 of record JBPCVZ010000279.1, read on the forward strand.
GACATGGCGCACGAAGCGGCGCCCGGCGCCCATGCCGATCGAGAACGTTGAGGCGTGGTAGCGACGTGCGTCGTCGACGGTGATGTCGCCGATCGAGCCGAGATCCTTGAGGTCGGTGACGCGCAGATGGTCGGCGAGGCGGCCCCATTCGTTCCACTGCGGCTTGGTGAACGTGATCCACGGCCCCATGTAGCCCGGCTTGCCTTCGACGAGAAAGCGCTCGGTATCCTCGGCGTTGCGCAGGCGGCCGTCTGCGACTTCGGTAAGGCCGGCGGCGCTGAGCAGCACGATGAGGCGCTCGGCGTTGGTCGGGTGTAGGTCGAGTTTGTCGGCGACCTCGCGAAAAGTTCCGGCGCCCTCGCTGATGGCGGTGAAGATGCCGAGTTCGACAGCGGCCATCAGCGCGGCGGACTGGCCGTAGGACTGGGCGACGTTCTGCAGGCGCACGGTGGTCGGGCGCGGGGTGTCGGAGGCCGTCATCGGTGGTGGTCCTTCGCTACTGTTCGGTTAAGCCGTTATACGATCAAAGCAGGTCCTTGCGACGATTCATTTGTGCATTGCTACGGTTTGCCCAAGACGCGACTTAACGGGCGGCCAATCACCTTTCGTGCCGGCGCGTCATCGAAGCATGGTCTGAATTGAGAGGCGAAAGGCCCCGGATCGTCTGCTGCGCAGCCGTCCGGGGACGCACCAAGAGTGGAGGTCACGGCGCCTTTGTGGGGTATGTGCCGGCATTGCGACAAGAGACAGCGTATCAGTTGGAATCCGTAACGCCGCCACTGTCGCGTCCCCGGAAAACACGTCAGTGTTTGTCCGGGGCCTTTCGCGCCGCGGCTGTGGCAATGCGTCGATGCCGCGCCCGCGTACAAGCGCTCGGGTTGCGCAGCGGTGGCTGGCGCGCGCAAGGGTGATCCACTGCGAACAGTGCGGTTATCCGGGATGCAATTGCGCGCGATGGTCGCTGACGGTCATAGTGGGCGCCGAACGCGGCGCCGGCGAGATGCAAGGAGAGACGCATGGCGGATATCGTGAGCTATACCCTCGAAGACGGCGTCGCCGTGCTGACGATGGATGACGGCAAGGCCAACGCCATGGCGCCGGCGATGTCGGGGGCGCTCAACGACGCGCTCGATCGCGCGGACAAGGAGGCTAACGCGGTCGTCATTCGCGGCCGGCCGGGCGTGTTCTGCGGCGGCTTCGACCTCAAGATCATCCGCGGCGATGATGAGGGCCTGAAGGCCAAGATGCGTGGCGCCGGCATGGCGCTGGCGCTCAGGCTCTACCAGTCGCCGCTGCCGATCGTGTTCGCGTGTACCGGTCATGCCGTGGCGATGGGGGCGGTGCTGCTGTTTTCCGGCGATGCGCGCATCGGGGTTGCCGGCGACTTCAAGGTCGGGCTTAACGAGACGGCGATCGGGCTGGCCCTACCGCAGCCGGCGCTGGAACTGGCGCGCGACCGCATCGTGCCGACGGAGCTGACCAACGCCGTCATTCTCGCCAACCTCTATACGCCGGACGAGGCGGTGCGCGTTGGCTATCTGGACCGTGCGGTCGCACAGGGCGTGTTCGATGCCACGGTAATGACGACGGCGAAGGCGCTCGGCGAGCTGGACCGCACCGCCTTCAAGACGACCAAGCTGCGCCTGCGCCAGGCGACGGTCGAGCGCATCAAGGCGTCGGCTTGAGCCGGTCGCCTAAGCCTTTGGGAGATGGAACGCAATGTCTGAAATGATGCCGGCCGTCAGCCTGATCGCGGTGCCGGGGCGGCGCAAGCGCACGCTTGAGATCGCGCAGGAGGTCGAACGGCGCGGATTTGCCGGCATCTGGTCGCCGAGCATGTTTTCCAACATGGCGTTCTGTCATGCGCTGACGCATGTGACCCAAACGATTCCGTTCGCAACGTCGATCGCGCCGATCTATTCGAGTACCGTGCTTGAGTTTGCGCAGAGCGCCGCCTTCATGCATGAGGTCTCCGGTGGCCGCTTCCGGCTGGGAATCGGTGTAGCGCACGCGCCCAGCCACGTGCGCATGGGCGTGACACCGGGCAAGCCGCTTGGCGATACCCGTGATTTCGTCGCGCAGCTGCAGGCGCATGACAAGCTCGGCGGGTTGCCGCCGGTGATCCTCGCGACGCTGCGCCAGAAAATGATCGCGCTGGCCGGTGAGATCGGGGATGGCCTTGTGTTTGCCAACGCGACGCGGTCGCACGTGCCAACCTCCCTCGGCGCGCTGCCTGACGCCAAGCGCAACGATCCGGCGTTCGTGGTTGCCAACATGATCCCGACCTGCATCAGCGATGACATCGAGGCGGCCAAGGCGGTCAACCGCAAGACGCTGACGGGCTATGCGCTGCTGCCGAACTATCGCAACTACTGGAAGGAAGCGGGCTTCCTCGAGGAGATGACGGCGATCGAAACGGCGGTTGCGGAAAAGCGCCTCGAGGATGTCCCGAAATATCTGACCGATGCGTGGCTTGCCGAGTGCACGCTGTTCGGGTCGGCGGCACGCGTGCGCGATGAACTGGCAGCTTGGCGGGATGCCGGCGTCAAGACGCCGATCATCGTGCCGTCCTCGGCCGCCGGCAACCAGATGACGGCGATCGAGGAATTGTTTGCGGGGTTTGAGTGAGGGGGGGCAAGTAAGCGCGACGCAAGCGAGCCTCACTCGGCTGTGCATCACCCACATGCCGTCACCGCGGCGCATGCCACGGTCCGTCCAGGCAACGGCTAGGGTTTGTCGTTTGGGGGCACGCGGCGATGAAGAGCACGTGTCGCCAGACAGCGACCCTGATAGCGACTTGGGCAGACCCGTCCTGCGCGGGTGGGTCGGCGCCTCGTATGGTGTTCCTACGCGTGCGTCACCCCGAAGTGTCATCCTCGGCTTTATGCCGAGGACCCATCGCGCAACGGGCGCAACACGAGCCGCTTGACACTGCACGTGCAGATTTGCACGGCCGCGGCACCGTCTCAAATATACTCACTCGCGGAACAATGGGTC
>JBPCVZ010000280.1:0-2987 GCA_051010015.1 Hyphomicrobiaceae bacterium
GTGTTTGCGCGAACGTTCGATGAAACCGGCGAAGATCTCGGCATTGGCGGCTTCATTGCGGTGCGCGACGAAACGCCGGGCCTGGTCATCGGCAAGCGCGAGCCGGCGATGGGGCTCAGGGGGATTCCGGAAACCGAAATTCTCTTCGAAGACATGGAAGTCGCCGAGGACATGATGCTGGTGCCGCCGTCCGGGCTGCGGCGCGGTTTCGGCGACCTCATCGATGCCTACAATTCGCAGCGCGTCGGTGCCGGCACGGTGGCGCTGGGTCTCGCTCAGGGCGCCTACGACCTTGTGCTCGACTATCTGCAGGAGCGCGAGCAGTTTGGCCGGCCGATCGCCGAGTTCCAGGGGCTGCAGTGGATGCTCGCGGACCTCGCGACCGGTATCGAGGCAAGCCGCGGCCTGATCTACCGGGCGGCACGCTCGAAGGGCGATCGTGCCGGTCTGTTCCCGGATCCGGTCATGGCGGCGCAGGCCAAGCTGTTCACGTCCGAGATGGCGGTCAAGGTGACCAACGATGTGCTGCAGATGCACGGCGCCTGGGGCTATTCGCGCAACTGCGACGCCGAGCGCTATGTTCGCGATGCGCGCATGTTCACCATCGCCGGTGGCACGGCGCAAATGCTGCGCACGCTCATTGCCGGCGGTGAACTCGACATGAAGATCCCACAGACGCGGGACGGCTTCACCAAGCTTGCCGAAAAGAGCGCCAGCCGGGCCGAAGCCGCGGAATAGCGCGCTCCATCACTGGAGCGTGGTGCCGGCCGGCTTGTTGCCTTTCGACCAGAGTTCGATGGTGCCGGTGCGCGTGAAAATGCGGTAGTCCATCTTGCCCATCTGCATGGTGAACCGGAGCGGTTTCGTGCGCAGATCGAGAAATGGCACACCGATTTTCTTGGACGCCGTGTTGAGCTTGATCTCGAACTCGTAGATGCCGCCTTCCTGGTTGGTGATGCGCGGCAGCTGCTCATCGGCCACGGGGAAGAACTGGACGGCTTGCGAACGGCTTTCGCGGCCGGGCAGCGAAACCGGTGCGTAGGCCTTTACGGGTTCGGCGCCCCAGGGGCCGGTCTGGGCGGAATAGAACTGCTTGGTATCGCCGGTCTTGGTGTTCTTGACCGTCAGGTCGAGCGAGAGGATGGTGCCGGAACGCGCGCCGTCGTTGGCGAGCGTCACCGGTATGACGAAGACTTCGAACGGGCTGTCCGGCCGGTCGGGGTCGGTGTAGGCGATGCGTGGCGGCACGTAGATGGCGAGTTCCGGCGCGCGCAGCACGGCTTCGTAGAAGCTGTAGCCGGAAAAGGCCAGTGCGAGTGCCGAAATGATGGTTGCAAGACGCCCGCCGTTGCGGTGGTGCACGTGTTCGAGCATCTCGTCTTGCAGGCGGCGGTCGTGGTGTGCGCGCGGATTTGCCATGGAACTGCCCCGTCCTCATTGAACTCAGTCGTCAAATCGTGACTAACACGTCGAATTCGGCGCTGAAGAGGCTGCATCGGCAAAGACGCGCCCTGCAAGGCCTTGCACAATCAAGCCACTGATGGTGGAAACGGGGAGGCGGTTCCCGAAGGTGAAACGGTTGCGCTGATCGCGTGATCGCGGCGTTTTGCCGGGCGACGGGGCTTCTTTGGCGGGGGCAAGCGTCCTAGACTGTCCGTTCGAGTTCTGGATTGAGGTCCGTCATGGCAGCGAAGAAGAAGATGCATCTGGCGCAATTCCTGGTGCATGGGCCGAGTTATCATTCGCTTGGCATGTGGCGCCATCCGAAGACGGCGGCGGCCGGTTACGATTGGCGCCGGCCGCAGCTCTATCAGCACATCGCCCGGGTCTGTGAGCGCGGGCTGTTCGACTCGGTCTTCTTTGCCGACCTCAACTACATCGCGGATTCGTTCCGCGGCACGCTGGAGCCGGCGTTGCGCTATGCCGTCCAGGCGCCGGAACACGACCCGATCCCGCTGCTCTCGTACATGGCGGCGGCAACCGAACACATCGGCGTCGCGGCGACGTTTTCGACGAGCAACCAGCATCCGTTCTATGCGGCGCGGATGTGGGCGACGATCGACCATTTGACCGGGGGACGGGCCGGTTGGAATGTCGTCACGTCGATCAACCGCAATCAGCAGGCCAATTACGGGGTCGAGCGCGAGGATACCGACCTGCGCTACGAGCGCGCCTTCGAATACATGGAGGTGTGCCGCAAGCTGTGGGACAGCTGGGATGGCGATGCCGAGGTGATGGACCGTGAGGCGGCCGTATTCGCCGACCACACCAAGGTCCACCGTATCGAGCACGAGGGGCGCTTCTTCAAGTCGCGCGGGCCGCTCAACGTGGTGCGCTCGCCGCAGAACGGACCGGCGATCCTGCAGGCCGGAACCTCGCCCAAGGGGCGCGACTTCGCCGCGCAGTACGCCGATGCGATCTTCGCCATTCAGCCGAACGTGACCGAAGCGGCGAAGTATTTCGCCGACATCAAGAAGCGGGTCGGGGAACTCGGCCGTGACCCCAATCACTGCAAGATGCTGTTTGGCATGCAGCCTATCCTCGGGGCGAGCGAGGCGGAGGCGAAGGAAAAGCAGGCGGAGCACAACGCGCTCGTGCCTCTCGATGCCGGCCTTGCGATCCTCTCCGCGCATCTCGATCACGACCTCTCGCAGTATGATCTCGACCTGCCCGTCGCCGACAGCAATGAGCCCGCCTTGCAGCGCATGAAGTCGCGTTTTCGCAAGGCGGACGGCTCGTCGATGACGTTGCGCGAAGCCGGCGAGCGTCATGGCCAGGGCGTCGGCCTGCCGCAGTTCGCAGGCACGCCCGAGATGGTGGCCGATCAGATGGAGGCGTTTGTCGGCGAGGTTGGCGGCGACGGGTTCATGGTCTCGATGATCTATTCACCGGGCGCGCTCGAGGAGTTCGTCGACGAGGTGATCCCGATCCTGCAGGCGCGCGGCGTCTACCGGACGGAATACAAGGGCACGACCCAGCGCGAGATC
>JBPCVZ010000281.1:0-4007 GCA_051010015.1 Hyphomicrobiaceae bacterium
ACGTCTGGCATATGCCTTGGTCGACGGGCCTGTGGTCGATCGATTCCAATGTCGGCATGGCCAAATTCGCCGGTGAGATCAGTCGGCAAGCGGCAATGATTGGCTACATGAATGCATTCACAATGTACACGATGATTGCCGTGGCCGCGATTCCCCTGTGTCTTCTGGCGAGAATGCCCCGACCGGATGCCCGATGACTGCGTAAGCGACCCTCTTGGCACCCCACAATGATTAATCCGACACTAGCCACGGTCACCTGATGCCGTGTTTCTGACCTTTGGGTCACGGATAACGCAGAACGGTTGTGATGAGATGCTCGACAAGGTCACGCTCTCTTGCGGCGATGGCAATACTGGCATTGATCTGTGCAACGGAAGCCGGGTCAGTATTCTTGAGGTCAGCTTCGAGATGACAGACCGTCATGCCGCGTGTGTGCGTGCCTGCAAGCTCGACATTAACGCGGCCGTCAGCGTATTCGAGTAGTGATGCATCGACGTAAGGAACGATCGCGCAAACGTCATGGACCGGTGCGACCTTGGTGTCGCGTCGTTCGCGCTGCCGCGCAAGATAGAAACTCATCAGATCCGCCATAACACTGGCGGCGCGGGGGCCCGATGCGCGCAAGCGCGCGATGTCGGCATCGTTGAAGCCGGTCTGGCGGGTGACGTTGAGGCCGACCATTTTGATCGGCAGGCCGGAGTTGAACACGGTCCACGCCGCCTCCGGATCGCAATGGATATTAAATTCAGCTGCCGGCGTGATGTTACCGCGGCCGGTCGATCCGCCCATGATGGTGAGTTCGCGGATCCACTCCTTCAACCTCGGCTCGCGACGCAGAGCAAGGGCGATATTCGTCTGCGGCCCGATCACCGCAACCACCAGCTCGCCGCGATACTGGCGGGCCATCTCGATCAAAAAATCCACGCCATGCATATTGGTCGGTGAGCGCGTAGGTTGCGGCAAGTCTGCGCCGTCCAGTCCACTGTCACCATGTACGGCCGCGCTCGCTGCGCGCGGTTGAGCGAGCGGCTCGGCGCATCCAACCGCCACCGGCACGTCAAGCCCGCCGAGTTCGAGAACCGCGAGGGCGTTGCGCGTCGTATTCTCAAGCGTGTTGTTGCCGTGCACCGTCGTCAGACCGACAAGATCGACATGCTGCGCGGCGTAGAGGATAGCGAGTGCATCGTCGTGTCCAGGATCGCAGTCGATCAGCATCTTGGGAGCTGGCATGGCAGGGCCTCCTCGAAAAGCAGTTTACCGATCAATTCTTCAATCGGGCCGGCTACACGATCGAACAACTATCCTGGCGGCCCCTTCAGCTCAACGACGTTACCATCCGGGTCTTCAATGTAGATGGATGGCCCGATGCCAAGTGCCCCATATCTGGTCTCAACGGCGCCCACTGTGACTCCATGCTCTGTCAGATGTGCACTGATTCGATCAGGTTCCCACGGTTCAATGAGCAAACAGACGTGATCCATGTTGTGAGCGTCAGGACCTGGAGGTGGCCCACCCTTTTTGCCTAGGACTCCTTCAGTATCAACGAGGTCGATCAAAGCAGAACCCGCACGAAGTTGGGTCAAGCCAATCTCGTCAACCTTGCGCTCCACTTTGCATCCCAAGACACCACTATAGAATTGGAGCATCCTGTCGATTGCTCGCGACCGGATCACGACATGATCGATGCCACGAACATTGATAGGCGTTGCATTTGGCATCATGAGTTTCCTTCCATCGTCAACCGCGGACAGCTTAACGGACCAAACCTGCGCGCCCTAGGCCAATTTCATGCGTCTCAACGATGTAACCCCTTTTGCTGGCTTCGCGGAGCTATCGATTTCAGGTCACAAATGGGGTGTTTTGCGGTGTTTCCTTCTGACCATGTCTGCTTCTACCAGCTGCGGACATCGGCCTGTTTGGGCCGAAATTCACCATTGACCCACCACGGACTAGGCAGCTTCATCCGACAGAGTCCATCGCGAGTCCGTAGTTGAAAAAATACGGACGTCAACTTCGCTCAGGAGAGGCAATAGGAGTTGGCATGGTTACAACCACAGTCACGCGGCCACAGGCTCGTTGAGATCAAGGAGTGAAGTTTTACGTAAGTACTCGAAATACTTTGCCAGACGCTGCCGCGCGGTCAAAGTGGCCTCGGTCACGGACTTGATTCGCTTGCACAAAGCTCTTCCCGGTGGGTGAGCCAACTGGCGGCGGCTGTTGCCGCATTGCTTGTCGATATGGTTCAATGGTCTCAGATGGTCCGGCGGGCATCTGCATTCGAAGAGAGCCGACAGGAAGGCCGCAGTGAGGGCGTCAGCAACAGAATCATCCGAGCGCTTCGACTTCATCGTCGCCGGTGCCGGTTCAGCCGGATCGGTCTTGGCTGCCCGGCTGAGCGCGTGCGGGCGCTTTCGCGTTCTGCTCCTCGAGGCGGGACCAACGGACCACCATCCCTGGATCCAGATACCCGTTGGCGTGACCAAGCTCTTCACCAATCCTTCCGTCAACTGGTGCTTCGAAACGGAGCCGGTTGCTGCCCTCGACGGCCGGTGCATCTACCAACCGCGCGGCAAGGTTCTCGGCGGTACGAGTTCAATCAACGGAATGGTTTACATGCGGGGCACCCCTGCCGACTACGACGGCTGGCGGCAGCGCGGCTGCACCGGCTGGGACTGGCAATCCGTGCTGCCGTACTTCAAGAAGTCCCAGCACCAGGCTCGCGGCAGCGACGCGCTGCACGGCGTTGACGGCCCCCTGAACGTTTCCGATATCGTCGAGCCGTTCGCCTTGTCGCGCGCCTGCGTCGCGGCCGCGATCGAAGCCGGGATCCCCGCAAACAACGACTTCAACGGACCCGAACAGGAAGGAACCGGCTTCTATCAGTTCACGATCGCCAGCAACGGCCGGCGTGCAAGTGCGTCGCGGGCCTTCTTGGATCGCACGGCCCGGAACCGCTCGAACCTGGAGATTGTTACGCAGGCGCTGGCGGAGCGCATCGTGATCGAGGAGGGGCGCGCGGTCGGTATCGTCTATGAGCGTCATGGCGAGCAGCGAACGGCCTATGCAGACGCCGAGGTCATCGTCGCCGGCGGCGTATTCGGTTCACCCCAGCTCTTACAACTTTCAGGTATCGGGCCGGGCGATGTCCTGCAGCAGGCCGGCGTGCCGGTGAACGTCGAGCGCGCTTCGGTCGGTCGAAACCTCCACGATCACTTCAATGTCCACCTGACGTACAAGTGTACCGGTGCCAGCCCCGTGACATTGAATGACCTTGCACACAGCCCATCGAAGCGTTTGCGGGCCGGTCTGCAATACGCATTGACCGGCCGCGGACTACTGGCAACGTCCGGTGTCTGTGCGGGGGTCTTCACGCGCACCGACCCGCGACTGGAAACGCCCGACCTGCAAATCAATCTCCTTCTCTACAGCTCCGCCGGGCGTGCCGAATCCGGCATCCTTCCGCATCCCTTCTCGGCCTTCGCGTTCAGCCTGGTGCATTTGCGCTCGGAGAGCCGCGGATGCGTTTCCATTACCGGACCCCGGGCAAGCCAAGCACCGTCGATCGAGATGAACTTCCTCAGCACGGAGTACGAGCGGCGGGCGATGATAGAGGCGATGCGGATCGGTCGACGGATCGGGGCGCAACCGTCCCTCGCCGCGTTTGTCGAGCGCGAAATCCTGCCGGGACCGAACGTTGCTTCCGACGAGGAAGTTCTTGCCGACCTTCGCGCGCGGGGGCTGGCGAATTATCATCCTGTCGGCACCTGCCGTATGGGCGGCGATCCAGATGCGGTGGTCGACCCGAGATTGCGGGTGAACGGTGTCACGAACCTGCGGATCGCAGACGCTTCGATCATGCCTCAGATCCCGTCCGGTAACACCAACGCCCCTTCGATCATGATTGGTGAGAAGGCGGCCGACATGATCCTGGCGGATGCCCGCATGCCGTAAGCATATGCCGACGTTGCTCGCCGTCAGGCTTTTTTGCCGGCAAATCGATCATCGTC
>JBPCVZ010000282.1:0-16974 GCA_051010015.1 Hyphomicrobiaceae bacterium
AGGCCGTAACCCTTGTGCGAGGACAGCTCCGGCGTGCCGCCGACCGGCGTCAGGCCGCCCTTCGGCGAGCCGCGCAGCATCTCATAGGCGGCATTGGCATCGGTCATCGGTTTGCCTTCGCCATCTGCGACCCAGCCCTCGGGGATCGGCTTGTTCTGAAAACCGTAGACCTTGACCTTGCCGACGGCGACGGTGCTGGTCGCCATGTCAAGGACGAAGGGCCGGTTGCGGGTGGCGGGCGCGGCGAACGCGATCGGGTTGGTGCCGAGGATCGGATTGGCGGCGCGGGTCGGCACGACGGTGATGCCGCGGGCGCCACTCGCGACCCAGCCGACGACGCCGCTGTCGGCGGCGAGCTTGGCATAGTAACCGGCGGCGCCAAAGTGATGCGAGTTGCGTACTGAGACGACGCCGACGCTGGCCTCGCGGGCTTTGTTCATGGCGAGTTGCATCGCCGCCACCGAGACCGGGTGGCCGAGATTGCCGCCGGCGTCCATCAACGCGGCGACCGCGTTCTCCTTGACGATCGTCGGGCGCGCGGTGAAATCGAAGCGGCCTTCGCCGCGCTTGGTTTCGTAGGTCATGAGCATCGAGATGCCGTGCGAGTCGACGCCGATGAGGTCGGTCTCGAGCATCACATCCGCCGTCGTCGCGGCGAGATCCTCCGTCATGCCCCAGGCTGTGAGTATGAGAAAGATCTGTTCGCGCGCCCGTTCGGGCCGTGCATTGAAGCTCACGCTGTCGTCTCCTGGTTGCTTGCCGCCGGATCTTGTCGAGTGGTGCTCAGTCCGGCGTGAAAATGTTGACACCTTCCGCGCCGGTTACGACACGGCCAGCGGCGCCGAGATAGTCGCGCGTCGTCATGTCGGCGAGCAGTGCCGGATCGTCCGGCGTGTTGGCGATGAAGCGGCGCTCCTCGGCATCGCGGCCAAACAGGATCGCGTACGACGGCCCTTTGCGATCGTGCATCACGGTGTAGGTCTCGATCGTGGCGGCACCCGAAGGCGTCTCGGTGAACGTCGCGCCCTTGTCGGCATCGATCCGCGCCTGATAGGTTTTTGGCGGTTTCGGAGCGAACGGCCGCTCCGGCGGCGTCGTCGAATAGATGCCGGCTGACTGCTTGGTGACGTAGTTGCCGTTGGCGGTGACCATGCCGCGCATGCCGGGCGTGGCGCGCACCTTGTTCATCATCTCGGCGATCGAGTGGGTGACGTAGTTGTTGCCCGGGCCGCCGAAGTAGGGCAGGCCGCCCGTCACCGTCAGGCCGCGGGGATCGTCCTCGGCGAGGCCCATTTCCTCGCAGCCGATCTGCACCGCCGAGGGGAAGCAGCTGTAGAGATCGAAGGCGCCGATATCGTCGAGGCTGCAGTCGGCCATCGCCAGCGTCTCCGACGCGACAGTGCGCATTGCCGGCGACGAGTGGAAGTTGATGCGATCGCTAATGTACCAGTGGTCGTAGGCATCGGCGCAGCCGTGCAGGTAAACCCATTTCGATTCCGGAATGCCCAGTTCGCGCGCCTTGGCAACCGAGGTGAGCATGATCGCGGAGGCCTGGTCGATGAAGGCGTTGGAGTTCATCAGCTTGGTGTAGGGAAAGCCGATATAGGGGTTGTCGGCGCTCAGCGTGGCGATCTGCTCGGCGCTGAACCCCTGGCGGCGATCGGCGAGCGGGTTTTGGGCCGCAACGTCCGCGAAGCGCTCGAACAGTTTGCCCATCGCCATGAGATGCTGATCGATGGTGCGGCCGCGATGACCGCGAATGCTGTTCTCGAACAGCGGATAGGCGAAGATCGCGCCGGCCATGCGGTGGCGTTCCTCGTGATCGTTCCAGCCCTGCGTGGCAACGCCCCAGGCTTCCGGCTCGCCGCCCGGGTCCTCGTTCCAGTCGAGTTCGATCTTGGCGCGCTGTGCGGCCTTCTGCGTCGCCAAAGCCTCGCCGCCGGCGATCATCGCGGCACCGATTTCGCCGTGGGTGATCTGTTCGAAGAGTTGGTTGACGCACCATTGCGGCATGTTTCCGCCGGGATAGGTGTAGATCAGGTTGCGGGCATTGCCAGCGCCGATCCGGCCAGCGATCGATTTCGGTGGGTTCTTGGAGCCGCCGAAGGGGCTCGTAAAGCGCCAACTGGTGTCGGAGAACGAGCGCAGGATGACAATCGTATCGAGCGCCTCGATCAGTTTCGCGCCCGCTTCCGCGTTTTCGGCCGCTTCGCGGGCGGCGGCGGCGGTCAGGTCCATCGGAGAAAGCGCGGCGTTGGGGTCTGCCTCGCGCTGCGTCACCTGTCCGCAACCGACCAGAATTGGTGTCCGATCTGCATCCATGGATGGTCTCCTTGCCTCGAGTAAAGCGGCCTCACGGAAATCGTCGGCACAAGCTACTGCGATTTGTCGCGAGAAGAGGCGCAACGACAAGCCGGGAGCGATCGAGATGATGATTTGTGCCCGGTGCAGGCCGAGACGGAGCGAAGCGCCTGTCCGAACGCTATGGTTGCCCGTCGAGGCACTACTTCCAGGCGAATTCCGGCTGCTCAAAATGCGCCACGCGGGTTGCGCGGCCGTGCATGGCAACTTCGCGGAACTGATAGATGAGCGCCGCTGTCGGGGCGTGAACGACATGCCCGGTGACTGCGATCGGCGCGCCGAGCACGGGGCGATTGGGGTCTTCACTCGGTGTCAGGCGGGGAATCTCCGGACTGTCGAGATCGCTGAGGGGGACTTGAAAGACGACCGCGACTTCAATCGGGTCCGGACGCATGTTGGCCAACGAGCCCCCCCAGATGACAAACGGGCGAATGCGGAACCCGGAACGGGTCTTGTAGTCGTCTAGCGCGCCAAGCACCGATGTTGCGTCGTAGTCGAGGCCGAGTTCCTCACTCAGTTCGCGCAACGCGGCATCCTGGAACGTCTCGCCGTCGTCGACGCGGCCGCCGGGCAGCGCGTACTGGCCGGCGTGGCGCCGCAGTTTTGTCGATCGCCGTGTCAGCAGCAGGCATGCGCCGGCCGGTGCGCCCTCGCTCGACTGGGTCGGCGCCACGACGAGCGCAACGCCGGCCATGCGCAGGTCCGCATCATTGATCTCATTGCGCTCAAAGTCACCGAGATGTGCCGCCATCCGGTTTCTGAGGCGATCATTAAAGGGATAAATGGTCTGCATTGAACGATCCGCGTGGGGGGCCATCGGTGGGCTATCGCATGCACGCGTTCGAACCATCCTGCGAACTGCAGTCATTTATGCGTTGAGCCAAGCATATGGAGGGTCAACAAGCCCTGCCCGCTCTCAGAAATCAAGGGCTGATGGCAGCAACAATCAGCTATTTGGAGGAATTCTTGCGCGAAGCTTCGATCGCGTGCACGAGATCCGGTGTCGGCCGTAGAGGATCTTCGACCAGCGATGCCTTGAAGCGATTGTTGCGAATGACACTCATCTGGTCATCGCGCGCGTTGGCCTTTGCGATCTTCTTTAGATTATCGCCATAATTGTTGAGACTTGCCGACTTCATAGCGAAGACATTCCTTTGCGACCCATATGGATCAAATTACAACTAAAATAATTGGGATTCTGCAAAATTAATCGATTCAATTTTATCTATTATTATATCTTTGCGCGAGCGTTAATATTTGAAACCGCCATGAAATCTATTGTTAAGGATATACGATAGACGACCTGTAAAGGAATTTGCGTGAATGTCACCGCAAGGGATAACCGCAGGGTCCGATGCAGCTTCGATTGTCAAAAGAAACGTCGGCGTCCGTAGTAGCGCACAAGGAACATCGCGATCCGGCGAACATGCCGGTTGCGGACGCGCCTTCAATCCGTTCACATCACGCCCATCCGGCGCGGACCGCCGTCGCCGTCAGCGGCTTTGCATCCCTGCTGTTACTGATGCTGGGGTTGGTCGCCGTGGGTCACCAGTCGATTGTCCCGTTCGTCCTGCTCACCCTGTCCGCCAGCCTGGCAAGCGGAGCGTGCCTTGCCATGGTCAGCATTTGGCCGGCGGCGAGTGCCTATGGTGCCGGGTATGCTGATACTGATCTCGAGGATCGAATCGAAAGACTCGAAGACTTGCGCTGGCAGGCCCGAGATAACGCCGACCGTCTGCAAGCATTACTGGATGGTCAAGCCGACATAATATTAAAACGCGATACTTCCGGTAAAATCGTCTTTGCAAATCGAACGTTTTGCAACATGTTTGCCGTTCAACTCGAAGACGTCCTTAAAAAACCGTTTCACCCGGAAGTCGTTGCGCGTTGCCATGATGCGATGCCATCCGAGAACGCTGCAGAGCGCTTCCCTTGCTGGGCGCGGCCATCAATCGAGAAGGTGGAAACGATTGACGGCGCCCGTTGGATCGAATGGTCCCACCGCTGGCTCGACGATCCGCAGACAAGCGAGGCGGCAATCCAGTCGGTTGGTCGCGATGTGACCAACCAGCGCCTTCACGAGGCGGCGCTGGCGCGTGCAAGGGACGAAGCGCGCGCAGCTGACCGTGCGAAATCGCGTTTCCTCGCGTCCATGAGCCATGAGATCCGCACGCCGATGAACGGCATTCTTGGCATGTCAGGTCTGCTGAGCGAAACAGCTCAATCGCCTGAGCAACGCACCTATACCCAGGCCGTGCGCAAGTCAGCGGTGACGCTGCTCGAACTGATTGATGAAATTCTGGATTTCTCGAAGATCGAAGCGGGTCATGTCGAATTGGCCAGCGCACCAGTGGACATTGTCGAGTGTGTGCAAAGTGCGGTCGAACTGCTCGCACCTCGGACCTATCAGAAACGACTACAACTCGCCTGGTCGATTGCCCCGGACATGCCGCGACACGTGCTCGGCGATGAGACGCGGCTACGACAGATCCTGCTCAATCTGATCGGGAACGCTGTGAAATTCACGGAAGAGGGCGGTATCAGCATCTGGGTCGGGGCAGAGCCGGCCGAGAACAACTACTATCACATCCAAGTCGTCATTCGGGATACCGGTCCTGGACTTAGCGACGAAGCCCAGGCGCGGATTTTCATGGAATTCGAGCGTGCTGTGCCAAATGAGGCGCAACATGAGAGCGGCACAGGACTTGGACTCGCGATCGCCCAGCGTCTTGCCCAAAGCATGGGTGGCAGCATCAGCGTAGCGAGCCGACCCGGCGCCGGTGCGACCTTCACACTTGCCATCCGCTTGCCGCGCGCCGAACAAGCATCATTACCTTCCTCGGCGTTCGATAAATCACTTGAACACCGCAACGTGGCGATCGTTTCTTCACAGCAGATCGAGCGTCGCACGTTAGCCAATCTTCTACGCGCGCACGATTTTGCCGTCACCGAGTTCGCCTGCATGCGTGAGTTCAAGCGCTGGTCTCTGCAAACTCCATGTGATCCGCCCGACACGATCCTGCTCGATATACTGATTGATCCCGATGAGGCGCGCCAGTGCCTCGATCGACTTGGCAGGACACATGACATCGACACGGCGATGATCGGTGCCGCCTCAGATCGCGCCGATTTCGAGCGTTTCAGGGCAGTTGGCATCGACAGATTCCTTGTACGTCCGATCCGTCCCGCGACGCTGCTGGCACTTATGGCAGGAAAGGTCGACCAACCGGCGGCGCAGCAGGCGACACCCAGCGCCATCGCCCCGCGCCAGACGGAGCGGGCTACCAGACGTATCCTCGTTGCGGAAGACAATGAGATCAATGCGTTGCTTGCACGTACGGTGCTGGAGCGGCTTGGCTGCGAGCCGATCGTGGTGCCCAACGGCCAGGAGGCTGTCGATGCGGTCGCGCGCGTGTTGGCCGGGCAGGCGCCACCGCTCGATGCGATCCTGATGGACCTGCATATGCCGATTATCAACGGCCTCGATGCGACGGCGAAAATCCGCGAACTTTGCGAGGATGGCGGCATGCCATGTCCAACGATAATTGCAGTGACGGCAAACGCTTTCCAGGAAGATCGCGAACGCTGCCTGGCTGCCGGAATGGACGACTACCTGCCCAAACCGTTTGAGCCGGGTGACCTCAGACGCGTGCTCGAAGGCCTTCCAAACAGCATCGCTGGATAGTATGGAACCAGGCGCTTTGTTGCGCCGCACCATTGATTAATTTAAGCCGGGATTAGAACGGCAATTCGCGCAGGCGTGGCTCAACGGCGCGTCTTTCAGCGCGAAATTCGATCTGCAACTTTCTATCCGCGACAGTCCGTACATGACATGTTAAGCTCGCGCGGGTTGGAGAGCTTGAGAATGAACAAGAAATTCGGCGGCGGACGAGCCAATCGGCTCCGGGGAACGCCGCTCAGGGGCCGGGCATCCCGGATACTCAAGACGTTGGGACCTAAAGCGCATGCGCATGGGTTGCAGCTGCCGTTCGGCATCGGGCGCAATGCACCCAAGGTTTATGGCGCGATTGGTCCTTTGGAAGTCCGCTTGGCGCGCACACGCGCAGAAATCCGTCGCGCGCAGCGGCTGCGCTACGAGGTCTTCTACGACGAGATGTCGGCCAAACCGTCGCTGTCGACACAACTACGCCGTCGCGACCAGGATGCTTATGACGCGATTTGCGATCATCTTCTCGTGATCGACAAGTCAGTCGCACCAAGCAATGCCGAGCGGCACCGAACGCGGGCCCGCGTTGTTGGCACCTATCGCGTCCTGCGCCAGGACATGCCGCGCGGATCCCGGGGCTTTTACACACAATCCGAATACGACATTGCCAAACTGATCGACGAGCGCTCGCCGGAATATTCGTTCATGGAACTCGGCCGTTCGTGTGTCCTCAAGCCGTACCGGAACAAGCGCACCGTCGAGTTGCTGTGGCATGGCCTGTGGACTTATATCCGGGAGCACGGCGTCGACGTGATGCTCGGCTGTGCCAGCTTCGAGGGCACGGACCCCGACGCCCACGCGATGGCACTGAGCTTCCTCCACCATGAGAGGCTGGCGCCACCGGATTGGCGGGTGCGGGCGCATGACCGGCTGCACGTGCCCATGGATCGCCTGCCCCGGGAGCAGATTGATGCAAAGGCGGCGCTCAAGGGCCTGCCACCACTGATCAAGGGTTATTTGCGGCTTGGGGCCTTTGTCGGCGACGGCGCGGTGGTCGACCATCAATTCGGCACCACCGACGTTCTCATCATTCTGCCTGTCGAGAAGATCGATCCGCGGTATTTCGAGCACTTCGGGGCTCCGGACGAGCGCCAGAGCCGGGTCGCCGTGACTGCCTGAAATACCTCGTAACCTCGAGAAGCCGCTAAGCGTCCTCGACGCCGAGCGCTATGCGAAAGCGGCGCGCGATGGCGGCTCCGTCCT
Source organism: Hyphomicrobiaceae bacterium (assembly GCA_051010015.1). Lineage (GTDB taxonomy): Bacteria > Pseudomonadota > Alphaproteobacteria > Rhizobiales > Hyphomicrobiaceae > CAJQQK01. The sequence goes on from JBPCVZ010000282.1 coordinate 7,292, forward strand.
TGACCGGCAGTTGCCAGGGATCTTCGCTGAGGGCAATCTTGGCCATTGCGAAGACGGGACCCGGGGCCTTGAAAACGAACTCGGCGAGATCGCCAACCGCACCGTGTTCGGTTACCGCCATGGTTTCGCGGATGCCAAAACCTTCCGCGACCTTGCACAAGTCAGTCTGGTTGGCCGACAGGCCGGTCTGGCGTCCGGTTTCGCCGAAATGCTCGTTGTCTAGGACGAGAATCGCGAGATTCGCCGGCGCCTGGTCGGCGACAACGCCCAGCGAGCCGATACCCATCATCATCTCGCCGTCACCGGTCAGCGCCAATATGCGTTTGTCGGGCTGGGCCAGCGCCAGCCCCAGCGCGGTCGGCACCGCGAGCCCCATACCACCCCAGGAATAAAGGTATTCCGGGCTGTCACCGGCTGCAAAGCAGTCCCAGGTTGGCGAGCCAAGGCCCGGAATGACGAGTGCGCCGTCCCGCTTGGCGAGAAGATCGGCAACGAAGGCGCGGCGCTGAATCTTGTTTGAACCCGACATCTTTCGCTCCCTCAATCCTGGCCAAAGCCCTTGGCACCAATGATGCGCTGCGAGATCAAAACAGCCGTGCTGAAGCCACCGTTGAACGCCAGCCCGGCGGCGCCGGCAAACGTTTCACCGACCTCTTCGGCCTTGTCGACGGGAAAGCACTTGACGCCGACCGCCTCGAGCACCGTTTCCGTGCTGCGCCCCATCTGCACCTGCCACGGATTGAACTCACCCCATTGGCCGCGCATCGTAACGATCATCAGGCACGGCGCGCGCATGACGGCGGGAAAGCCGAGCGCGTTGATGCAATTGCCGACGCCCGAGGACTGCATGGCGATCATCGCGCGCCTGCCGCCGAGCCACTGCCCGGTGACGATGCCCATGCTCTCCTCTTCGGTCGACAGCGTCACGAGACGGGTGGCGTCGTCGTCCTTGACCATGTTGAGCAAGCGCGTGAGGCCGCCGTCCGGTACGGTGCAGACGGTCTCGATTTTGCGCTTCTTGATCTCGGCAAAGACATCCGAGGACCAATCATAAGGGGTGGTCATGCGGGCCAGTTCCTTGTGTGTCCGGGAGCGAGGAGAGAAGAAATCCGGCGGCACCGTAGGCGATGGCCTGGACGCTGCCAATCGGAAGGTGGATATGTTCGGTGCGCGGTTTGTCACTGCGAACCCGAGCGACCTTATCGCCGGATTGATGCGAGAACGGAGTGGATCGTCATGACTGTACTTGTCGCCGGCGGCGGGATCGGCGGGCTGACGTTAGCCCTCAGTCTGCACCAGATCGGCGTCAAGGTCGTCGTCTTCGAAAGCGTTCGTGACATCCGCCCCCTCGGTGTCGGCATCAATGTCCTGCCGCATGCGTCTCGCGAACTGGTCGAATTGGGCCTCGGTGCGCGCCTCGCAGAGACCGGGATTGCGACGGCCGAGCTCGGCTACTTCTGCAAGCGGGGGAAGGAAATATGGTCGGAGCCAAGGGGGCTGCCGGCCGGCTATAACTGGCCACAGTACTCGATCCACCGCGGCAGGCTGCAGTCCCGGCTGCTGGAAGCCGTGCGTGAGCGGCTTGGACCCGACTGCATCCGACTTGGGCATCACCTCGCTGAATGGCAAGTGGCCGAGCACGGGATTCGGGCAACGTTCGTCGATCGCGAAACCGAGGTGCCATGCGGCATGTTCGACGGTGATGTCCTGATCGCTGCCGACGGCATTCATTCGACGGCACGGGCGACGCTCTATCCCGACGAAGGTGCGCCGATCTGGAACGGCGCGATCCTGTGGCGGGGCGTCACCAAGGCGCAGCCGTTTCTGACGGGGCGCACGATGGCGATGATCGGCCACGGCCACCAGAAGTTCGTCACCTATCCGATTGCGACGGAGACCGGCTCGCCCGAAACGGCCGTGATCAACTGGATCGCAGAGCTAAGGTTTGATCCGAACCAGGCCTGGCGGCGCGAGGATTGGAACCGGCCGGGGCGTATCGAGGACTTCCTGCCGGCGTTTGAAGACTGGCGGTTCGACTGGCTCGACATTCCGGCATTGATCCGCGGTGCCGAGCACATCTACGAATACCCGATGGTCGATCGCGACCCGCTACCGCAATGGACCTTCGGGCCGATGACGCTGCTCGGCGATGCGGCGCATCCGATGTATCCGATCGGCTCCAACGGCGCGTCGCAGGCGATCCTCGATGCGCGGACGCTGACGCGAGAATTCCAGCGCCACGGCGTCGGGCCGGCGGCGCTCAAGGCCTACGAGGACGAACGACGCCCGGCGACGGCGAAAATCGTCGCGGCCAACCGCGCCAGCGGACCGGACGAAGTGCTCGACCTGATCGAACAACGCGCGCCGGACGGCTATGACGATGTCGACTCGGTTGTGCCCTTTGCGGAGCGCGAGGCGATCGCACAGCAGTACAGGGCACTCGCCGGTTTCGACAAGGACGCGCTCAACGCTCGCCCGTCGATCGTCAGCGTTTAGTTTAGAGCGCCGCTCTAGCCTATCCCTCGATCAGCGTGGGAAACTCGGGCGCAAGGCCGAGATCGTCGCCGTGCTGCAGCGTGACGTCCGGAAACGGCGGCGAGGTCGCCATGCCCTCGCGGCGCACGAACGTGGCATCGTCACCGACGAGACGCAGCGAAAACGCGCGACGTTGCGCGCTCGGGCTGTCGTTGACCGGCGCGCCATGGACAGTGTGGAAATCGAACGCGACCGCGTCGCCCGGCGCCACGGCCCAGCCGAGAATGTCGTAGGCGTCGCGGTTGGCGTTGATGTCGGGGACGCTGTCAAGACCGTCGCCCTCGTTGATCGGATTGCCGTTGAAATACTGCGGCCGATAGGTCTTGCCAGCGACATGCGAGCCGGCGACGAACTCGAGGGTGCGTTCGCGCGGGACATCATCGAGCGGAATCCACAGACTGACCGTCTTGGGGCCGGTGACGCAGTAATAGGGCGCGTCCTGGTGCCACGGCGTGACGACGCCGGCCTTGGCCTCCTTGACCAGGACGTGCTCGTGGAACAGGCGCACGGTGCGGCTCCCCATAAGTTGCGCGCCGATAGCTGCGGCCGGCGAGTTGAAGATGAAGTCGCGGTACTCGGGAATGCGCTGCCAGTTGCAATAATCGCTGAGGAAGCGACCGCCGCCTTCGTCTCCGGTATAGCTGCGCCCGGACGGGCCGGGATTGTCGAGGTTGAATTTGACGCCGGCGCGCAAATTTTCGATCCAATCGGTGAACGCGCCGCGGATGACGGTCACGCCCTGCGCGCGATAATCCGCGATGGTTTGCTCGTCCAGCGTGATGTCCATCGTGCCTTGCTCCGTGGTGATCTTCGGCACCACGCGGCGGCTCCGCGACGGTGCAACGCCTAGTTTACGCCAGCTTGCGACTTGGTGGCCAGTCCATTCAACGCGTCACGGTAGAGCCTGGTGCGCTCGGGAAAACTGCCGGCGCTGAGGCTGGCGCGGCCTTTTTCGGTGGCAAGGGCTTCGCCGATACCGGCCAGCACGTCACGCCAAGGCGCATCGTTCGTGAGCAGCCTGTTAAGCAGGCGCGTTTCCGGCCAAAGCAGGCCCGGCACCTGTTCCGGCGACTTGTAACCGGCGGTTCCCCGGCTGACATATTTCAACGCCAGCACATGCTTTGGCGACTCGATATTGGTCTTGTGGAACCGCTTCGGGTTGAACACGAGAATGTCGCCACGACGCACGTTGGGCGCCGCGATCTTGTTCGCCTCGATGTCGGCAGCCGCGACGGTTTGCCTGGCGCCGGTCTTGTAGTTGGTGAACGTGACCGTGTCACCCTTGGCCTCGGCCGAATGATAGTAGGGCTGGTTCGGTTCATTGGGGCCGCGCATGATCGCCAGCGGACTCGCGACCTCGTCGGGCGAGAGCAGGATCCAGGCGTTACAGCTGTTTTGAAACGTGAACAACTCGGTGTCCATGTGCCAGTCGGTGCGCACGTCACCCTTCGTGTAAATGTAAAAATCGTTGAGGTAGTGCAGCCGTTCGGCGACGCAGCACTCCAGCGCGGCATGGATTTTCTCGAGGATCGGATGGCCCTGCTTGTCGAGCAGCGCGAAGCAGGGCACCGCGTCCGGCCGTTCGAGGTTGTCGCGGCAAACCTCGATGAGTGTATCGATCTCGGCACCGCTCAAGACGCCCGAGAGCAAGTGAAACTGGTTTTCCGAGCAGTCGTCGAAGAAGTTGGCTTTGATCATCGCGCGCTCCCCTTTGCGCCCAATCGACTGCCTGTCCCTGTGCAATCTCCGGGCAGATATCGCGGCGCAGTCTGACAGATTGTGCTTTCGGAATGGTTGCGCCGTAGGGAAGTGGCGATGCGCTTCGCGCGTGGGCTGCCGCCAAATTGCGACCGGAAAGTTGGGTCGCTGGCCCGGTTACAGCTAGCAACGCCTAGGCTGAAGAAACCTCTGGACCAACTGGTGCCAACGACCTCAAACGACTTGCATATTCTGAAAAGGTGTGAATTATGAATTTGTCCACCATCTCCCATAATATCTCTCGGGGCAAAAAAACAGATGGAACACGATGAAATTTCATATAATCTATTGAAATTATTCAATAAATTGGACTACCATAGAGCTGTTTTCGATCAAGCGGTCGAGCGCGGAGATAACGATCTTGCTAACAAACACTTGAACCATATCCAGAATTTAGCTCGAAAAATCGATCGCCAGGCTACTGGATATCTGAGTGTTGGCGTTCCCAAGAATTAGCCAAAATGGCTCTGAACGCTGGCTTCCACCTCACCGTCACATCGTGTGTCCATAAAAACCATCTCACGTGTAGAATGACCGGTGGCCAACTTTGAATACTAGGCAGCACCAGATCAAACAGCAGTAAGCGCGGAGCCATGAGCCGACAGACCAAGCGCAATACGGGACTGCGTGACGAAGTCTACGAGTCAATGTTCAGTCAAATACTGGACGGCACCCTCAAGGCTGGCTCGCAATTGCCGACCGAGCATGCACTTGCCAAACAGTACAAGGTTGCGCGCTCGACGCTGAGAAGAGCCTTGGAGCGCCTGAAACGAGATCGCCTCATAATTGCTCGGCAGGGCGACGGGCACTATGTCGCCGGCATTGGCAATGCTGAGCCACGCGCCATTCAACTCGGCGGGCAGGCTGACTCCAACGAGATATTCGAGGTCAGGCGCTTGCTGGAAGGCCAGGCCGCTGCGAGTGCGGCGGTAACGTGCGATTCTTCGGCTATGAAGGCAGTCGAACAGGTGCATGCCTCATTCGTCGAAGAGGTCCAAGAAGATGAAATCAACATCATCAATCTTCGCCGACTGGATATCGAATTCCATCTGGCGATTGCAGATTGCGGTTCAAATTCGCTCCTCAAGGAGATGATCGGCTTCTTCGCGCCTGGTCTTGCTCCATTTTGGCTTGCTTGGATGCGGTTGGGTCAAGATCAACAGAGGCTCTTGGCTAAGGACGTGCTGAAACAGCATTCGCTGATAGTGTGGGCGATACGTGCCGGTGACCCGAACGTGGCCGAGCTTGCCATGCGATCCCATTTTCAACCTATCCAGGAGCGGAATCGAAGGCTGTTCGGGCGGGACCTGCTGCTCGAATAAACGCTCACCCCAGACGGGTATCCAATCAATGACCGAGAGCGGACTTCGGTTGATTGGACGAATTGTACGGATCAAAACGCTTGCAAATCCGTTCCGTGGCAGAACCAATCAGATCGATCGTCCAATGGCGTCCTCGAGAGAGGGCGGGGATGCAGGTCGCGGCAGCGGCCGGTGCGGCCCGCGAACGAGAACCAGCCCAATCGACGAACGCTCCGCATGGCGATAGTTTGCCCAAACGAGCAGCCTCACCCGTCGGGACCACAACATGCCATTTCTCGAAATCGGATCAGACCGAGTTCATTATCTTGACGAGGGTCGGGAGAACGCGCCGCCGGTTCTCATGGTGCACGGTTCGTGTGGCTATGCGGGACAGTGGCGGCAACTGGCAGAGAAGCTCGGCGCCCACTATCGTGTCCTGCGGTTGGACCTGCCCGGCATGGGTGACAGCGACGCCATGCCGATCGAGCGGCAATGGACCGACGAGGACGATGCGCGGGCGGTGTCAGCCCTGTTGGATCTGGTTGGCACGCCGCTGCACTTTGTCGGGCATTCGGCAGGGTGCATTTTTTCCTGGCGCGCGTTGGCCGCCCGACCGCATCGCATCCAGAGCCTGACGTTGTTCGAGCCGGTCTTCTTCGGCTTGATCGCGGACGATCCGGCCTTCTCGTTTCCCAGGGAGACGGCGGCAGGCTATGTCCGTCTCGCGGATGCCGGCGACATCGCGGGCGCCATGACGTTCTTTGTCGATCGCTGGGCCGGCAAAGAGGGTGCCTGGGCCGCGCTGCCTGAAAAAGTGAAGTCGCTCATGATGAAAGGCGCTGGAAGATTGCGCCACGAATGGTTCAATTCCGGCAGGGATGGCTTCTATCCCTTCGATCGCGCCGCTTGGCTGCAGGAGCTGAGCGACACGCCGACCCTGCTGGTGCAGGGCACGGCAACGGTTCCCGCCGCCGCCCGGGTGTGCGACCGATTCGCTGAGCTTCGCCCGGATACGTCGCGCTTGCACGTGCCCGGCGCCGGCCACATGGTGCCGTTCACGCATGCACCAGAAGTCATCGCAGCCGTCGAGGCCCATCTAGCTGGTGCCAATGGCTGAGGCTGCCCGGCTGCCGCCAAGGTGTGCAAAACGAGACCCTTGCATCGCACGCCGTGCGCCCGCCGTCGGGGCGGGCAGCGCGAACGACCGGAGGTGGCTCGCGGCTTCAGGTCTTTTGATCTTTCTTGCGGAAGGTGTGCTCGAGCAACGTCTGATCCATGCCACCGGGCGCGCTGCCGGTTGTTGCGTAGATGTAGGCGCCCGCTCGGAAGATCGTGCCAAGCGCCGTGAGCAGGACGGCCACCGCAATGACGTAGAGCGCGACCACACCGCCAAAGACGAGCAGCCCGGCGCCGCCGCCGGCCGTTAAGACACCGCCGCCCGTCAGTGCGGCAAGCGCGACCAGGCCGAATACAGGCAGCATCAGCAGGAACGAGATGATGCCGAGACCGCCTTCACCGGCAAGCGATTCACCCCACGTGCGTTTCAAGATCCCGCCGGAACGCTTGATCGCCTCGATCGGGCCAACGCGGTCCACGACCAGCACCGGGACAACGAAGTAGGTGACAATCGCCCAGGCCACGCTCAGAAAGCCGCCAAGCAGCGAGCCGAGGAAGCCGATTTTCTCCCTCAAGGTTTTCTGCAAGACATTCAGCGCCAAGCCGACCGTTGCGGTGATGAACGACCAGACCAGGATTTGCGGGAGGCGTGTGGCAGCGGTCGCGATCCCACCTGTGACGGTCGGCGTTCGGCCGGCAAACGCTTCAAGCGCGCAAAAGATCAGGGCCGCATTGAAGAAGATGACGATGAACGACGTCACCCAGTAGAATGCAAACGCGAGCGCGTAGACCAGATAGTCGTTTTCCAGATAGCCGAACAACGCCTCGGCCGAGCCGTTCTGGACGGTCGGCAATACCGTCGCGGCAATCGACCCGAGAAGCAACAAAACGCCGATGCCGGACAGGACCGGAAGAACGAGTAAGTTTGGATGCTGCTTTAACACCGCCCAGCTTGCCTTGACGATTCCCCAGCCCCGTCTCATTCGCTCAAACATGCATTCCCCTTTTCGGGACTGAAAACGATCGACGGCAAACAGTACGTCCAGCTCCCGTTCAGTTCAATGTCCGCTAGCTTTCGTATTGCGATCGCGCCCCGGCGCACCATCCGGCGATGGACCATGCTTGTGTCATCCGGGCGCCGCCTGTACGCCGCGAACGAGGCGCCCGGGGTGGGCGCCGGTCGGCCGGTCGTCGCGCGCCGTGACAATGCCGGAGACGATCGTCGCGTCATAGCCGATGATGTCCTGCACGAGGCGGCGGCCGCCCTCGGGCAGATCATGGCGCACGCGCGGCGGTGACATCTGCAGGCGGTCGTAGTCGATGACGTTGATGTCGGCCTTGTAGCCGCGTGCGATGATACCACGATCGTGCAAACCGACGGAGGCTGCCGTGCGCCGGCACTGTGCAGCGACGACAAACGGGATCGAGAGTTTTTCGCCGCGGCTGCGATCACGGGTCCAGTGGGTCAGCAGGTAGGTCGGAAAACTGGCGTCGCAGATGATGCCGCAATGCGCGCCGCCATCGGACAGGCCGGGCACGGCGTTGGGATGCGTGATCATTTCGCGGACGACATCGAGGTTGCCCGCAGAATAGTTGACGAACGGCACATAGAGCGTGCCGTGCCCCTCGTTTTCGAGCAGTGCATCGTAGGCAAGATCAGCCGGCTCGCGACCCTGACGCTCAGCTGTCGGGCCGAGCGCATTGTCCCAGGGCTGCTCGTAATCTGGCGGATCACCGAGACGGAAGACACGATTGTAGTTCGGCTTGCGGATCAGCGGGTCATCGCCGCGGATCGGCTGCTCGGCGAGAATGCGCTTGCGGACCTCGGGATCGCGCATGCGGGCGACACGCTCGGGTAATGGCAGGTGCATGATCTCGCGATAGCTCGGGTGACCGAGGAATGGTGAGCGCGACAGCTCGAGGCCGAGCACCAGGCCGATCGGGCGGGCTGCGACCTGGGCATGGATGTCGAGGCCCCCGTCGCCTGAACCTGGCGTGGCGTGTTGTGCGATGCGGGCCAGCGTCTCGCGCCAGCGGTCGGGGTCCTTGTCGTCCTGCACGACGGTGAGGTTGATCGGGCAGCCGTTCGCCTTGCCGATGCGCAGCAGCATCGGCAGGTCGGCCTTGATGGTTTCGCGATCGAGCACGAACTGCAGGACGCCATGACCCGTGGCGCGCATGGCGGCGGTGATTGCGAGCAGTTCGTCTTCGCCGGCTTTCAAGGTCGGCGTGAAATCGCCATCCGAGGTGCGGTGGTTGATCGTGCGCGACGTCGTGAAGCCGAGGGCGCCGGCGCGCATGGCGTCTGTTGTGATGTCGGCCATGCGAGCGATATCATCTGGCGTTGCCAGCTCGCGGTTGGCGCCGCGTTCACCCATCACGAATACGCGGACGGCCGCGTGTGGCAGCTGGGCTGCAAAATCGATATCGTAATGTCTGCCGGACAGCCAATCGAGGTATTCTGGGAACGTTTCCCAGGTCCACGGTAACCCAGCCGAAAGCACTGGTTCGGGAATATCCTCAACACCCTCCATGAGGCGGATTAGGCGGTCGTGGTCTTCGGCGCGGCAGGGTGCGAAACCGACACCGCAGTTTCCCATGACGGCGGTCGTTACTCCGTTCTGCGACGATGGCGAGAGGTCCTGTCCCCATGTAACCTGGCCGTCATAGTGCGTGTGAACATCGACGAACCCGGGCGTAACGAGGTTGCCTCGCGCATCGATTTCCTGAGTGCCTGATCCGGATACCTTGCCAACTGCTGCGATCTTGCCACCAATAATGGCGACGTCACCTTCGATGAGATCATTGCCGCTACCATCAGCGATGTTGCCGTCGCGGATGACGAGATCGAATGCGTGCGCTGCCATACTGCTGCACCTTGGTTTGGTGGCCGAACGTAACTGGCAACGATCATCGGAGGTGACGTATTGGCCGTCAAGCGACGGGACCTGGAGTTGCCATTCTGCGAGAAAC
>JBPCVZ010000283.1:0-7314 GCA_051010015.1 Hyphomicrobiaceae bacterium
CGGCGTGAGAAATCGCTGAAGAAGTATCGGCGGCAATGGAAGATCCATCTGATCGAACGCACCAATCCGCATTGGGTTGATCTTTATCCGGCGCTGCGGGCGTTACCGGAAAACCGCGCGGCCAGAATCCGGCCGAGAAATGGGTCCTCGGGCCAAGCCCGAGGATGACATCTGGGAGGGGAGCGCTCGCGGCAAGGCATCGGTTTCCGGAGAGGTCGAGTGGGCGAGGCCGGTGTGACATGCCGTGAACACGGCAGCGCCACCCCAACCCCATCAAACCCCGAACTGCTCCACCAGGATCCGTTCGTCCAGATTATGCCCCGGGTCGAACATCATCAGGTATTCGGTCGCGGTGTCCTCTTCGATCAGCACCTCGACGACGCTGCGCGTCTCGCGGTTGTCGGCGACGGCGCTGACCGGGCGCGCGTCGGCGCCGAGTACCTCGATGCGGATGCGGGCGCGGTTCGAGAGCAGCGCGCCGCGCCAGCGCCGCGGGCGGAACGGGCTGATCGGTGTCAGCGCGAGCAGCGGTGCGCCGATCGGCAGGATCGGGCCTTGTGCGGAAAGATTGTAGGCGGTCGAGCCGGACGGCGTCGCAACCAGCAGGCCGTCGGCGATCAACTCGTCGAGACGGACCTTGCCGTCGACGGAAATGCGCAGCTTGGCCGCCTGGTGGGTCTGGCGGAACAGCGAGACCTCGTTGATCGCGAGGCGATGGTGGGTGGTACCGTCAATGTCGATGGCGGTCATCTTGAGCGGGTTGAGCGCCGTCGTCTCGGCGCCCTCGAGGCGCTCGATGAGGTTGTCGACATCGTACTCGTTCATCAGGAAACCGACCGAGCCGCGGTTCATGCCGTAGACCGGCACGCCGTCGTTCATGTGCGCGTGCAGGGTTTCGAGCATCAGGCCATCGCCGCCGAGCGCGACGATGACCTCGGCCTCGCTCGGGTCGACATGGTCGTACTTGGCCGTCAGCTTGGCGAGCGCGCGCTGGGCGATCTCGTGATCGCTCGCCACGAAGGCGATGCGGTCGAATGTCGAACTGGTGTCAGGCATCGTTGTCGGTTTTAATGGCCGCTTGGCTGGTTCTTGGTTAGTTCTGGGCTGCTGCTGGGCTTTGCAGCGCATGGATGGCCCGAACGCGCAGAAATAGCAAGGAAGTGGCGCTGCCGGCTGTGAGAGACTGTCAAGCTGTGGTGCGTCGGTTGCGCCATCGAAAGGTCGAGCGATGGACGATAAGGCACAGGTGCTGATCTATACCACATGGCCCGATCCCGACAGCGCGGCGGCGGCCGGTGCCGCGCTGGTCGCGGAAAAGCGGGCGGCGTGTGTCAATATCCTCGGCCCGGCGACGGCGATCTACACCTGGCAGGGCGCCGTCGAGCAGGACACCGAGCACCCGATGCTGATCAAGACGGTGCGGGCGCGGGTCGCCGGCGTGATTGAAACGGTGCGCCGACTGCACCCCTATGACGTGCCGGCGGTGGCGGTGGTGCCGATCGTCGACGGCGACGCGGAATTCCTCGCCTGGATCGCGGCACAGACCGCGGCGCCGGGGGCGACACAAGATGAGGGCGATGACGATGCAGAGTAACAATCAGACGTTCGGGCTGCTGCTGCGCCAGCCGGTCGTGCCGGTGGTCACGCTCGACGACCCCGTGAGCGCCGTCGCGCTGGCGCGGGCGCTGAGCGATGCCGGGCTGCCGGTGATCGAGGTGACGCTCAGAACCGATGCCGCGCTGGCCGCGATCAAGGCGGTCGCCGAGGCGCTGGCGGGGCGCGCGGTGGTCGGTGCCGGTACGGTGCGTTCGCCGGCGCAGGCCGATGCGGCGATCGCGGCCGGCGCCGCGTTCCTGGTGTCGCCGGGCGTGACGCCGAGCCTGATCGAGGCGGCGATGGGCTGGCGGGTGCCGTTCCTGCCCGGCGTCGCGACCGCGTCCGAGGCGATGGCGCTGGCCGACATGGGCTATGGCTTTCAGAAATTCTTCCCCGCCGAGCAGGCCGGCGGTGCCGCCGCCTTGAAATCACTGGCGGCGCCGTTGCCGGATATCGCGTTCTGTCCGACGGGCGGCATTCATGCCGGCAATGCGATGGACTACCTCAGCCTCGACAATGTCGTGTGCGTCGGCGGCTCGTGGGTTGCGCCGGCGGACCTGATCGCGGCCGGCGACTGGGCGGCGATTGGCAAGCTCGCCGCGGCGGCGGCGGCGCTGGCAGGGTAGGGCGCTGCGCGCGCGGGGCTGCCGCCCCGCCCCCCGCTCGGCAGGAGACCTCCCGAACCCTCCCCATTTGATCGCAAAAAGGGCGGTGATCCCGCGCTATAGGCTGAACGCCGCAGTCGCGGTGGCGGGGGCGATGGCGCCGGGGTGGCGGATCACGATGCCGGCGAGGCGGTTGCCGTGCGCGGCGGCGTCGGCCGGCGGCTGGCCGGCAAGTCGCGCGGCGAGGTAGGCGGCGTTGAAACTGTCGCCGGCGGCGGTGGTGTCGATGGGCTCGATGGTCGCGGCCGGTGCAACGTGCCGCGGCGTGCCGCCGGCGCTCACCGTGGCGCCGCCCTCGGCCATCTTGAGGCAGGTCTCGGTGACGCCGCAGCCGGCGAGCCGGGCAAACGTGTCGGCCGGCGTGGCATCGCCCCACAGCGCCTGTTCGTCGTCGAAGGAGGGCAGCGCGATGTCGCACAGCGACCAGAAACGGGTGTAGACAATCCGGGCGCGATCGACATCGCCGCGCCAGCCGGCCGGACGGTAGTTGCTGTCGATCACGACGCGGGCGCCGCTTTGCCGCGCCGCGCTGAGCGCGTCGGCGAGGCGGTCGAGACCACGCGGGGTATAGAGCGACAGCGTGATGCCGCTGAGATAGATCGTGCCGGCCGCGACGAGACGGGCAACCAGTGTCTCCCAATCGGGCCGTTCCGGCAGGTCGCGGGCCGGCGAGGTGTCGCGCCAGTAGAAGAAGCGGCGTTCTCCGGCCGTCGTCTCGATCAGGTAGAGGCCCGGCATGCGGCCCGGCGCGACGCGGATGGTGTCCGTGCCAACGCCCTCGGATGCCGCCGCCTCGACGATCAAGGCGCTATAGGGATCGTCGCCGACGGCGGTCATGTAGGACACCGGCGCACCGAGCCTGCTGAGGTAAATGGCGGTGTTGAAGGTGTCGCCGCCGACGCGCAGGTCGAAGGCGCCATCGCCGCGACGCGCCAGTTCGACCATGCATTCACCGATGGACAGGATTTCGCGCATTTGATCAGTGGTCCCGCATTCGACATCTGGTTGACGCTATCGCATCAACACCATACTTGGGCAGTAGTGCAACATGGCAAAGGCCGGCAACAACCCGTCGACATCCGCCGACAACGGCAATTCGCGTAAGTTGCGTCACGCTGTGACCTGCTTCGACGGAAGGCCAGGTCAATTCAAGGCACGATGATCTACTCGACCGCATAGCGCAGAGGGCATCCATGGACATTTGTATGATCGGGGCAGGCTACGTCGGCCTTGTATCGGGCGCCTGCTTTTCCGAGTTCGGCTGGCGCGTGACGTGCGTCGACAAGGACGCGGCACGGGTCGAAAGCCTGCGCGCCGGCAAGGTCCCGATCTACGAGCCCGGCCTCGACGAGGTGCTGGCGCGCAATATCGGCTCGGGCCGGCTGTCGTTCGAGATGGACGTTGCCGCCGTCGTGGCCGATGCCGACGTGGTGTTCCTGGCGGTCGGCACGCCGATGCGCCGCGGCGATGGCTACGCGGACCTCAGCTATGTCTACCAGGCGGTCGAGGAACTGGCGCCGCATCTCAGCGGATTTACGGTGATCGCGACGAAGTCGACGGTGCCGGTCGGCACCAGCCGCGAGATCGAGCGCCGCGTGCGCAAGGTCAATCCGCAAGCCGACATCGCCGTCTGCTCGAATCCGGAGTTTCTTCGCGAAGGTTCCGCAATCCAGGACTTCACGCACCCCGACCGAGTGCTGATCGGCTGCGATGACGGCCGCGCCGAAGAAGTCATGGGACGGCTCTACCAACCGCTGGCGCTGCGCAACGCACCGATCATGTTTGTTTCACGTGAATCGGCGGAGCTGGCGAAATATGCCGCCAACGCCTTCCTGGCGATGAAGATCAGCTTCATCAACGAGATGGCCGACGTGTGCGAGGCGGTCGGTGCCAACGTGCAGGAGGTCGCGGATGCAGTCGGGCGCGATGGCCGGATCGGCGACAAGTTCCTGCATCCCGGGCCGGGATACGGCGGCTCGTGTTTCCCGAAGGATGTCTCGGCGATTATCCGCACGGCACGCGAGGCGCGCGCGCCGTTGACGCTGATCGAGCAGGTCCAGCGCGTCAATGACGAGCGCAAGATCGCCATGGTGCCGCGCATCGAGCGCGCGCTTGGCGGCGTTCTCGAGGGCAAGACGATCGCGGTGCTCGGCGTCACGTTCAAGCCGAACACCGACGACATGCGTGATGCGCCGAGCCTGACGGTGGTGCCGATGCTGCTCGAGCGCGGCGCGACGGTGCGCGTGTTCGATCCGCAGGGCCGGCCGCATGGCGAAGCGCTGTTGCCGGGCGTGACATGGTCGGCGAGCGCCCTGGACGCGGCGGAAGGCGCGGATGCAACCGTGATCCTGACGGAGTGGAATGAGTTTCGCGCGCTCAACCTCGGTCGCCTCAAGGCCGCGATGGCGGGTGAGATCCTGGTTGACTTGCGCAACGTGTTTCGGCCCGAAGACGCCGAGGACAACGGCTTTCGTTACGAGAGCATCGGGCGCCCGGCCATCACGTAAAGGCGCGCGGCTATTCCCTTGCTCTGCTCGGAGCCTCCGCCATGCGCGCGTTAGCGTGCTGCGCCCGCCGTGAGTCGCGATTGCGCCGGGCCACGGTTGCGGCCTTAACAATCAATCCGATTGAATGCGGCTCGCATTAATTCTCGATCTTGAAGGCCCTCTTGCGCCAGGACACCGACCGCGAGCGGCGATAGTAACGCCGGCGTTTGACGGAGCGGCGCGCTCGGGCCCGCGGCTTGTCGGCGCGCCGGCGCTGGGCGAAGGGCCGTTGCGTGCCGCCATGGCCGAACCAGCCGCGCGGCGTCCGGGTGGTCGGCCGGACAGCCTCGTTCGGTGCCGGTATGACACCGAGCGACATGCGGCTATCCCGATCGAATGCGCCCGAACGCACACCGGCGGCGGCAAAAGTTGTCGCGCCGGCGTCAGATGGCGGCACCCTGGTCGCGCGCGAAGCGACGACCCCGTCCGCCCGGACGATGCGCGGAATACCAACCAGACGGGACGGCCCGGATTGGGCGGCCGGTCTCACGGTACGCGTGCGCGGAAACGACTTGCTGGCCGTCGCGGGGGCGACATCTATGCGGGTGCGCCAAGCGCTGACGCGCTGCGGACCGGTCTGCGGTGCCGGTGCCGCCGCGGTTATGGTCGGAGCCGGTGTCGGCGTTGCGCGCAGTCCACCACAGGCGGCGCCAGAATGCCGGCGCACCAGTGCAAGCAGAACGATATCCGGGCGATCGGTCGGCAGCGTGGCGTTGACCTTCTTGGTAAAGGCCGCCATCGCGAAACGTGATGCGGGACCCCAATCGCCGTCAATACGACCGTGATAGCAGCCAACGCGACGCAACTCGTTCTGCAAGTTGCGCACCATGGCGTAGGTTGCCGGCGTCACCGGCTGAGGTGCGGCCAAGGTGGACGGCGTTGCGATGGCCAGTTGCTTAACACGCGACGGCTTCGCGGCGACATCCTTCGTTGGGGCGGTGGTCGCGGCCCGGTAAGGCGACGTGGCCGGTGCGGAAAACACCCGAATGGCCGTCTTGTCGGCGGCAGCGGTGCCACGCGAGACGATCTTGATGGGCAAGGTTGACTTGTGCGTCGCGGCGCGCTCGCTGGTCTCGGCCGCGATCGGCGCCACGGTTGCGTCGGTGTCGTGCAGGCCGACGGCTCCGAGCAAGGCAGGATCTATAGGGACGAACATGGAAGCTGCGCCAGCTGTGGCAGCCAGGGTACTCCAAACGAAAACTTTAAACATCAGACGCCTCCGACGCTACAAACGCAATACACAAAGAGCGGCGATCTTGTGCTCTGGACCGCGCGGGATTGGCCATCCCTAACAATTGGTTAACATCCGCAATCTGAGAAAACTAGCATCGGAAAGCCGCAATGGCCAGCACCCTCGGGGACTGTCAGATGTCTGTTGGCAAGCGGGTTACGCACAATTTATCCCCTATAGACCAGGGGTTTGTGGACAAATCGTGGAATTGTGCAAAGATCCGACTTCGCATGGACAGATGCCGAATTGCCACATTTAATCTCCCTCATCAGAGATTGGCCGTGATTCCGGCGGCTTAGCCGACGAATCGCATTAGTTAATGCTGAGAGGGGCAGTGATGTCGCGCACACCGCGTTGCATCACTGTATGTCTTCTGGGGTTGGTTATCCACAAAACCACGGTCTAGCGGAGATCGCTGGTGGTGGCATGACCCGATCAGAATGTTTGCATGGTTCAATCTGCAACGCGTGCGTGAACGACGGATTGCCAGATCGCATTTGGGGAAATGCACTGGAGCTCACAATCGGTTGGCCAAAAGTTTCGTTGCCGCATCGAACCGCGCAAAACCGTAACGACAACTCTCTTACAAAGAAAATGTCCGCTGCGATCGAGTTCGCACTGGTATCGCGTATTGCCGTTATGGCACGAACTGGTTCGCTCCAAAATGGAGAGGGCAATGAGACATGCTCTGGGCGCTTTAGGCGTCCTAGCGGCTGGTGTACTGTTAGCAGTATCAGCTGCGATGAACTGGCGTTTTGGATATCAACTCGGGATTTCCGAATTCGATAGCCACTTGTACGCATCTGCGAGTGCAGCCGCAGACTGCTTGAAGGCGCTTGTGCCTTTCTTGATCTTTGCTGCAATTCGCAACCGGATGTGGAGCCAAGCGCTAGCATCGGGTTTGGTCTGGGTTGTCGTCACCGCTTATTCGCTGACGTCGGCTTTGGGCCATGCCGCGCTCAACCGGGGAGATACCTCGGGCAAGCGTGCGAATGAGGTTCAGACCTACAAGGATCTGCGCTCCGACCTGACACGTGCAACGGCTCAGCTTGGCTGGGTTCCGGCACACCGGCCGGCAGCGACAGTCCAGGCGGATCTGAACCGTTTATCGAACCAGCGTCGATGGAAATGGACCAGAGGCTGTACAAAAGTCAAAGGCTCATCCAACCGTCGTTTTTGCGATAATCACGCAAAGCTGGGAGCGGAGCTCGCGTCTGCCAACGAGGCGGCGAAGCTCGAAACTCGGATTGCCTCAGTGCAGGCAAAGCTGAGTGGT
>JBPCVZ010000284.1:0-9050 GCA_051010015.1 Hyphomicrobiaceae bacterium
CCCAACAATCTCATCGTAACGTGATCGGTCTTTGGCTCGAATGGCCTCTATTGCCGAAAGTTCGGCCTCCATGAGTTTTCTGGCAAGGCGGCGCACGTTCTGAGGATTGTCGACGATACGGTGTTCGCCCAGCGCCAAGCGAGCTGCTTCTACGTGGTCGGAGCAATCCGCAACCAACAAAGCGGTCTCTAGACGCTTAATCCGTTCGCTCAAATTCTCTTCGAAACACAAGACGAGCTTCTGATCTCGGTCCAGGTCGCCACAATTGAACAAATACCAATCGAACGTGGGGTGGGCGATGTACTTCCCGTGGCGAAAGCCCTCGTCATCGTCGACTGCCTTGGCTCTGATCTCGGCGCGCCAGTCAAAATCGTCGTCGATGACGTGCTGATAGTGGGCCTCACACAGTGCCTTTAGCGTGGAAGCAGGGAGACTGGGTACACGTTTGGAACACGGCAGGTCCGGCGTTTTCGTCGCCCCATCAATGCGTTGTTGAACTTCCTTGCACGCCTCGAATTTTGCCGAAATCTTGGCTGCTTCATCGATTATCCGCCTACGAGCTTCCTTCGGGTCTTTTGTGCGCAGAGAACGCTTGACTTCAGTCCTGCCGAAGACCTCCACGATGTCTTTGGGAACGGCCGCGCGGGCGTAATACGTCTCGCCACGCTGCATCAGCCAGGGGTGTTTTGCCACGTCGTTCATACTCTCAACTGTACCAGTCAAATGTATCAGTTGGGTTAGTGAACGCATTGAAGCGTAACACTTTTTTAAGAATCAACAGGTTAGGGGGAATTTGGCTCCGCGGGTAGGATTCGAACCTACGACCGATCGGTTAACAGCCGATTGCTCTACCACTGAGCTACCGCGGAATAGTTTCACGTTCGAACGCTGGCAGATAGCAAATTGCACGCAGTCTGGCCAGCCCTTTTTTGTCTCTCACGGAGGCCCGTCAACAATTCGCTGAGCAGCAGCATCCGCTATCTGCAGCCATGTATATCCCGTTGCGCCGGCCCCGTCTGTGGCCGGCATCACATCACCGGCGCCCACGCCCGCCGATCGGTCTCCGCCCGCAATTCACCCCTCCATGACGCCGGCAACAGTGAACCCGCCATCGGCGCAATAGACATGCCCGGTCGTGAACGAACACTCGTCGGACGCCAGAAAGGCCGCAACCGCTGCGATTTCCGATGGCTCGCCAAACCGGCGCAACGGCATCCGCGCCATCACCGTTTCGGGTGGATCGCCGTCACCGGTCACGCGCGTGCGCGTCGCGCCCGGCGCCACCGCATTGACCAGAATGCCATGCTCGGCGAGCTCGATCGCCATCGTCTGCGTCAGGTTGATGATACCGGCCTTGCTTGCCCCATAGGCCGCGCGCCCGCGACCGCCAAAGACCCCGGAATTCGACGCGACATGCACGATGCGCCCGCCCTCGCCCTGCCTGACCATCTGGCGCGCCGCCGCCTGGCCGCCGGTGAACGTGCCATAGAGGTTGGTGGCCATGACGCGATGCCACAGCGCGTCGTCCATCTCGAGAAACGGCTGTCGGTCGGTGATGCCGGCGTTCGAGACCAGGATGTCGAGGCGGCCCCACTCGGCCACCGCCCGCGCCACCATCGCTTCCGTATCACCACGCTCGCGCACGTCGACCTTGAGGCCGATCGCCTCGCCGCCGGCCGCCCGGATCGCCGCACTTCGCGCCTCGGCGGCATCAAACTCGATATCGGCCGCCAGCACTTTCGCGCCGTCCGCCGCCAGCCGGTCCGCGATCGCACCACCGATCCCGTGCGCCGCGCCCGTCACAATGGCAATCTTGCCGCCCAGTCGTTGCATAGTTCTGCTTTGTCCTTGTTTCCGCGTCGATGCCCCCGGCCGCCGCCATCCAACGTCGCACACGACATCCCGATCCCGTTCGCCGGGCTCAGGGTTTGCGCTCGTCCAGGAATTCGGTGACGAAGCGTGGCGCGACGCTTTCGATCGCCGCCAGTGAGTAGCCGCCCTCTTGGACGATGACCGTCGGCAGCGGCACCTCGCCGTAAAGGCGCCCGAGCCGGCGATAGGCATCGGACGTCACGCCAAGCTTCGAGAGCGGGTCTTCGTGATGCGCGTCCCAGCCCGCCGAAATCACGATCGCCTCGGCCTCGGAGGCCAGCGCCGCCACGATCAGCTGCTGGTTGGCCTCGATGAACGCCTCGTCATCGGCACCTTCGGCGAGCGGTACGTTGAGATTGAACTTGTCACCTTCACCAAAACCGGTCTCGTCGGCATAGCCGGCAAAGAACGGATAATAGCTGCGCGGGTCGGTGTGCGTCGACCCGAAGAAGACATCCGAACGCCGATAGAAAATCGCCTGCGTGCCATCGCCGTGATGGGTGTCGAAATCGAGGATGGCGACCCGCCGGAAGCGGGTCAGCAGCGCTTCTGCCGCGATCGCCGCGTTATTGAGAAAGCAAAAGCCCGATGCGCGGTCATGATAGGCATGGTGGCCGGGCGGCCGGCACAGCGCCATCGCCTCGTCCACGCCGCCGACGACCGCGTCGGCTGCCGCAATCGCGGCCTGCGCCGATGCATACACCGCCGACCAGGTTCCCGCGCCGATCGCGCAGGCCATGTCGCCGACATACCAGCCGGCATGTGCCACCACGCCCTCGGCGCGCGGCCGTTCGCGGCAGGCCAGGTCAGGCCCGGCGCTGACATAGGGATGCACGTTCGGCAGTACTTCCGGGCCGGCGCCGCCGATGGCCTGGAACTGCGCATACGCCTCTTCGAGAAAGCTGACGTAGTGATCGGCATGTACCCGCTCGATCGGCGCCAAACCGAAATCAGCCGGCGCCTCGACCTCGAGGCCGATCGCGCCCAGGCCCTGTGCCATGCGCTCGGCGCGTTCCGGCACTTCGAACGGCGCCACCAGTCGTCCAGCGGCCATGAACTGCTCCGGCGCGTGCGCCAGCTGGGTGCTGGAATAGAACAGTCTCATGTTTCCGCCGCCATGCTTGCCATCTATTTGGGCTGGCTCGGATCAAGCCAACCATAGCGAACCATCGCCGGACAACCATGGCAAGGGGCAGACGCCAATGATCCCAAAACATCACGCACATATCAGCATTAACCATCGCGCTGGCAGCGGTTCATCTGCTCGGAAGATCAGCTGTCCGACGGCCTCGACCGGCGCCCAACGCCCTGGGCATCCAGCTCAGCCAGGCGACGCTTCAAACGCGCGCCGTCGGCGATTAACCAGGCGATCAGCACCGCCAGCACCACCGTCACGATGGCATACGACGACCAGATAAAGGCGGCGTGTTTACCAAGATCGATCAATGCCGGCCCCATCATCGCAGCGCCTCGCCGGTTTCGGCCGCTTCTTCGCGCCGCGCCCGTTGCACTTGAACCTGGATCAGCGCGCCCAGGCGACGGCGCAAAATCTCATTGCGCATGGCTTTCAGGTGCATGGCAAAGAACATCAACGTGAACCCCAGGGCGCAGATCAACAACGGCCATAGGATGGAAGGGTGGATTTTCGGCCCATCACTGCGCATCACGCTGGACGGCTGGTGCAGCGTGTTCCAGCTCGGCAGCTCGATGCCGAGCCAGGGTATGCTCAGCCCTTCGACCGAAATCTTGATGAACGGCAGGATGACGACGCCGACAATCGCCAGGACCGCCGTCAGCTTGCCGGCCAGCAACTCGTCATCCATCGATGATCTAAGCGCCATCAGGCCGAGATACATGAAGAATAGCACGAGCACTGACGTAAGGCGCGCGTCCCAGACCCAATAGGTCCCCCACATCGGCTTGCCCCACAGCGAGCCCGTCACCAGCGCGAGAAACGTGAAGGCGGCCCCGATCGGCACCGCAGCCTTGGCCGATACATCGGCCAGCGGGTGGCGAAACACCAGCAGGCCGAAACTCGACAGCGCCACCAGCCCATAGCCCATCATCGCCAGCCAGGCCGAGGGCACATGGATAAACATGATCCGGACGGTCTGGCCCTGTTGATAGTCTTCCGGCGCCACGAAAAACGCCTGATAGAGCCCGATGCCCAGCAGCGCGGCGGCCAGCGCCGTCAGCACCAGCATGATCGGCCGCGACCACGCCATGAAGCGGGTCGGATTGGCGAACTGCTCAAGCTGTCTCAATCGGCTGGCCATAGGTCCTTGTCGCTATCCTGTCGCAATGCCTCTGCCCACCGGCCCGCACGCACCGGTCTCAACCACTACGCGCGGACGTTGGCGCTTTATTGACGCCAGATTATGTGTTTCGTGCGCCGAAGCAAACGCGGCACAAATGCCGTCCTGCCCCAGCCCCTTGCATCCTCATTCCACGATCCCGATCTCTCGCTCATGGCAGTTCGCAGACCAACGGGAAAAGGAATGCTCAAGCGCCCATCGCCACCACGCCGCGCCGGCCATCGCCTCATCGCCGCAGGACTTTTGGTGACGCTTTTTTCCATTCTGAGCGTTTCAGTCTCCGCGCACGGGGCCGGGTTGGACGATCCGGCGCTCGACGCCGTCCACCGTCAGACGGCGGCGCGCCACGCGCGCGTCCAACACATCATGGCCGGTGATCTCGCCAAGTTGCAGCAACAAACAGGCGGCAATCTCCTCATCCTCGACGTGCGCGAGAAAGAAGAGCATGCGGTCAGCCGACTACCCGGCGCCACCCGCGTCGCCCCATCGATCTCGGCGACCGAGTTCATGCGCGCGTTCGCCGACCGGCTCGGCGACCGCGTCGTCGTGCTCTACTGCTCCGTTGGCGTGCGCAGCACGCAACTCGCCGATCGCATCCAGCGGGCCGCCCGGGCCGCCGGCGCCAGGGCCGTCTACAATCTCGCAGGCGGCGCCTTTCACTGGCACAACCAGTCCCGCCCGATGGTCGACAGCGCCGGCCCGACCCGGCTCGTACACCCGTTCAGCTGGCGCTGGTCGAAACTCGTCCGGCACCGCGACCGCATCAGCTACACCCCCGCGCCAAAACGCTGACCGCAACGCCGCGGCGAAATATCCGGCAACTGCTTTCTGATCTGGGGCCTTCGCCCTGCCTGCGAACGAGGATGGCCAAGGCCTTGAACCACCCTCAGGCGTCACCCCGGTGCATGCCTGCCCCGGCGTCAGGCCGGGGGCATCGCGGTGCTTGGCACACTGCTGTCCAGGTTAATTCGACGCTGTGATTAGTGACGCGTCATCGTCCCACCACTCGGTCATTCCCACGTAGGCCAGTGTCAATCGGCACACCCTCGCGGTTGTCATCCTCGGCTTTAGGCCGAGGACCCATTGGGCAGCAGGCGTGACACGTGAGGTTGTGCCTTGGTCGTGCGAATTGGCACGACTACAGCGCTGCCGCCAACATCGTGACTCGCGGAGAAATAGGTCCTCGGCCTAAAGCCGAGGATGACACCTCTGGGTGGCGTGGACGCCTGACGAAATATCGAGCTCCGGGCGACCAAAATCGGCGCAACTCCGGCAAACTCGGACCGTCGTCGCTGGGTCTCACTCGAATTCTCCGGACAGCCCAGCGACGGGCCGGGGTCACAGGGCTAACCGCGGCCCCGCAAGTGCGCGAGTACTATATCGATGTCGACTGGATGCGGGCCGTCTTTGAGCGCACTGAGGCGCGTGAAAATCTCGGCGCTGGCGGCATGGAACCCGCCCGGCAGGCCGGCGCCTGCAAAGGTGCGCGAAATCTCCTCCATCTCGTCGACCCAGCGCCAGGCTTTCGCCGGCACGCCGCAAACCGTTTTCTCGCGCTCGCCGCTGCGCCCCGCGCCGTCCGCCTCCCATTGCCGGTAGAGCGCCTCGCGCACACCGAGTTCCTCCGCCGTCGCCAGGATGCCGCACAGCAGTGCCGCCGTGCCCTTGGTCAGCGCGGCGTAGCACATCTTCATGCCCGACGCCTCGCCGAGCTTCTCGGACATCGCGACGGTGCCGAGATGGCCGCCTTCGAAACAGGCCGCGACCGTGTTGCGCGATGGACCGGACAAATAGAGATATGTCGTCCCCGCCGACCAGGCCGGATGGCCGATGATGCCGCCGTCGACGACATCCCCGCCGCCCGCTTCCACGATCTCTGCAACAGCCGCCATGCGCTCCGGCGAAATCGCATTGCCATCGACAAAGATGCCCTTGAAACCGGCCGCCGCCACCGCCCGCGCAACGTCCTCCGACGCAGCCGGCGGACAGATGCTGCAGATCACGGCGCTTTCGCGACACAGCGCCTCGACGCTGCCAACGTCCGTGAGACCGTGTTCCTCGGCCCGCTGTCGCGTCTCGGCACCACGTCCGTCCGACGCCCACAGCGCCTCGTTGCCACTGGCAATCGCCGATACCGCGATCGAGACCCCCATGCTGCCGGGATGCAAAAACCCAATCTTCATGTTCTTAGTCCTTTAATTGGCATCTCGTCGGCCCTCTTCGGTCATCCGCAACGTCAGCCCAGGCTTGGATCTTGGCCAACGCGCTCAACATAGACCTCTGGTTCTGGCGCCTCGATGCGCCGGGCGCGCACATCGAGCGCTGGCAGCGCTATCTCAACGATGCGGAGCTGGCACGCATGGCAAAGTTCGTCTTTGAGCGCGATCGGGCGCGCTACACGATCTGCCGATCCCGCATGCGCCGCATCCTCGGACAATATACCGAAACCAACCCCTGTGACATCGCGTTCGCCACCACCGGCCGCGACAAACCGGTGCTCGCCGGTGAGAACCCGCGGGCCATCGCGTTCAATCTCACGCACACCGGCGGCCTTGCCTGCCTCGCCGTCACCCATGGCGAAGCCGTCGGCGTCGACCTCGAGTTGATCCGCGACGTCAGGGAAGACTTCATCGTCTACGCCCTCAATCCGCCCGAGCACGCGCCCATCCTGGCCCTCGACCCGGCTGCACGCGAGCCAGCCTTTTTTCGCTATTGGACCGCGAAAGAGGCCTTTCTCAAGGCAACCGGCACCGGCCTGTGGCGCTCGCTCAAGACGTTCGATGCCGACGTGCCGCTCGAGACCGCGCCGCACGCCTTCGCAGCATGCGCCTTGCCCCGCATCGACGATCCGGCCGAACGCGCGCGCAACTGGCATCTCTACACGTTTACGCCGACGCAAGAGCATGTCGGCGCCCTCGCCTGCGCACCGCCGCCCGGCACGGCGATCAACATCCGCACGCGTTGGATCGCCACGCCGGCCCCGGTCGCACCGCGTCAGTAGCTCTTCGCCACCGCCGCCGGCCCTTCGCCGCGCACCGCATTGATGCCGTTCTGGCAGGCCGCGAACAGCAGCCGCGTATCGTTGAGCAGCGTCGCGTAGCGGTATCCGGTTTCATAGCGCGTCAGGATGGTCTCCGGGCGATCACAGTGGATGCCCGGGATCAGGCCGGCCGCGTTGGTCAGGTCGGCAATCTTCTTGATGCCATCCAGCACCTTTTGCGACGACGGCGCCAGCGTCGCTTCCTCCCCCATGCTGAGCCCGAGGTCCGATGGCCCGACATAGGCACCGTCCAGGCCCTCGACCTTGAGGATCTCCGGCAGGTTGGCGATCGCGGTCTCGGTCTCGATCATGGCAAACACAAGCACCTCGTCGTTGGCGTGCTTGACGTAGTCGCCGCCGTGGATGAAGCCGGCCCGGAACGGCCCGTTCGAGCGCCCGCCGAGCGGCGGATAGCGGCACGCCTGGACCAGCGCCTTGGCCTCCTCGACGGTATTGATCATCGGGCAGATAACGCCCATCGCGCCTGAGTCCAGCACCCGCATGATGATCCCCGGCTCGTTCCACGGCACCCGGATCATCGGCACCGCCTCGGTCTGCCCGATCGCCTGGAACATCGGCACGACGCTCTCGAACGGAACGCAACCGTGCTGCATGTCGATCGTCACGCTGTCGAAGCCGGCCCGAGCCACCACTTCGGCCGACATGGTGTTTGGCAGCCCGAGCCAGCCGTTGATGGTGTTGCCACCCGACTTCCAGATTTCGCGCAGCTTGTTTTTTTGCATGGTTGTAGGCTCCTCGGGGCCGGCATTGGCAGGATCAACAGGTTCGGCGTGCATCAAGCGAGGATCGCCGACCAAGGTCAAGGGACGCATCAAACTTCATCCGCAGGATGCTATTCAATCACGTCCCGAACGGATTTCAACGCCGAGCGCAATGGACTTGCGCGCGGCCGCCTTGGCGTTGTTTGATGGCGCCGACAAACCGAGGAGAACACGATGGAAACGCTATTGCCGACCGCCGCGCGCGTTGGTGCCTTGCTCAAGCAGCGCGGTGAAACGATTGCCATTGCCGAGTCGTCGGGCGGCGGGCTCATCGCCGCATCGCTGCTCGCGGTTCCCGGCGCGTCGGCGTATTTTCTCGGCGGTGCCGTCGTCTACACGCTGCAGGCGCGCAGCGGTCTCATCGGCATCACCAAGGAGCAGATGACCGGTCTCAGGTCGTCGAGCGAGCCTTACGCGCAACTCCTCGCCCGCTCCGCCCGCGACAAGGTCGGCGCCACCTGGGGCCTCGCCGAGACCGGCGCTGCCGGTCCGACCGGCAACCGTTACGGTGATCCGGCCGGCCACACCTGCATCGCCGTCGCCGGCCCCAGCGAAACCGTCCTGACACTGAGAACGGGCTCCGACGACCGCGCCGCCAACATGCGCGCCTTCGCCCTGAAGACACTCGAGACGATGGAAACGGTGCTCACTTAGCCAGTAGGTCCGCGCTTACCGGGCAATGGATACCGGCAACACGTGCCGGTATGACGCCTGTGGTTGTCGTTAGGCTTGGTGCGAGGCCCCGGCATCTGCGATTTGCCGCGGCCATAAACCACCCACCTGCGTCACCTCGGTGCTTTCCTGCCCCGGCCAATGCCGGGGACACCGTAGCCCGTTCATCGGCTGGACGTGTGCCGGCGGTTGTTGCACGGCGGTGCGTAATCCGCGCGCACCGCGATTGCGGCGCGATGGGTCCCGGCAATAAATGCCGGGATGACACCTGTGGGTGTCGCGATTTCTGTGCAATGCCATTGAAGCCACGGTTTATCACCATTCTGCGCCGCATCCACAGGTGTCATCCCGGTGCTTGTCACCGGGATC
>JBPCVZ010000285.1:0-4220 GCA_051010015.1 Hyphomicrobiaceae bacterium
AAAAACAAGGCCGCGACCGCGGCCCGGCGCTTAGCGCCGCCCCGGCGGAGGCCCCGAGCGAAGCGAGGGAATAGCCGTGAGCCAAAACGAAGCTAAAGCGGGGAGCATTTTATGCGACACGCTTTAGCGGGAATAGAACTCCACCACCAGGTTCGGTTCCATGATCACGGGATAAGGCACATCGGCTGCAGCCGGCACGCGCACGAACTTGGCCGTAAACTTGGTGTGGTCGGCATCGACGTAGTCGGGGACATCGCGCTCACCGCTCTTCGATGCCTCGATCACCATCGGCAGCTGGCGTGCCTTCTCGCGCACTTCGATTTCGTCGCCGGGGCGGCAGCGATAGCTCGAAATGTTGACCCGCTTGCCGTTCACCAGAACATGTCCATGGCTGATGAACTGGCGTGCGGCAAAAACAGTCGGCACGAACTTGGCACGGTAAACGAGGGCGTCGAGCCGGCGCTCGAGCAGGCCGATCAGATTCTCGGAGGTCGAGCCCTTGATCCGGGCGGCTTCCGCGTAGATACGACGGAAATGGCGCTCGGTGATGTTGCCGTAGTAGCCTTTGAGCTTCTGCTTGGCGCGCAACTGCTGACCGAAGTCGGAAAGCTTGCTCATGCGCCGTTCGCCGTGCTGTCCAGGCCGGCTTTCACGGCGGTTCAGTGGGCTTTTCGGGCGGCCCCAGATGTTTTCGCCGAGGCGACGGTCGATCTTGTGCTTGGCGCGGACGCGCTTCGTCATTCTGGCACTCCATTGCCACCTGTGTCGGCGGCGGTTTTGGATTGGAGCGCCCCCTCCTCTGCAGGGCCGAACGGGTGTCCGGGCCTACCGACAGGCCCCCAAGTGGGTGCCGCGGGTGCGCAAATAAACGCGCGGGCCGCTGGGACCCGCGCAAGACGGTGTTGATTAGCTTGTCGATGCCGCGGCGTCAACCGATAACGCCCATTTGGCCCTTCTCAATTGGCCTTGGTCGCCTTCTTACTTTTGACCTCGTTGCCGGTCAACTTGGTCAGGTCCGGGCCGGCCTTGATGTAATTGGCGACCAGCTCCTTGACCTTGCCACGCTGTTGGTCGGTGCACGATTTGATTGCCGCCTTGCCTTCCTTGATGACGACTTTCTTGCCGCCATCGTCGCGCTGCACGACCTGGACCTTGCCGACCATCAGCATTTCCGTCGTGTAGAACAGCGCACGCAGGTAGATTATCTGTTGCGGTGTCCACTTCTTGGACCGCTTCTCGCGCACGACAAAAGAAATGAAGGTGTTCTTTTCCTCGTCAAAAAGGCCGCAGACACGGGCATGTGCCGCCAGCCTGCCGGCCAGCACTGCCTCTTCCGCCTTGGGCAGCGGTACCAGCAGTTTCTTGATCGCCTCGGGATCCTTGCGATTGATGTGGATCGTGTTGCCATCACTGCCGGTGAACCGGTCGGGTGTATAGGACAGCGCATACTGCATCAGCGTCTTCACTGATTTCTTGCTGATTTTCTGGGCGCTAGCCTCACTCGCCGGCGCCAACAGCAGCGCGGCCATGGCCGCGATCCCCGTTATCCCCACTCGCTTGTTCATGCGCATCTCACAAAAGCCCCTCGCAACGGCCTTATTAATCAAAACGACCCTCGATGCCAGCCTGCAACTCGGTGTTGTCTCTCCGCCAGCTGACGCCCGGTCCTAACTCTTGTCAAAGAGAATACGGTCTCTTCGGCCTCGTACTACATGCGTCGACTGCCTCACCAAGTCTCCGCACCATCGACGGCGTACGTCAGGCCCCTCGATGCTTAGTTGTCCGTCCCACACATCTTAGCTTGTGGTGGTTCGGCTTGAAAGACGGCATAATCAAGGCACTCATTCAGTCCGCTTCCGGCGCCGTCCCTTGCCGTTGGCAAGCGTGGCGACTATGCCACGCAGCGTGCGCACCTCTTGTTGCGTCGCGTTGATACGGCCAAGCATATTACGCACGTTTCGCACAACAACATGACGCCGCGCCGTGGGATTGAAAAACCCCAATCGTTCGAGTTCGGCCTCGAGATGTACAAACAGCCCGATCAATTCCTGTTTGGTCGCGGGTGCGTCTTTATTGAAGTAAATACCTGTTTCCATAGGGGTTTCATAGGTTGTCACACGCCCGAGCGAAGCCTCGTCGCTGGTCTTGAGCCATTCATAGCCGAGCAGCAGAACGGCCTGGGCGAGATTGAGCGACGCAAAATCAGCCTTCACCGGAATCATGACCATCGCGTCGCAGTCGGCAATTTCGTCCGATTGGAGACCGTTGCGCTCGCGGCCGAACAAGATGCCGCAGCGCTGGCCTGCGGCGGTTCGCCTGTGCAATTCCGCGGCAGCCTGGGCCGGTGTCAGGACCGGCTTGCGCATGTCGCGCTGACGCGCCGTCGTCGCGCACACCCAGTTGAGGTCGCCGATCGCATCCGTGAGGTTGTCGTAAAGGCCCGCCCCGTCAATCAGCGCCGCCGCGCCCGAGGCCACGGCGCGTGCCTTTTCGCTCGGCCAGCCATCGCGCGGTTCAATCACGCGCAGCTCATCGAGGCCGAAATTGCCCATGGCGCGGGCCGCCATGCCGATGTTGTCGGGGATTTGCGGTGCCATCAGGAGGACCGACGGTGCCTGTGTCTCGGTCGATGCCGTTTCGGCAAGCGCACCGGCCTTGCGGATGCCGTAACGCAGCTTGCGCAGCACCCGGCGCGCCCAGAACCAGTACGCCTCGCCGGACCACGACCACATCATTTCGTCGAGGCTGTCGAACGTTGCGCGCGCGGTGCCCTTGCCCACAAGTCTGGTGCCGCTCTTGGCAAACGCAATCTCGCCATGGGCTGCAACGAACTTATCCACCGTGTCGAAGCCCTGCGCTTTGATATGGCGCTGACAACCGGGACAGGTCACGCCGGCCTTGTCACAACGGTGCTCGGCGCAATAGGTCAAGACCGCATCGAGATCATCGCTGTCCAGCCCCGCAGCCGTCGCCTGTTCCATCAGGGCCGGAACGCCGTTTTCATGCGCGCCATGCACGAGCGCGCCGACGGACCGGTCGAGCGCAACGACCGTGGGGGGGCTGTCCGGCGTTTCCTTGATCAGGTTCGAAGACACTGTACGGGCTCTCGGGCGCGGTGATGGCGCTTGTCATAAAGTTCGTGTTGGCCGCCCTGGATGCGCCAGCGCGACCTACTCCAGGCGCGTCACCGTCTTCGATTTGATCAGCTCGAAGTCGATATCGGCGCCAAGTCCGGGCCGATCGATGGCATGCACATGCCCTTCGACAATCTCGATGTCGGGATCCAGGCCATATTTCTGCGCACCCGCCGGCAGCAGTACCTCGAACATATCGGTGTTCGGAATCGCCATCGCAACGTGCAGGTTGGCGACATTGTTGAGCGAATTGCCGCCGTGATGGATCTCGTAGTTCATCTTGAAGGCTTCCGCGAGATGGGCGGCCTTCAGTATCCCCGTAATCCCCGCTTTGACGGCGACGTCACCGCGCAGATAGTCCGTTGCCTGCATCACGATCCAGGGCGCATAGGAATAGAGCCCGCCCGGCGAATATTCTGTTGCCATCAGCGGGATCGAAAGCTGCTGGCGCAATTTCGGATAGTTGAGCATATCCTCTTCATCGAGCGGGTCTTCGTACCAGTAGAAACCCAGCGCCTCTATCGCCTTGCCGACCTTGAGGGCCTGCGGGTAGTCGTAGGCCCACGTCGAATCGAGCATCAGTCGATAGTCATCGCCGACCGCCTGGCGCACCGCCTGGCAAACCGCAATGTCCTCGTCCGGCCGGGTCGGCGGATGAATCTTGTAAGCCGCCCAACCGGCGTCGCGGAATTCAACAGCCTGTTCCGCATACGCTTTCGGCGACGCCAGCACGGCCGAGGACGCGTAAGCCGGCAGCTTGTCGCGAAACTGGCCGATCAGCTGCGCGATCGGCAGCCCCGCGACCTTGCCCGCGATATCCCACAGCGCGATGTCGCAGGCACCGATTGCGCGCAACGTCGTCGAGCGCGATCGGCGATACATCAGTTTGTAGAGGCGCTCGCGCTCGAGCGGGTTCTGCCCCATCAGGATCGGCTTCAGGAAGTGGATCAGGCTCTCCCCGTCCATTTGCGCACCGCGGCTGGCCGAGCCGAGGAACGCGTGGCCTTCGACACCGTCACTGGTGCGCACCGTCAGCAGCCCGAGTTGGCTGGCGCCGCCAAACGTCCCGGTATGGATGCCGTATTG
>JBPCVZ010000286.1:0-2708 GCA_051010015.1 Hyphomicrobiaceae bacterium
CCCCATAATCGAGGCCAGATTGATCAGCGACGCCTTGCCCGACGCCTTCATCAGATCAAAACCATCGCGCGCGATACGCACGACGCCATCAAGATTGACCTCGCGGATCGTCGTCCAGTCGGCATCCGACATATGGCGAAAATCACCGCGCACATTAAGTCCGGCATTGTTGACGATCACATCAAGGCGCCCGTGGCTATCCTTGATCTTCTGAAACGCAGCCGTCACGTCCTGACCTTTCGACACGTCGAGGCGCATGGCTTCAGCCTTGCCACCGGCCTCGTTGATCGCGGCCATCTGGCTCTCGGCCGCCGCGCTGTTCACATCCGAGACGATAACGACGGCCCCTTCACCGGCAAATACACGCGCCATCGCAGCCCCGATGCCAGCCCCGGCGCCCGTCACCAGCGCAATCTTGTCATCCAGTCTGCTCATCGCGCAACGCTCCATAGTCCACAGTGTCCAAACCCGTGTCCGATGCAAACACCAGACCAAGCATGGCCACAGCACGCGAGCCTAACCGGTAAACTTCGTACTCATCGTCACCAGTTCTTCTGCAGCACTCGGATGCAGCGCCATCGTGGCGTCGAAATCGGCTTTGGTCGCGCCCATCTTCATCGTAATGCCAACGATCTGGATGATCTCACCGGCATCGCTGCCAAGAATATGACATCCAAGAATTTTCTGATCTGCCGGATTGACGATCAGTTTCATAATCATGCGCTCAGAACTGCCCGAGATCGTGCCACGCATCGGCCGGAATTGCGATTTGTAGATATCGACATCGCCGTGTCTCTCGCGGGCCTCGGCTTCGGTGAGGCCACACGTCCCGATCTCCGGCGTCGAGAACACCGCAGTTGGGATCGTCGCGTGATCGACCACGCGCGGCGCCTTGCCAAATACGCTATCGGCAAACGCGTGCCCTTCGCGTATCGCGACCGGCGTCAGGGCAACTCTGTCCGTCACATCTCCGACCGCATAAATATTCGCCACAGTGCTTTGCGAGTCGGCTGCGACCTTAACCTCGCCCTTAGCCCCGAGCTCAACGCCGGCGTTTTCAAGCCCGAGCCCTTTCGTATTCGGATCGCGGCCGATGGCATACATGATCTGATCGGCCTCAAGAACCCGGCCGGTACTGAGCGTACCTTTCAAGCCGGCGTCGGTCTTCTCGATTTTCGTGAACGTCGCATGCGTAACAACTTCGATGCCACGCGCCTGCAAGGCCTCCATCAGGCCGTCGCGCATATCTTCGTCAAATCCGCGCAACACTTTATCGCGGCGATAAACAATGGTGGTTTGCGCGCCCATCCCGGCGAATATCCCCGCGAACTCCACCGCGATATAGCCACCGCCATTGATGACGATACGCTCGGGAAACGCTTTCAGATGAAACGCCTCATTCGACGAGATAGCGTGCTCAATGCCCTCGATCTCGCCACCAAAATTTACACCGCCACCCGTCGCCACCAGGATCTTGTCGGCTGTCACCGTTCGCCCGGACTTCTTGAGGCGTATCGCGTGCCCGTCCACCAGTTCGGCCCGCTCGGCAAACGCCTCAACCTGATTGCGCTCCAGTATGCCTTTGTAGATGTCCTCAAGCCGATCGATTTCCTTGTCCTTGTTTGCGATCAGCGTCGACCAGTCAAACCGCGCCTCGCCATCGAACGACCAACCAAAGCCCGCAGAATCTTGAAAATCATCCCGGAAGCGGCTGGCATAGACCAGGATCTTCTTTGGCACACAGCCGCGGATGACGCAGGTACCGCCAAAGCGATATTCCTCCGCAATCGCAACCTTCGCGCCATGTCCCGAAGCAATGCGCGCAGCCCGCACACCACCCGAACCTGCTCCAATTACGAATAAGTCATAATCGTATTGCGTCATCTCGACGGCCCTCTCATTCCGCGTTTAGACCAGTGTTTGCTCAACATCGGCGTCGAAGACCTGGACACCTGCTTCGCCAGCGACGATCGCCTGATCGGCAAGCCCGATGAACAAGCCATGGTCAATCACTCCGGGCGTGTACGGCAGCAACTCCGCCAGTGCCTCGGGGTCTTCAATGCGCTCAAACGCACAGTCAAAAATGAAGTTGCCGCCATCCGTCACGAACGGCCGGCCATCGGCCAGCATACGCTGCTTTACCGGACCCTCAAGGCCCAGCTCATCGGCGATATCCTCGATCATAGCGCGCGTCACAGCGACACCGAACTGCACAACCTCGACGGGCAGCGCGAACGCACCCAGCGTATCGACCAACTTCGATTGATCCGCGATGATCACGACCTGCGAGGATCCCGATGCGACGATTTTCTCGCGCAACAAGGCCCCACCGCCACCTTTGATCAGCCGCAGATTGCGGTCCAATTGATCCGCACCATCGATCGTCAGGTCAATTTCCGGCTGCTCGTCGATCGTCGCCATCGGAATTCCCAGCTCCAGCGCCTGTTTCAAGGTCGCCTCGGATGTCGGCACACCGGTGATTTGCAGGCCAGCACGCACCTTCTCGCCGAGCAGATCGACAAACTCGGCAGCCGTCGAACCTGTGCCAAGTCCGACCACCATGCCGTCCTCGACATACTCAAGGGCGCGGCGGGCGGCCTCACGTTTCAACTGGCGTACATCCATGACAGATCTCCCTATCCCCCACCTCACGCGGAGAGACGAGGCCATCTCTATTGCGAAGCCGACGATCCGACAAGCTCACATAT
>JBPCVZ010000287.1:0-3686 GCA_051010015.1 Hyphomicrobiaceae bacterium
CCGCCAATCCGACGATCTCTTCCGTGCCGTAAGATTCTGCCGTATCGATCAAATTGACCCCGGCATCGATGGCTGCCTCGAAAAGCTTGATGCACTCTTCAGTGCTTGCACTGCGTCCGAGACCAAGCCGGCTGTTTCCGCCGCAACCGAGTCCGGCAACACTGACCTGCAAGCCGGTATTTCCGAGGGATGTGTATTCCATTTCAGCCTGTTCGGTTGAGCAACTGCATAGGGCTCGAAAAACTAACGCAGTTCGTTTGCACTGACCAGGAGCGCTCGGCGCGCCGATCCTCCAGCTTATCCCGAAGCGGCATCGCTTGCGTGCCCCTTGCGCGAACGTTCCAAACTCCAACGGCCAAGCTGCGAAAACCGCGTATGTCCGCAGTTTGATCAAAGCGATGATTGGCAAGACCAGCAATGTTGCACCCGCTCAGGTCCGCTTTAGGGCGCGCGCATGGTTGATGCGATGCGAAATGAAAATTCGGGCCACAGCCGCTGTGGGTCAAAGGCAGCGGTCGAGTTTCCTGGCCGGCATGTCCGCTCAACCACCAGATAGCTGCCGACTTGTTGCGTCGCAGCGAAACGTCGGTATGGTAGAGTCGAGGAGAGACGCAGTGGCGGTAGGCGACGGGGGATAGCTGTTGCCGGCGGCTTTCGCCTTTGTGCCGGTGCCTCAGTCCGTGCCGTTGCTCCGTTTCCTCTCCCCGCTCATCAAACCGGACGTGCGGAGCTACCGCATCCGGCTTTCCGACCGGCTTCACATTAGGCACACGGCGGCGCACGTGATGGCAGGCGTTCGAGACGCAGCAGACCAAGATTCTCGTAGACAACCTCCATTGAGAACCGGCGGGTGCCGCGCCCTGCCACTTTGTGTCGTCGCGCGAGGAAGTCGCGAACACGCTCATAGGCAAAGTGATCAACCGCCCGATACATCTGGCTTCGCGTGCCATAGCTGAAGTAGTTCGACCAACCGGACAGAACCCGGTTGAGTTCGACACAGACTTCATGCCACGGATCGTGATTACCGGATGACAGCAGGCGGCGAACGTTCGCCCTGAGCCGTCGCACACTCTTCTTGGACGGGCTTGCGCTCAAATACCTGTGGCCGTTCGCCTTGAAGACGTGTGGACCGAGTGTGTAGCCAAGAAAGTCGAAGCGTTCCGCGCGGGCATCCTTCAACGAAGTCTTGGCCTCGTTGAGTGTCAGCCCAAGCTTGGTCATCACCGCCTTCGTCCACGTCATTGCTTCCTCTGCGCGACCGCGCGAGAGGATGACGAAGTCATCGGCATAGGCAACGACACGAGCCCGGAACACGTCATCGCATCCGCTCACCCGCCAGTATTTCAGGAACCGGTTCATATAGATGTTGGCAAGCAACGGAGAGATGACACCACCTTGCGGCGTGCCATGAGAGTTGCGTTTGCCACCCGTAATGCGCCGTTTCCCATTCCCGTCTCGCTCTTCGATCGGCGCCTTCAGCCACAGCTTGATCAGCCGCAGCATTTGGACGTCCACGATACGACGCGCTACCGATTTCAGGAGGTCGTCGTGCGGGATTGAATCGAAGTAGCCAGAGAGATCGGCATCCACCACATCGGTGTAGCCCTGGCAGATATGCTGATGCACTCGCTTGACTGCATCGACCGCCCCACGTTTGGGGCGATAACCATAGGCATTGTCCTCGAAGTCCGCCTCGAAGATCGGCTCCAGCACGAGCTTGGCTGCTGTCTGGACGACCCGATCGCGAATGGTTGGAATGCCGAGCGGTCGCTCGCCGCCATCCGATTTCGGGATCAACACCCGCCGCACCGGCTCGGGCCGGTACGTCTTCGAAGCAAGTTCCTCGGCTAAACCCGCCAGCCACGCTTCCGGGCCCTCTTCCTCGATCTGTGCAAAGCTCACACCGTCCACACCTGGCATGCCCGCATTGACGCGAGCCAGTCGATAGGCGTGACGCAGAATGTCCTCGCGATAGATCTTGTCGTAGAGCTGATAGAAGCGGAAAGCAGGCTCCGCCTTCGCCTTGATGTAAAGCTTTCTCTGAAGGGTCCGGATCTTTTCAGGCGTTGCCAGGCTCATCACCAATCACCTCCACCTCACCATCTTCAAAAGCACACCAGAAGTCAGGGTCCTTTGCTCCACCGGCATTACCCGGCCTCAACACTCGTACGACCCTGTCCGACTTCCGCCGGGACCGTCGTCTGAAACGCCGTTGAGGCCGCTACCCTCATCCCGAGCGGATCTCCCCCGATTACCCGAACCACCTTTCCGACGTGCCGTGCCCACTACCCCGACGAATCGAACGGGTGCATGTGTCGATTTCTTCCCCGCTCGTGCTGCCTTCCCCAAATGGCCGGAGGGTCGGCATCCGCATTGTCACTTTCGAGGCCTGCTCAGACTTCACTCGCGTTACGGCCCGCCGGATCGCTCAGCCACCCAAGGTGACCTTTGTCACGGGGCTTCGGCCCTGCCGGTTACCCGACAAAGCCGCCCGTCAGCTACCGGACCTATCGACAATTATCCGTGTGAGACCCTCCCTCACTGATGGTTCGCGCCTTCGGGGCGCACGGCCAGATTCGGACATTCGCCAAAATTCGCTTGCCGGCTAGCAAACAAAGAAAATCAAAGCTAAGTTTGCTGCGAGAGGACTCCAATGGAACGCCGGCTCGCTGCAATCCTTTTAACGGATATGATTGGCTACTCACGGCTCATGGGGCTTGATGAGGAAGGCACGATTACGCGCCAGAAGGCTCACCGTAAGAAGGTTGTCGATCCAAGAATCTCCACGCATGGTGGCCGGATCGTAAAGACGACCGGTGATGGCGTGTTGGTTGAGTTCCCAAGCGTCGTGGATGCCGTCAAGTGCGCAGTTGAAGTGCAAAAGGAAGTGGGTGGACTCGAGACCGATGTTCCTGAGGACCGGCGCATCCAATACCGCATCGGGATCAATCTC
Source organism: Hyphomicrobiaceae bacterium (assembly GCA_051010015.1). Classification (GTDB taxonomy): domain Bacteria; phylum Pseudomonadota; class Alphaproteobacteria; order Rhizobiales; family Hyphomicrobiaceae; genus CAJQQK01. Next base: position 2,954 of record JBPCVZ010000287.1, read on the forward strand.
GGAGACATTGTCATTGATGGTGATGATATTCTGGGTGACGGCGTCAACGTAGCCGCACGGCTTGAAGGTCTGGCAAATCCTGGCGGCATCTGTATCTCGGGCATTGTGTACGATCAGGTTCGCGACAAGATGGATCTGAATTTCCAAGATCTGGGCGAAATCTCGGTCAAGAACATCGCGCGGCCAGTGCCGGCATTTCAAGTTGTCATGGACGAAAAGGTCGCCGCATGGAGCACACCGATTGTTCGGGGCGCAGCGCGACGAATGCCAAGCACCCGGACCTTCGTGGCTGCTGCCATAGCATTCCTTCTCTTGGCTGTAGGTGCTGGTCTCTGGATGCGCTTCAACAGTCTCGATTTTGCGCCAGCTGTCGCTGCAAAAATGGCATTTCCATTGCCCGACAAACCCTCGATCGCGGTTCTGCCTTTTGAGTCTCTTTCGGATGATAGAAAGTTGGGCTATTTCACCAGCGGTTTGACCGAGGGCCTGACCGCCGCGCTCGCGAGGGTCCCGGGTCTGTTTGTCATCTCAGGCCGGTCGGCGGCCACCTACAAAGGCAGGCCGGTCAACCTCAATCAGGTCGCGGAGGAGCAAGGCGTTCAATACCTCCTTAAGGGCAGTGTGCAGAAGGCCGACGACAAACTCCGGATCACCGCCAGATTGGTCGATGCCCTGATCGGCCGCAACGTTTGGACGGAGCGTTTCGATCGGCCGGTTGGTGACGTCTTTGCGG
>JBPCVZ010000288.1:0-31939 GCA_051010015.1 Hyphomicrobiaceae bacterium
ACATCCTTCCAGTAGTCGGCTTCCGCGTTGAACAACTTGCCATTCCACGGCGCCGGTTTGATCGGCGTTGCCGGCTTGTCCTTGAAGAAATAGAAATCCACGAACAGCGAAGACTCCTCCCACGGAATCTGCTTGCCGCCGGTCACTTCGTTAACTTCCGTCCGGGCCTGCTTGAAGGCCGCTTCGACCGATTGTCCGGTCTGGCGAATGGCGCGATGCAGGGCAATCGCATAGGGGCTGTAACCCTGACCGCCGTCGTAGGCGACGTTGCCCGGTTGCGTCGAATAGCCGACCAAGGTGCTCGGCGGAGCATGCATCGGCGCGAGGCCGCGGACCTGCGCGCGGTAGCCGCGCTTGAACGGATTGTTGCGGCACGAGTCGAGGATCACAAGGTTCATCTTGTTGGCGGCGCCTTCGAGTTGCGCCATCAGCCCGCTTGCCGAAACAGCCTCGGATTCGACCTGGGATTCGTTCTCGATATTGGCATCGACCGGCATCAGGTAGTTGACGCCTTTGACCTGTGTGCCGTGACCGGCGAAGTAGAAAAAGCCAACGGTGTCCTTGCCTGATGCCTTCAACTTGGCCGCGTAGCTTCGGAAGGCACGCTTCATCGATTTGAGGTCGGCGTCGACTTCGACCGTGATCTCGAAGCCGGCGCGGCGCAACGCCGAGGCAATGAGACGTGCGTCGTTCTTCGGGTTCTCCAACTCGCCGGAGTGGGTGTAGGCACTGTTGCCAATGATCAGAGCCAAGCGTTTCTCGGCGGCCGCAGGCGCAAGAGAAAGGAGAACGAAGGCCAGCGCGAGGACTTGTGCGCAGGTGATGGTTCGGAACGTGGTCATGACGCGACTCCTGCAAAAGCATGCCGATGTCTGATCGCTCAATTAGCAGGAAACGGTGTTCAAGGCATCAGCGGTCGGACGTTTTTCCAGTGTCCGTGGCTGTTCGACCTGCCACCCGACCGATGCAGGATCGTCCAGAATTGATCATGGCCCGATACCCATCGATTTTGAGGCTGACGCCATTGCCGCTATAAGCAGGTTTTGGCCGGTAGACGCCGGCTCTGGCCTGGGGGAGGGTCGTTTGAAAGCCGTGATCTTCGATCTCGACGGCACGCTGATCGATAGCGCGGCTGCGATCTGCGACAATGCTAATATTCTGATGGCGGAGCATGGCTGGCCGCCGCTCGATGTCGCCGAAGCACGGCGCTATATCGGGCATGGCGCCCGCTGGTTTCTCGAACAGGCGTTGCAGGCGCGCAACGGCGCCTATGATCCGGCAACCTTCGAGGCGCGACTGGCGCGCCTCAACGAGATCTATGCGGCCGCCCCGGCTGATGCCAATCCGCCCTACCCGGGCGTCGAAATCGTGCTGCGTACGCTGCATGAGCGCCAGAATACGGCCATCGGCCTGTGCACCAACAAACCGGCCGCGCCAACACGGGTGATCGTCGAGGCGTTTGGCTGGTCGGCGTTTTTCGGTGCCGTGGTCGCGGGCGATGAGCTGGCCGAGCGCAAGCCCCACCCGCTGCCACTGCTAACGGCCGTTGCGCGCCTGGGGGCGACATCGGCGGTCTACGTCGGTGATAGCGAAGTTGACGCGGCGACGGCGGCGGCCGCCCGCATTCCGTTCGTGTTGTACGCCGACGGTTATCGCAAGACGCCGATCTCTGAGATCGCGTCCGATGCGGTGTTTTCCGAATTTGCGGAACTGCCGGGGATCATCGACCGATTGTGATGCGGCGGTTTGCCGTTACTTGCGGCCGGCTTCCGGATCAGGCCACCAATCCGCCCGGATGCTCGTGTCAGATCACGGATAAAACTACCAATGAAAGGAACTCAAAGATGTTGATGCGCGGTGTGGTGTGTTGCTGCCTGATAGGTGGACTGCTGGCGCCGTTGCCAGCCCTGGCGGAGAAGGAAAAGGCGCGCACGATTTCGGTGTCGGCGTCGGGCTCTGTCATGGCGCAACCGGACATGGCGCAAGTCGGTATCGGCGTGACCACTGAGGCCAATTCGGCAAAGGCGGCGCTCGAGCAGAATTCAGAAATCTTTCAAGCGGTGCTTGCCGGTGTGAAAAAGCTCAGGATTGCGGCCAAGGATATCGCGACGGCGCAGTTCCAAGTCAATCCGATCTATGCGCGGCGCAAGTCATCCGGTGGCTATAGTCGCAACAGGATCGATGGATTTCGGGTGCACAACAAGGCAACGGTCACGGTGCGCGACATCAAGCAGGTCGGCCCGGTGATCGATCGCGCGGCGGAACTTGGCGCCAACGAAATCGGCGCCATCAGGTTTGTCGTATCGGACCTGGAGACCAAACTCGATGAGGCGCGGCGTGCGGCGATGCGCAACGCCGTGCGTCGTGCCAAGCTCTATGCCGAGGCGGGCGATGCGAAACTTGGGGCCATCCAGACGATTTCGGAGCAGTTTCACGGCCAGCCGCGACCCGTCCAATTTGGTCGGGCGGCAAAGATGTCGGCGCCGGCACCGATCGAGCCCGGCCAGCGACGACTGGGTGTGACCGTGCACGCGGTCTGGGAGCTCGATTGAGGTCTGGGTCCGGCGGTCAGAGCGGTTTGATCCAGAACTGCATGGCGTGGGGAATCTCTTCTTCCGGGCCGCCAACTTCCTGCCAGTCGTAGTTGCCCAGCATGCCGGAGATGGGCTCGAAGCCGCGCTTGCGCCAGAACGGGTCGAGCGGGCGATAGGCGACAGGCCTGCGCGGATCGTCGTTGGAGCGCACGACGCCGCAGAAGGTGACGTGCCGGAAGGCCGCGCCGGCCGCATTTAGTGTGCGGGCATGGGCCTCGCGATGGTCGAAGAAGGCATGACCGATGCCCTGGCCGCGATAGGCGGGCAGCAGAACCGACTCGCCGCAATAAAAAACGGTTTCGGGGTCATACCCGTGGGCTTCGAACAGCGGCACGAACTCGCTGCTGTGGCCCGCCAGCGGGGCCGCGGTGGCAGCGCCGACCATCACCTCACCGTCAAAGGCAGCGACGATGACGGCGCCGGGCGCAGCACTGAAGGTGCCGAGATAGTCGGCCTCGTAGCCGGCGTTGCCTTGGTAGAGATACGGCCAATCGCGAAAGACGCTGAGCCGCAGCGCACTCAGCTCATCGAGCCCGGCGGCAACGCGCGGGCCGTCGAGGGCTTCGACACGGACACTCATGGCGTGGGGTTTTCCTTGAAATATTCGGCGGCGGCTGCAACCGACTGGCGGAAACCTTCGAGATCGTCACGCACGTTTGCGATATCACCCGGGTGGCGCACGACGTCGGGGCCGGTTTCACTGACGGCGATCGCTATCATCAGGTTCTCGGCAAGACCAAAGTCTTCGATTTCCAGCCCTTCGGCATCGAAGTCACCGGCGGCCAGGCCCTTGGCACGGACGACGCGGGCGCGCTCGGCATAGTCGGCGGTGACGTTGGTGTAGCCGAATACGGGCTTGCCGAGCGCGCGCATGAACCCGACCTCGTAGGCGGTGCCCGAATCCATCGCGGCGCCGCGGAACGGGGTGAGGTTGGCGATGGTGGCGGCACAAGAGTACATCAGGCCTTCATTGGCGATGCTGATGCGGCGCGCCTGTTCGGCACGGGGCAGCCCGTCGAGGTCGAGCTGACCATCGAGCGGGAACACGCCGGCGAGGCCGTACTCGGTGCAGATAGCGCGCTTGGCAGCGCCGATTTCATGGGCATTGGGAAGAAAAACCTCGGGCCCGGCAAGGTAGATGCGGGGTGGTTCGGGCGGTGTCATGTCCAGACCTCTCGTCCTGCGCGCGAAGAATGGGGCAAAGACGCCGGTTGACGGCGCCTATGCCGATCCCTTATGGCCCGCCGTATGAGTACAATCGAGCATTATTTCGTGACCAAGATCTACCGCACGGTCCTGCGCGGCAAGGCGATACAGGCATTGAACGCCGACTTGAGCCGGGCGGCCCACGTGTTTGCCGAGGATGACCACGCTGGCCGGGCCTGGAGTGCGGCGAAGAACTACGGCGGCTATACATCCTATGCATCGCTCAACGACCTGACGTGGCGCGCGCCCGAGTTCGGTGACCTCAAGGGGCACATCGACGGGCACGTGCGCACGTTCGCGCGGGATCTCGATTTCGATCTCAGCGGCGCGGCGCTGACGCTCAACAGTTTGTGGGTCAATCTCCTCGAGCCCGGCGGTTCACACAGTGCCCACATCCATCCGCATTCGGTGCTGAGTGGCACCTATTACGTCGATGTGCCGGCCGGGGCAGGAGCGATCCGCTTCGAAGACCCGCGTCACGCGATGATGATGGCGGCGCCACCGCGCAAACCCCGCGCCAAACGCGAAAACCAGCCGTTCGTGACGATCGAGCCGAAGGCGGGGATGCTGCTGCTGTGGGAGAGCTGGCTGCGCCACGACGTGCCGACAAACGATTCCGAAACGCCGCGCTTGAGCATCAGTTTCAACTATGGCTGGGGTGATGCATGAGCGGGCATTGCGTGGCCACCGCGCGGCAAGGCGAGAGTTCACCGAGTGCGCACAAAGCGCATTGCACCACGACCCGTTCACCCGGTAAGTTCCGCCCATGACCGAACCGACACCGAACAAACTACGCATCGCACTGGCCCAGCTGAACGCCCAGGTCGGCGACATCGCTGGCAATTGCGCGCGCGCCAAAGAGGCGTGGGCGACCGCCCGCGACGCAGGCGCCGACCTCATCGTTTTGCCGGAGCTGTGCGTCACCGGCTATCCGCCCGAGGACCTCGTTCTGAAGCCGGCGTTTGCCGCGGCCTCACGCAAGGCGACGGAGCAACTCGCAAGCGAAACCGCTGACGGCCCCGGGATCATCATCGGTGCGGTGTGGCCCGATGGTGGCAAGCTCTACAACGCGGCCGTCCACCTCGACGGCGGCGCAGTGCGCGGCGTGCGCTACAAGGTCGACTTGCCGAACTACGGCGTGTTTGATGAAAAACGTGTGTTCGAGCCGGGACCGCTGCCGGGCCCGATCGATTTTCGCGGTGTGCGCATCGGCGTGCCGATCTGCGAGGACATCTGGACCGAGGAAGTCACGGAATGCCTCGCCGAGTGCGGTGCCGAACTGCTGATCGTGCCCAATGGCTCGCCGTTCGACTGGTCGAAGATGGACGTGCGCATGAACATCGCGGTGGCCCGCGTGAAGGAGACCGAGCTGCCGATGGCGTATGTCAACCGGATCGGTGGACAGGACGAGTTGGTGTTCGACGGCGGATCGTTCGCGATCAATGCAGATGCAAGTCTTGCCGTGCAAATGCCGGCCTGGCGCGAGGCGGTGACAATGACCGATTGGACGCGTGAGGCGGACGGTTGGCACTGCGCCATTGGCGAACGCGCGGTCCTCGAGGAGGGCGACGCGGCGGCCTATGCCGCATGCGTGCTCGGCCTGCGCGACTACGTCAACGGCAACGGCTTTCCGGGCGTCGTGCTCGGCCTGTCGGGCGGCGTTGACTCGGCGCTCGTCGCGGCCATGTCGGTCGATGCGCTGGGCCCTGACCGGGTGCACTGCATCATGCTGCCCTACCGCTACACGTCGGAAGAGAGCCTTGCGGATGCGTCGGCCTGTGCCAAGGCGCTCGGTGTGCGCTACGACACGGTTGCGATCGAGCAGCCCGTCGTCGGGTTTCTCGAGGCCCTGGGGCCGATGTTCGCGGGCACCGAAAGCGGTGTCACGGAGGAGAACCTGCAGAGCCGTTCGCGTGGCACGATCCTGATGGCGATCTCGAACAAGTTCGGCGGGATGGTCGTGACGACCGGCAACAAGAGCGAGATGTCGGTCGGATATGCAACGCTCTACGGTGACATGAACGGTGGCTACAACCCGATCAAGGACCTCTACAAGACCGAGGTTTATCGCATATCGGCCTGGCGCAACGACAACAATCCGGCAGGATCGCTCGGCCCGGACGGCGTCGTCATTCCGCCCAACATCCTGACCAAGGCGCCGACGGCGGAACTGCGCGAGAACCAGACCGATCAGGACAACCTGCCCGAGTACGACGTGCTGGACGATATTCTGCGCGCGCTCGTCGAGCATGAAGAGCCGCTGGTGGATATTGTCGCCCGGGGGCACGATCCCGAAACCGTCAAGAAGGTCGAGCGCTTGCTGTATATCGCGGAATACAAGCGTCGCCAGGCCGCGCCCGGCGTCAAGATTTCGAGCCAGAATTTCGGCCGTGACCGGCGCTATCCGATCACCAATAAATTCCGCGAGACGGTCTAGCCGCGTCGATCCCGGAACAAAACCGTCTCGGCATACCGGTTCATTATCAGGGCCCGACGCTGCGCGACCGGCCCACAGGGTCGGAGGCGCGGCCGTTAACACCTTGTTATGCAAGCTTGGAAAGTTCCCGCACAGCGGGCGCCGCCTTAGTTCAATATTATTGCCGGCAAGGCATTCTGCGCGCGTTCAGATCCCCCGGGTCTTCCTCATGGTTCAAGGTGAGGCATGTCAAAAAAGCGGAGAAGGGCCAATATGATGGATGCGCGACACCTGCGTTTTGCGGATATTTCAGGGATTAAGCGTATCGATCTGCCAATTGCCGTCGAGGTCTGGCTCTACGACATCACGACGAGCCGCTGGGCGGATTGCGATGTCATCAAGCTCGCGACCCATTTCAGCCACTACATCAAAAACCCGCACACGGACCTGCTCGACTTCGAGGCGCTGAAAGCCACGATCGGGCTTGATAAAGGCCAGGTCATCGAGGCGGGCATGGCCTTGGTCGCGTTCGGCGCAATTCACGACTTCGATTGCAGCGGCCAGCGCATGCGGGCAACGCTGAACCTATCCTTCCTGCAGCGCCTGCGGGTGCTCGAGGTATGTTCGCGGTTCGCCGAGTTGCGCACTGAGCTGCTCGACCAGGAATTGCCCTGGCACGCTGAAGAACTGCGCTGGGTGAAGACCTGCAACGCGGCGTAGTCCACTACATAGCAGTCCACTATATAGACGGGCGCCTATCTAACCGGTGACAGCTTGTTGTTGGGCGTGACGGACGACGTCGTCGGCGGCACAGGTGTCACGGCGGCCGAGGCACCGTCCTGTGGCACGTACTCACTGCGCTTGCACGAACAACCCTGCACGAATTCCTTGCGATAGCGGAATGCCGTGCGCAGTGTCGTGTAGGGTTGCTGCGTGCGCTGCGAGACCATCTGGTCGACAGAGCCGCCCGGGTTCTGGTGGAAATAGAGCTCAGTCGGTGCCGCGCACTTGTTCTGGCAGGCCTGGCTGTCGCGCCCGAAGTGCGTTGGCAGGGTCGAGAAGCTCACCGGGAAATAGTAGCCGTCACAGAGCCGGACACAGACCGTACGGTAAGTCGCGAACGGCAGGCCGCCGAACAGATTGCTCGGGCCGCGCGTGCTGTCGCCATCGTTGTCTTGCCAGAAGTTCGTGAACGGATCGCGCCGCCGCGCCTCGCGCTGATAGTTGGCGCCACAGTTGTTGCGGGCGAGGGCGCGAACGATCTCATCCTGGCGTTCGCGACGGCTGCCGCGATCCTGCAGGCTGCGCAACTGCTGGGCGAGGTCCTCGGTGCGGCGACCGGCATCGCGCGCCTGACGGTCGAGCCGGTGGCAGGTGCGCGACGGCCTGAGGCTGCGCGTGAACAGGAACGTCTCGTAGCAGTCGCGGCGGTCGAGCTCGCGATCGGCGCGCCTGAATTGGCGCCGCGCGGCACGCAGCTCGCCGCGTAGCCGCTGGATGGCACCTTGTGCACCCGCCTGGTTCTGGGCATCACGCGCCAGGCGCTGCTCGAGTTGCAGACAGATCGGCGGGCGGCCGCGGAAGTCGCGATTGCCACCGGTCGACGGGCGAAACTGGCCGTAGTTGGGAGCTGGCTCGCGGCGCCGTCGCGGCGCGCGGCGCGGCGTGTCGTCCGGTGTCGACCAAGGCAGCCAGCTCTGCGCACGGGCGGTTCCGGACACCATCATCGGAGCGCTGGCGACGACCGCAACCAGGCCCAGGATCATCCACCATATCGTCCGTTGGTATCGCACCCGGCTTTTCCCCGTTGGCGCCAGTGAGCGGCGCCTTTCGCTCTGGACCAACCTGTAACAGCATCCGGGGGTAGGTCGTCAATGCAGCGCAAATAGGGCGCATCCTGGCCACTCGGCGGAAAGCCCGGCGTTCCGTGCCTGTCGCCCAGTGTACCGTCCACGCCTGTGGATAATTTGCAACGAAATGGCGCAGGTCGGCGCCCCGCGAGGTGGTATCGGCGTCCCCCACCGGGAACCGGCAAAACGCCTTGGCGCGGGCCGTCGCGCTGCGAAAGTCACGTGCGGATGCTTGACGGCGGGCCGACAAACGGCGCATAAGCCGCTGCATGATGAGGCAGAACCGACGCATCGCAATTTGTCCCTGCGGCATAATTATTTCGAGCTAGTTTGAAACAGCTGGCGCGCGGCCTCCCTCTTTGCCCGAAAGTTGACGAGCCACGCCCGGCCAGCCGGCGAAAGGGCCGTTCCGTGAGCGCCGAGACCCAACCGATTTTTCTGTACGACACGCTACGCCGAGAGAAGGTGGCGTTTGCGCCGATTGATGCCGACAACGTGCGCATGTACGTGTGCGGACCGACGGTCTACGACTATGCCCATATCGGCAATGCGCGTCCGATCATCGTGTTCGACGTATTGTTTCGCCTGCTGCGGCACGTCTATGGAGCCGAACACGTCACCTATGCGCGCAACATCACCGACGTCGACGACAAGATCAATGCGCGGGCGGCGGAGGAGCACGGTAACCTGCCGCTCAACGAAGCGATCGCCGAGGTGACGACACGCACGACGAGGCAGTTCCACGACGACATCGCCGCCCTCGGCGTGCTTGAGCCAACGGTCGAGCCGACCTGCACCGGGCATGTGCCGCAAATGGTCAGCATGATCGAGACGCTGGTCGAGAAGGGATTTGCCTATGCGGCCGAGGGCCACGTGCTGCTCGATACAACGCGGGTGCCCGATTACGGCAAGCTCTCGGGCCGCTCGCTCGATGAGATGATCGCCGGCGCGCGTGTCGAGGTCGCGCCCTACAAGCGCAACCCGGCCGACAGCGTGCTGTGGAAGCCGTCGGATGCCACGCAGCCGGGCTGGGAGAGCCCCTGGGGTCGCGGACGGCCGGGCTGGCACATCGAGTGCTCGGCGATGGCGGCGGAGCATCTCGGGGAGATGTTCGACATCCATGGCGGCGGCATCGACCTGGCGTTTCCGCATCATGAGAACGAATTGGCGCAGTCGCGTGCCGCGCACGACACCGACCGCATGGCCAACATCTGGATGCACAACGGCTTTCTGCAGGTCGAGGGCGAGAAGATGTCGAAGTCGCTCGGCAACTTCGTGACGATCAATGAGTTGCTGGCGACGGAGACGTTTGGTGGCAAGAGGTGGCCTGGCGCGGTGCTGCGCTTCGCCATGCTCATGACGCACTATCGCCAGCCGATTGACTGGACGGCAAAGCGTCTTGAAGAGGCCGCCAGCGCCTTGGACAGTTTTCGCGCATTCAGTGCCGACGACCCAGCGACATCTCCGTCGCCCGAGGTGATCGAGGCGCTGTCCGACGACCTCAATACGCCGCGCGTCGTCGCCGAGCTCTACCGGTTACTGGCGGAGAGCCGCAAGTCCGAAAGACAGGCATCAGCAACGGATGCCGCCAGGGTGCTGTGCGCGAGTTGCCGGTTTCTGGGGATCGACGTGGAAGAGGTGAACCTCGAGCAATTGGCGCGCGGCGCCATGGATATCGACGAAAGCCGCATTGCCGCCCTGATACAGGAACGGCTTGATGCACGGGCCGCAAAAGACTTCGCGCGCGGTGATGAGATACGCGATCAACTGGCCGCCGAAGGCATTCAATTGAAAGACGGCAAGGACCCGCAGACGGGCCAGCCAATGACGACATGGGAAGTGAAACGATAGGGGAAATGCAGCGATAGCGATCGCCGGACGCGCCGCCGCGACGGTTATGCCTAACGCTTCATTAACGAGAAGGTGGCAAAACCGATGCTGCCTGTTCGTCTTCTGTTAATGAGAGTACGTGCGTAAAATGACGACAACCGATCCCAAAGATCGCCTCTATCTGTTCGACACGACGCTGCGCGATGGCGCGCAGACGACGGGCGTCGACTTTTCCGTGGCCGATAAACTGCGTATTGCCGAGGTGATGGACGATCTCGGCCTCGATTACATCGAAGGTGGCTATCCGGGCGCCAATCCGACCGACACCGAGTTCTTTGCCGCGCCGCCCAAGCTCCAATCGGCGACGTTTACCGCGTTCGGCATGACCAAGCGGGCCGGTCGCTCGATCTCGAACGATGCCGGTTTCCAGGAGATCATGCGCGCGCCGGTCAAGGCCGTGTGCCTGGTCGCCAAGGCATGGGATTATCACGTGCGCGTCGCGCTCGGCACGACCAACGAGGAAAACCTCGAGGGCGTCCACCAATCGGTCGAGGCGCTGGTCGCCGACGGCCGCGAGGCGATGATCGATTGCGAGCACTTCTTCGATGGCTACAAGGGCAACCGCGACTATGCGCTGAGCGTCGCGCGGACGGCCTATGAGGCCGGCGCGCGCTGGGTCGTGCTGTGCGACACCAACGGCGGCACGCTACCCAATGAGGTTGAAGCCATCGTCGCCGACGTGCTCTCCGTGGTGCCCGGCACGCACCTTGGTATCCACGCCCACAACGACACCGAGAACGCGGTGTCGAACACGCTGGCGGCTGTGCGCGCCGGCGTGCGCCAGATCCAGGGCACGATGAACGGTATCGGCGAACGCTGTGGCAACGCCAACCTGACATCGGTGATCCCGACGCTGCTCCTCAAGAGCGAGTTCGCCGACCGCTTCACGACGCAGGTGACGCCCGATCGCCTGATGCGACTGACGCACGCGAGCCGGGTGCTCGATGAAATCCTCAACCGCTCGCCCAACCGCCAGGCACCCTACGTCGGCGAGAGCGCGTTCGCGACCAAGGCCGGCATTCACGCCTCCGCCATCCTCAAGGAGCCGGAGACCTATGAGCATGTGAAGCCGGAACTGGTTGGCAACCAACGCCGCGTGCTGGTATCGGACCAGGCCGGACGCTCGAATATCATGGCGGAACTGGAGCGGGTCGGCATCGAGATCCCGAAGGACGACCATCGCGTCACCGCACTGCTCGACGAGGTTAAGACGCGCGAGGCGCTCGGCTATGCCTACGAGGGCGCGGACGCCTCGTTCGAGTTGCTGGCGCGGCGCATCGTCGGCGACGTGCCGCAGTATTTCACCGTCGACTCGTTCCGGGTGATGGTCGAGAAACGCCACAACGCGCTCGGCGAGCGGGTCACCGTGTCGGAGGCGACGGTCAAGGTGTTTGTCGATGGCAGCGAGGAGCCACTGTGGTCGGTGGCCGAGGGCAACGGCCCGGTCAATGCGCTCGACCAGGCGCTGCGCAAGGACCTCGGGCGCTACCAAAAGCACATCGATTCAATCGAGCTGATCGACTACAAGGTGCGCATCCTGACCGGCGGCACCGAGGCGGTGACGCGGGTGCTGATCGAGTCGCGCGATACGACGAGCGCGGAGCGCTGGGTCACGGTCGGCGTGTCGGCAAACATCGTCGATGCCAGCTTCGAGGCGCTCGTGGATTCGATGAACTACAAGCTGATGCGTGACGGCGCCGAGGTGCAGGGGCAGGTGGCGGCGATGGTTTGAGGGGGTTGGCTGTCTTGTAGGTCCCGCGCCAAACCTCGCTCCTTGGCGACATATTCCGACCGTAGCGATGAGCCCCAATTGTGGCGCGCTTCGCGAAACCAAACGAATGCGCAACGCCTTCTCAAAAAGCGGCGTTGGCGGTGGCGCATGAGTTGACGGGATCCCCGTTCGACGAAATATTACGCATCGTACAACGCACAGGTCTGGTCCGGAGGGGGAATGCCGCGAACCGGTAATTGGAAAACTTGGAAGGTTGTCTCGATCAATCACGGACAATATCGTTCATCGTCCCGCTTCCTTCAACGTTCATTGGTCAAACGCCTCCCATTACTCAAGGATGTCGGATGGTGCTTTGGGTCTGCAATCGAATGGTGCCTTGCCGTCCGGCGAGATCCGAGCGGAACGGCAGAGCAACGCATCGAGAGGGTCGAAGCCAGACTGGAAGGTGTCGTCTCCAGGGAATTTTTGCACGCCGAAACGATTGACTACGTTCCCGAATGTAACGGCCGGGACTTTGCTGGGTATTTGGACAATATGTGCCGTGTGTCTCGGCTCAAGTTTGTCTTCAAGCACGGAACCGAAGTCCCCGATGGAATACTTGGCATATTGCAGCTCGTCACCCAAACGACAGGCAAAGGCCTATATCTCCTGCAAATGTCCACAGCTGACGATGGCATCGAACACGTCGCCGCGGTGTCCGCTGCCGGTGACGGGACCTCGAATTTCTTCGACGAGAATTTCGGGGAAATCGAGATCGGCAAGTTCCAGATGGCGCGATTTCTCACGGACTATTACGCGCATTATGGGGAAGAAGATATCTCATTCGACCTCGTGGACGTGTACGGGGTCCATACGGCACCATCGTTACCGTCCTGAGGCGCCTGTTCAATCAGAAAGCAGTTTTTTGACGGCATCAATTGCGGAACAGCGGCCAGCCAGTACAGCATCAATGAGTTCGCCAACGCGCGGGTCGTCACTCGACAGCGCGCTGCGGATCGCCTCGATGGCGACGCGTTCGACAATGTAGCGGCCGCGGCGCAGGCGCCGGGTGGCGGCGTCCGCATTGGCGAGGCGATCATCAATCAGGTCGTCAATATGATCGGCGAGGACGTCGACGCCGGTGCCGGTCGTTGCGATGGTCTGCAGGATATCGGGCGTGCGCCCAATGCCGTCGCGCAGTGAGATCGCGGCCTGCAATTGCTGCGCGGTCTGGCGTGCATCGTGACGATCGCTCTTGTTGACGACGAGGGCGTCGGCAATTTCGAGGAGCCCCGACTTCATCGCCTGGATACCGTCGCCGAGACCGGGGGCAACGATGACGACGCCGACATCGGCGACGGCTGCGATGTCGATTTCGTTCTGGCCGGTGCCGACCGTTTCGAGCAGGACGAGATCGTATTTGGCGGCATCGAAGGCATCGATGATGCGCGCAGCCGACGGCGACAGGCCGCCGAGGTGGCCGTGGCTGGCGAGCGAACGTACGAAGACGTCGTCGTCGTCGAGCGCAGCCGTCATGCGGATGCGGTCACCGAGGATGGCGCCACCGGACACCGGGCTCGACGGGTCGACGGCGATCACCGCGACACGCTTGGCGCGGGCGCGCCAGGTCTGGATGAGGGCGTTGACCAGGGTCGACTTGCCCGCCCCGGGCGGACCGGTGAAGCCGACGACGGCGACGCCGGTGAGGTGGGGGCGCAGCGCATCGATCAGCTCGGCGGCGTTTTCGCGATCGTCTTCAAGGCGGGTGATGGCACGCGCCAATGCGCGACGATCACCGTCGGCGAGGTCGGCAACCAAGGTGGCGGGGGCGATATCGCGGACGGGTGTGCTCAAAACCAGATGCCCGGGAACCGGTAGCGCGGGCGCATTTCGATGAGGCTGGCACTGACCGTCGACACGAACGGCTCCTCGCGGATGAGAATGGGCGGCACGGTGGTGGGGACGGCGAGTTCTCGCAGGCGCTCGACCCGGTCCTTAGTCGTTGGATGGCTGCGCAGCACGGAGGGTTGTGGCACGCGGCGGCCCGGGACCGGCATCGTCAGGTCTTCCCAGAAGACGCCGGTGTGACGCTCCAGGCGCTGCAGGGCCGACGCCAGCCAGGACGGATTGCCGGTCAACTGTGCGGCTTCCAGGTCGGCATCGTATTCGCGGGTGCGCGACAGACCGAGTTGCAGCAGGCTGGAGAGCAGAGGCGAGAAATAGAGGATGATGATCGCCAGCCAGGAGATCTTGGGCTCGCCATCGATGGCCATCGTCAGCAGATTGGTGAAGACGAGAAATACGGCGAGGTAGGACATGCCCTGGACGAGGCGGCTGGCGATATCGGCAACGGCCATGACACCAAGGTCGTTGTTCTTGATATGACTGACTTCATGGGCCAGTACGGCCGCAAGTTCCTGCATCGATAATTTGCGCAGCAACCCCTCGGTGACGCCGATGGCGGCGCGTTCACGCCTGCCTGTCGCGAAGGCGTTGAGGGTCAGGCTTGGGATGATGTAGAGCATCGGTATCGCCGGCAGCCCGGCTCGTTCGGTGAGTACTGCAAGAACGTGCGAGAGCTGGGTGCCGGATTGTTCCGGGACGCGTGTGCCCTTGTAGGCGCGCATGATCAGTTCGGGGGGCGTTGCGCGGGCGACGAGAAACATCGCAGCGACGACGATGGCAGCGAAGATGAGGCCGCCGCCACCCCAGATGAGCCAGACCGGCAGCGCAAGCAGGGCGCCGATCCCGAACAGCAGCATCAACGTGTGCAGCTGATTCTGCTGTTTATGTTCCTGCAGAACCTCCGGGTCGAGCAGGGACGCTGGCCCGCTGCCCGGTGGATGGGGGGGTGCTGGCGTGTTGCTTCGCTGAACTCGAAAAGGAACCCGCACCGTTCGATATACCTCAGAGCCCTTGGGCCCTCGCGTCTAAAACTTCTCCGCCACTGAAATCGCGTCAGGCACTGGTGTCGTGCTCTCGGCCAAGCGTTGCACAGCCGGTACGATGTCTTCGGCGCGATCGACAACCTCGAAGCTCACCTCAAGGCCGTCGCGGATGAATTTCTGCTCGCGCATGTGCTCCAAAAGAGACAGGAACGGCGACCAGAAATCAGCGATATTGGCAATCACAACCGGTTTACCGTGTTGTCCCAGCTGTGACCATGTCAACTGCTCGACGAGTTCTTCCAACGTGCCGATCCCGCCGGGCAACGCAACAAACGCATCGGCCCGCTTGAACATCAGCATTTTACGCTCATGCATGTCATCGACAACGATCAATTCGTCGACATCCTTGAGCATCTTCTCCTTTTCGGAAAGAAACATCGGGATGATACCAGTCACGCGACCACCGTTGGCAAGCGTCGCCCGGGCCGTTTCGCCCATCAAACCGAGACTTCCTCCGCCGTAGACGAGGCCCAAGCCCGCATCCGCGATGGAATGTCCGAGGGTCTGGGCAGCGGCAACATAGCGCGGGTCCGTGCCCGGGCCGGAGCCGCAATAGACGCAGATATTTTGAACATTGCTCACGGGGCGGTCCTGAACAGTTGGTAATGCCATGTTTTGGTATTTCCCTATCTAGTGTTCTTGGCTCGAATATTAGGGGCACGGCGCGGCCACAATACGGGCGAAACGTGTTCGCACAACAACTGCGCCACGAAAAACTCGAATGTGCAATATCCGTGCGCGTTTGATGTTGGTGGGCCGAAAATTCGTCCACGCCCAAACAAATGCGAAAATAGCGCATCATGGTTAATTTGCGACAAGCGCATAGGACTCCTCGATATTCCGTGTTAACTGACTGGTTAATATGCGTGAAATTGTAAGCTGAGTGGATCGGGCTGATGCCTGTTAGTAAAAAGTTGAATGCATGGTTTGCGACCGCTGCGTGCGCCGTTTTGGGCGCTTGGGTCGTGCTGATCGTTGCGACAGTGACAATGCGTCCATTCGATTCCGAACGCGCATCTGAGGCCGACTCAAAGGCCACCATGGGGCTTGAAGGCGCAGGCCTTGCCGGGCCGCTCGATGACCGTATCGCAAAGCGCCTCCACGTCGGCCCGACACTGACGCACCTGCGCCTCAGCCAGACAACCGGGCGCGGCCTGTTCGCCGGGCGTGGTGCGCCCAACGCCAGGCTCGTGCTGCTGCGCGGCGGGCGCGCGGTCGCCGATACACGCGTCAACGAGAACGGTGAATGGCAGATCGCTACCGCCATATCCCGGATAGCCGGCGCGCACGATTTTGGTATCGAGCAGCGAATTGCCAGTGGTGCCTACATTGCAGGCGAGAGCATCCGCCTGCACGTGCCAGCCCAGTTCCGGCAGAACATCAATATTGTGAAATCGAAGCCGCGAAACGGGTTCCAGTTGGTCGCCGTGCGGGCGGAAAGCGAGGATATCGGCACGGCTTCTTCGCGCAAGTTCGACGAGTTGCTCCGCGATGGCCGCCTCGAGGGTAACAAGAGTGCTCCGGGGCGCCGCGTCGCCGAACGCAGTGACGGGCTGCTGGAGCCGGCTTGGAGCTGGTTGCGGAACGCAAACCGATCATACCACGACGAAGTCGTGCCACGTATCAAGCGCGGCGGCGGGTTCACCGGCGGAGATGGGCGCACGCGCGATGTCGAGCGCAATGAAACCCCGCGGGCCCGACAACCTGTCGAGCGCATGGCATCGAATACGCGCGAAGGGCAAAGCATCTGGCCGGACGGCACTGCCTCCTGGATGCCAAGCGGCATCGTCAGCTGGATGACGGCGGCCCGACGCGGCTATGCGACGGAAATCGTGCCGCGTCTCAGTGGCCGCGTGCCGCCGACGATTGCTGTGCGTGATCGCAATGACGTGGTCGAGACCGAAGAAACGGAAGCGGAGCGCCAGCGGCGTCTGGCGCGTGAGGGCAACCTCGAGCGCAATGCGACAGAGAGGGCCGAGCAGGAACGCCTTGATGCCGCGCGCCGCCGCCGCGAGGCCGAACTGCGGCGTCAGCAGGCCGAAGAGGAGGCGCGGCGGCTCGCCGAAGAGCGCCGCCGTACAGAAATCGAGGAAGCGCGCAAGATCGCCGAAGAACGTCGCCGCGTGCTGCAGCGGCGGGCCGAGCAGCAACGCCTCGCGCTGGCCGAAGAGCGCCGTCGACAGGCTGATGCTGAGGATAGGCAGCGTAAGGAGCGTGAGGCGGAACTCGCCCGCGAACAAGACGCCGCCGAGAAGGAAGCGCTCGAGCGGCAACGTTTGGCGGACCAGGAACGCGAAAGGCGCGAGGCAGATAGTCGTCGCCGTCAATCTGAAGAGGACGACCAGGCACGTAAGCGCCAGGCGGAGCTCGACTTGCGCGAGCGCGAGCGCGCACGCGAAGCGGTCGAACAACGTCGCTTGGAGGAAGAGCGTCGTGATCGTTTGATCGCGCAGGCCGCGGAGATCAAGCGGCGAGAAGCCGCGGCGCGCGAGCGTGAGGCGGCGCGCGAGCGGGAACGTGCGCAGACCGACGCATTGCGCCGTGAGCAGCGCACCCGCGTCGCGGAACTGCGACGCAAGAATCGCGAACGTGAGGAAGAGCTGGCCCGCGAGCAACGCGAACGCGCACTGCGTGAGCGCGAAACGCGTCGCCGACAACTGGCACTCGCCGAACAGCGTAAACGCGAGGCGGCTGAGCGCCGGCGCAACGAAGGACGCAAAGCCGAGCCACCACGTCGCGAACGCACGGCACAGACGCGCTTGCAAGACCTCAATCGATTCAAGCGCCGCGACACGGAAATCGAGATCACCACCATCGGGCGCAGAACGGATCGCGCCGAGCGGCCACGTTCACGGACGAGAGCCGGACGCCGCATCGCTTCGCGTCGTTCCAAGGCAAATCGCAGGCACCTGACCAGGGCGCAACGCCGGCGTGCCGTCCGCGGGTATCGCCGCCGGATCGCATCCGCGCGCAAAGCGCGCACGCGATGCCACCGCAGAGCCGGTCGGCGCATCAATCCGCCGGGAACGTATATCGTCAAACGGGGTGACTCGTTGTGGCGCATATCGAAACGGCACTACCGTCTTGGCCGGTATTTCCGCATGATCCACCGCGCGAACCGGCGCAAGATTCGACGTGCCCGCTTGATCTATCCGTGCCAGCGTTTCCGCCTGCCGCGCCGTCGCCGCACCTAGGCCTGATTGGCTCCGTGGCCGGTGTCCGTGACACGGTTGCCAGTTGCCGCCAATGCTGCGACGTTGGCTGCCATGTCCGTGAGCGCAGGCGATGAATTTAAATGACAATCCGCGATGAACCGCCGGTTGGGCCTGAGCACGCGCGGCCTCAGCAGGGCCGCTGGCGACGACTGCTCGGATTCGTGACGCAGACAACACCTCAAGCTGCCCATGCCGAAGGGTCAGGGCAGACTGTCAGGGCGGGCCGCAAGGACCACTGGCGCCTGTTCCGAGGTCTTCTGCCCTACGTCTGGCCCGAGGACCGTCCCGATCTGCGACGCCGCGTCGTGTTGGCGGGCATGGTTCTCGTCCTTGGCAAGATCGTCACCGTGCTGATTCCGATTTTCTTCAAGGAGGCGACGGATGCACTGACGACAGCGGTGAAGGATAACGGCACGGCAATTGCCGCCGGCGTTGCCATGTGGGCGAGCGCGATGGTTGTTGCCTATGGCGTTGGACGGATCGGCATGCAGGTGCTCAACCAGGTGCGCGACGTGCTGTTCACCGCGGTTGGCCAGAACGCAGTGCGCGGCCTCAACAACCGGACGTTCCATCATCTGCACCGCCTGTCGCTGCGGTTTCACCTCGAGCGGCGCACGGGGGCGGTGTCGCGGGTCATCGAACGGGCGACGCGCGCCATCGAGCTGATCATGCGCGCCGGCGTCCTCAATTTGATGCCGACGCTGCTCGAATTCGTGCTGATGGCCGGCGTCCTGCTCTACTTCTTCAACTGGATGTATCTCGCGGTGATCGTGGGGACGGTGGTCGGCTACATGTGGTTTACGTTGGCGGCGACCGAGTGGCGGATCACGATCCGGCGCGAGATGAACGACAGCGACACCGAAACCAACACCAAGGCGATTGACAGCCTGCTCAACTTCGAGACCGTCAAATATTTCGGTAACGAGGACATGGAGCAGCGCCGCTTCGATCAGTCCGCAGCACGCTATGAACGTGCGGCCATCCAGACGTACTACTCGCTCGGCGTGCTCAATGCCGGACAGGCGGTCATTTTCACGACCGGGATGACGGTGTGCATGGTGATGGCCGCTTATGGCGTCACGACCGGTGCCCACACGGTCGGCGACTTCGTGATGATCAATGCGCTGATGGTCCAGCTCTACATCCCACTCAATTTCATGGGCTTCGTCTATCGCGAGATTCGCCAGGGCCTGGTCGACGTCGAGACGATGTTCAACCTCCTCGCCGAACCGGAAGAGATTCGCGACCGCCCGGGTGCCCAGCCCCTCGCCATCGGGCCGGGTAAGATCGAGTTCCGAAGTGTAGATTTTCACTACGATACCGAACGGCCGATCCTGAAGGACCTGTCGTTCGAGGTGCCGGCGGGGGGCATGCTGGCGATTGTCGGCCCTTCCGGCGCGGGTAAATCAACGATCAGCCGCATCCTGTTTCGCTTCTATGAGATATCGAAAGGTGCCGTGCTGATCGATGGTCAGGATATTCGCGACGTGACCCAGACGTCGTTGCGCGCAGCCATCGGCATGGTGCCGCAGGACACCGTACTGTTCAACGATACGATCCGTTACAACATTCGCTATGGGCGCATAAATGCCAGCGATGCCGAGATTGAAGAGGCCGCGCGATTCGCCCAGATCGATGATTTCATACAGCAACTGCCGCAAGGCTACGACACGATGGTCGGCGAGCGTGGCTTGAAGTTGTCCGGTGGCGAAAAGCAGCGCGTCGCGATTGCACGCACGATCCTGAAGGGACCACCGATACTGATGCTGGATGAAGCCACCAGTGCGCTCGACAGCCAGACGGAAAAAGATATTCAGGACGCGCTCGATGGCATCGCCAAGGATCGCACGACGCTGGTCATCGCGCACCGGCTGTCGACGATCGTCCACGCCGACCGCATTCTCGTACTGGAGAAGGGTGTCCTGGTCGAACAGGGTACGCATGCCGAACTCATCGAGCGTGGCGGGCTCTACGCATCGCTTTGGAACAAGCAGCAGGAAGCGGAAGAGGCACGGGCAAAGCTCGCCCGCACACTGGAAGAAGCGCAGCGCCTTGGCGCCATCCGATCGAATGAAGAAGACAATCGATGATGTCGGCGCCGCGCGGCTCTAGCGATTGAGCGCCATGACGAGGCTGCCGACGCGGCCGCCGTTCTCGGAGATGTAGTTCTCGAACAGCTGCTGCAGGAACGGACTGATCCAGAAACTCAGCACCTGGGCATCGCGCACCTTGAAAGTCTTGCGGTTGGGAATCAGCATCCAGCGCACGTCGTATGTGCTGCCGTCTTTCAGGATAACCTGACTGTCGACCATGACGTTGCGGCCGTCGCGGATGGCGGCACTGGCAAAGGCAACGCGCTGGACCGGGTATTTCGGAGCTTCCTTGCTGGCGTAGCGCCCGATGAAACGCGCGAGGCCGCGGTAGTAGGAACGCCGATCACGGTGCGCAAGGCCGCGCCGGTAGTTGCCAAGTGCATACAAGCCGATCGCAGGCACGTGTCCATAGCGCTTGACGACCTGCTCAAACGCGCCTGACGATCCTCTCTTCTGGGCATTGATCAACTCCGCCGCGGCACGGCGCATGAACTTGACCGCAGGGTCATCTTTGGCCTGGGCAACGGCGAAGGTGCCGATAACCGTTGCGGTGCAGACCAAACAGGTCAGGACGGCGCGTGTCAGTGCTTGGCGGAGTGAGTTCGGATGACCGGGAAGTGTGCTCATGAGTGTGGTTCCAGTGTGCGCCGGGTCTCGTGCTTCGGGTTCTTAGAACCCCGATAATGGGACCAAACCAAGGCTTTGCCCCAACAACGATGGCTATCAACAGTCTCTCTTCGTTTGTGCCGCTATGTGCTCGCGGTCTGACGATCTCCGTTTGGCGTTCTTCCCAGATTGCCCAGGAAGGGCGGTAGGCTGCGCAACCAGCGCTTGCGCAAACTTAACGACGCCGGCTCCAGGATCGGCAGATCGTAGCGCCTCGCGGCGTCGACGATAGTCTGGTTCGCAATGTAAGTCTCATACGCAATGTGCAGTGAACGCGTGGGCTGTGCATGTTCCAACAACAACGTGTGGATTGTGCCACCCGATGTCGTGAAAACACGATGCCGGACACCGTTGAACTCGGTAAGCGGCGCCTGCCAGCGCTCTGTTCGGCCTTTCACGGTATCGTTGACAACGGCACCCGATCCATCCAGTTCGATGATACGTGTCTCAACGACCGGCCGGCGCAGCTCCGTAATGCCGAAATAGAGCGCGGCGAGCCCGAGCGCGGCTATGACGGCAAGCTGGAGCGCGACAGCGGGTTGTGAAGCGGCGAGATCGACGAGGCGGGTGCGCGCCGCCGCGCTGGTCAGCACCATGCCCAGTGGCAGGCACAGCAGCAGGCCAGCAAAGGCCATCGCAAAGGCCCGCACACGCCGGTGACCGTGGGAAAATTTTTGTGAAAGAACAATGGTATCGCCCGCTTCGGCGGCATCGCCGTGCAGCGACTCCATACTATAAATGCGCATACCTTGCCCTTGACTACACATGCCTCGCTATCGCGCATTCTAGATGAGGAGGTTTACGAACCCCTTAATACTGAACCGTTGTGAGACGCCTCGCACAGAATTCGATTGACATATAAAGATATGTTTATATCTTTAGCCGTAGATTGACTGGCATGCGGGACCAAGAGGACGAAATTGTGGCGGCTGGACCGTTAACTGCGGAAGCTGGATTGATCGCCTTACGGGCGATCGGTGAGCCAACGCGCCTGCGTATCCTGATGCTGCTGGCAACCGGCGAACTGACCGTCAAGGACCTGACACAGGTATTGGGGCAAAGCCAGCCAAGGATCAGTCGACATCTCAAACTGATGCACGACGCCGGCCTGTTGACCAGGGTCCAGGAAGGCAGCTGGGTCTACTTCAGGTTGACCGACAACGCCAACCAGGCTGCCTTGCTGCGCGCTCTACTCGATCAATTCGACACCGATGACAGTGACTTTCGACGCGATCGTGACCGTGCCGAAACGATCCGTCGAGAGCGCTTTCAACGCGCGCAGGTGTTCTTTGCCAATCATGCCGACCAATGGGACGAGTTGCGTGCGATGCATGCCGACGAAACCGAAGTCGAGACCAGAATTTGCGAACTGCTCGAAATCACGAACGGTGACCTGCTCGTCGATATGGGAACCGGCACCGGTCGCGTGCTCGAATTGCTGGCGGGACGCTTTCGTCGGGCTATCGGCATCGACACCAATCAGCAGATGCTGGCGTATGCCCGCGCACGCACACAGGGATCGGCGTTCGCCCATGTGCAAATCCGCCAGGGCGACATATGTAATCTGGCGTTGCCGGATCGCGCCGCAGAGGCGGTGATTATGCACCAGGTCCTGCACTATCTGCCTGAACCCGGTCGCGCCATCGCCGAGGCGACGCGCATCTTGCGGCCGGATGGACGATTGCTGATCGTCGATTTTGCCGCCCATACGCTCGACCGGTTACGCGATGAGTTTGCCCATCAACGGCTCGGCTTCACCGACGAACAGATGAATTTGTGGCTGCAGCAAAACGGCCTCAGCGTCTTGAGCCATGAAGAACTGCCGCCGGCAAGAACCGGTGCAAGCGAGGGGCTGACCGTTTCGGTCTGGCTGGCGACGCGCGGTTCTGCGGGCGGTTCAGCGCAGGCTGATGAACAAGAATTGGAGATTGCACGATGACGGATATCGGTGGCGGCGCGCGTAAGAGCCGCCTGATCGGCTCGGGCGAAATCAAAGTGTCTTTCGAGTTCTTTCCACCGAAAACGGAAAAGCTCGAGGAGGCATTGTGGAAAGCCGTGCAGCGTCTGGCACCGCTCTCACCGGAGTTCGTGTCGGTCACATACGGAGCGGGTGGATCGACGCGAGAACGCACGCACAAGACGCTGGCGACGATGCTCGAGGAGACAGATCTGCGGCCGGCCGGGCATCTCACCTGCGTGAGTGCGACGCGCGAGGAAGTCGATGACGTGATCCGCAGTTACTGGGAACTCGGTGTGCGCCACATCGTGGCACTGCGAGGCGATCCCCCAGCGGGCATCGGAACCACCTATGAACCACATCCCGGCGGCTACAGCGGCGCCGCCGATTTGGTTGCCGGCATTCGTAACATCGCAGACTTCGACATCTCGGTCAGCGGTTATCCGGAAATGCACCCGGAAAGTCCCTCGCTCGAGGCCGACCTCGATAATCTCAAGGCCAAGGTCGATGCCGGTGCATCGCGGATCATCACGCAGTTCTTCTTCGACAACGATCATTATCTCCGCTTTGTTGAACGGGTACGCGCGCACGGCATCTGGTGTCCGATCGTGCCCGGCATCGTGCCGATCCACAATTTCGCGCAGGTTGCCAAGTTCGCGGGTCAGTGCGGCACCACCATGCCATCTTGGCTCGCTCGGCGATTCGAAGGATTGGAGAATGATCCCGCGACGACCCACCTCGTCGCCGCGGCAATTGCCGCCGAGCAGGTCATGGACCTTGTCGACCATGGCATACAGTCGTTCCACCTCTACACGCTCAATCGGGCGGACCTAGCCTACGCAATTTGTCATCTGCTCGGCCTGCGCCCCGTCGCCGATAGCGATCACCGCCGCGCCATCGCGTGATCGGGGGAGGCGAAGGCCGTGGGGATAACCGGGTTGCGATCCGCGCCGCTTCCATGCAGACACGTCAACGGCTACGCTGCGTGCATGGGCGGCTGAGGAGCAACGACGTTGGAACCGGCGACCATCGAATTTGACGGGCACATCGACCTCATAGATCGTCAGGAAACAGATCAAACGACCGATGCCGATCGTGCGCGTCACAGCCGGTTGGCCGACGTCATGATCGTGCTCGAACGCGAGCGGGCATCCCTCGAGCAGGCGCTGCATGCGCGGCTAGAGGGGTCGGTGGCACACGGCATCGACTCTTTGGCACTCGAGTTGGATGCGACTGCGCCGAAGTTCCACGTCGCCATACAATCGACACCGGTCGACCACGGGTGGTGCATGACGCCGGATCAGCGCAGCGCATTCGAAGGTGAAATCGCCGATGAAGTCCGCGCGTTGATCGAGCAGCGCGCCGCCCGTTCACCAACCACGCGATGGCAACCCGTCGTCACGGCGACGTGGCGCAGCGCTGCGTCCGCCGAGGCGCCGGGCTCGACCCTGCCGGAAACGGTGGTAACTGAAGGGGCCACGCCACCATCGGCGCCGGCGTCCACGTCGATGACGCCGAACCGGGCTGCACCTGACGCTGCGCCACGCTCGCGAATGCAATCGATCTGGCTGCACCTACTATTCTGGCTGCTGGCGTTGATGGTAGTCGGAACGGCGGCGCTCTACTGGCTGTCGACGCAGGGCTGAAGCGGCTCCCCGGACGCGGCGTCCATTCACCATCTGGTTGATGTGTCGTGTAAAGATGGCATTGCCAGAAGACACGAATCGCCCGCATTTCCTGGCGCTCGAATGCAATCGGCGTTGACAGCTGGCGGCAAGACGGGTCATTCGTCGGTGAACGGTGGGTGCCGTATGGCACAACGACCAGTGAGAGAAAGGGGAGGAACCATGATCGGGCGCTTGATGCTGATATTGGTTCAGTTTGTCGTCGGCTGGTACGCCGCGCAGGAAATCGTCAAAGGCCTGCCGAGTTTCGGCAACCTTGATATCTTTCTCCTGGCTGCGATCTTCGCTGTGCTGGTATGGGCCATCGGCCTGCTCGCCGCCGCCGTCCTGAAGGACGTGTCGCGACCGGGCCCGCCGGCCCTGATGTTCGCGTTCGCGGCAGCGCTACTCTTCTCCGCGCTGACGGTCTTTCCGGAAGCACAACGCGCCGTAGCTTCCGTTGCCGGCAACCTCGACGCCCGCATCTATCCATTGATCGGTGCCGTCGTCGGTTACGCCATTCAAAGTTGAGACACGCCAGCCCCACGAAAAGAGGCCCGGGCGCCGCCGCCCGGACCTCTCTCGAGAGCAATTTGATACCCCTGGCGCCTATTGCGTCGGCTTCGTTGCTTCCTTGGCCTTTTCGACGGTTTCCTGAACTTTCTGCTTGGCAGCCTCGTATGCCGCGCCAGCTTTTTCCTTGGCGGCCTGATAAGCCGGGCCAACCTTTTCCTTGGCCTTCTTGTAGGCATCCGACGTCGTATCCGTCGTCTTGTCGGCGAGTTCCTTGGCCTTTTCCATCGCCCGGTCGAAGAACGATTTCGGCGGGCGTGCGCGTTCAAACGGTTTCAGGGCTTTCAGCACATCTTTTGTCGCTTGCGGCAGAACGATCACCTGTTTGCCTTCGCGCACTTCGATGGTGAGCGCCGTGTAGCGCACGCCGATGCGCTTTTCGCCGAGGCCGAGGACGCCCCCGACGCCAATGATGACCCCTTCAACGGTGTTCAATTCGTCCAGGATCAGGTCTTCAATGTCGCCGATGATCTTGTTTTCGGCATTATAGACCTTGGCACCGATAAGGAAATCGCGGGCCAGCTGCTGGTCGCCGGCCTGGCGTTGTACGAAGACATCGGCAGGAATAGCCGGATCCGCCGCTTGGACCGATTGCGCGAGTGCGCCAAACGTCAGCATTGCTGCCAGAACAAAAGACCGCATCATAATTATCTTCCTGCTCTATTTTTAACTGTGGCCGGACACGCCGATTCACTCAGCAAGCCCGCAGATTTGTAGGATTTAGGCGTCATATACGGCATCGCCGTGGCGGCCACACCGCCTCACTTATCTGGGCGTTATATGGTGTTTTTCCATCAAACTTGCAGCGCGACATTTATGCTCAGCTGAAGCGTCGTTCGATGTGGATAATGATGCGGCCGAACGGGGTGGAATTCGCGTGATTTATCTCCGAGGTGCGCTATAACCCTCCAAGCTGAATCGGGACCTGC
The DNA here is from genome assembly GCA_051010015.1 of Hyphomicrobiaceae bacterium. GTDB lineage: Bacteria > Pseudomonadota > Alphaproteobacteria > Rhizobiales > Hyphomicrobiaceae > CAJQQK01. The sequence goes on from JBPCVZ010000288.1 coordinate 25,713, forward strand.
ACATCATGATTGCGCAGGCACGCTTTCAGCAACCAGTTGCCACAACCCAGGTGATTTGATTGGCCGACGCAGATCCACCCGAAGATCCTCCTGAAGGACCGCCGTCATCCAGCCCGGATGACGGACATGGTGAAGTCCGTAGCATCTCCATCGTTGATGAGATGAAACGCTCGTATCTCGACTATGCAATGAGCGTGATCGTCTCGCGGGCGCTGCCGGACGTGCGCGACGGCTTGAAGCCGGTGCATCGCCGCATTCTCTACGGCATGCACGAGATGGGCGTTCACTGGAACCGGCCCTACAAGAAATCCGCGCGCATGGTCGGCGACGTGATGGGCAAATACCACCCGCACGGCGACAACGCGATCTACGACGCGCTGGTCCGGCTCGCTCAAGATTTCTCACTGCGCCTGCCGCTGATCGACGGGCAGGGCAATTTCGGCTCCGTCGACGGTGATCCGCCGGCAGCGATGCGCTACACCGAGTGCCGCCTCGCCAAGGTCGCGGAAAGCCTGCTCGACGATCTAGACAAGGAAACCGTTGATTTCCAGGAGAACTATGACGGCTCGGAGCAAGAGCCGTCGGTGCTGCCGGCGAAATTCCCGAACCTGCTGGTCAACGGGGCCGGCGGCATCGCGGTCGGCATGGCGACCAACATTCCGCCGCACAACCTCGGCGAGGTCGTCGACGCCGCGATCGCCTGCCTCGATAATCCCGAGATCACCATCGAGGAACTGTGCGAAATCGTCACCGGACCGGACTTCCCGACCGGCGCGACAATTCTCGGGCGCCATGGCATCCGCCAGGCATATATGACCGGGCGCGGTTCGATCGTGATGCGCGCGCGCGTCGAGGTGCAGGAACTGCGCAAGGATCGCGAGTCGCTGATCGTCACGGCGATCCCGTACCAGGTCAACAAGCGCGTCTTGATCGAGAAGATCGCGGAGATGGTCCGCGACAAGAGAATTGAAGGCATTTCGCATATCCAGGACGAGTCGAGCCGTGAGGGGATGCGCATTGTCATCGACCTCAAGCGCGACGCCGTCGCCGATGTCGTGCTCAACCAGCTCTGGCGCTACTCGCAGCTGCAATCGTCATTCGGCGCTAACATGCTGGCGCTTAACGGCGGTCGGCCGGAGCAGATGACGCTGCGCGATATGATCACGGCGTTCTGCCACTTCCGCGAAGAAGTTGTGACGCGGCGTACCAAGTACCTGCTCAATCGCGCCCGTGCCCGTGCGCATGTGTTGGTCGGCCTTGCTATTGCCGTTGCCAACATCGACGAGGTCATCAACCTCATCCGCCGTGCGCCGACGCCGAGTGATGCGCGCACTCAGCTGATGGAACGCAACTGGCCGGCGAAGGACATCGCGCCGTTGATCGCGCTGATCGCCGACCCACGCCATGCCCTTTCCGAAGACGGGACCGTCAAGCTGTCGCTGGAACAGGCACAGGCGATCCTGGACTTGCGCCTGCAACGCCTGACAGCACTCGGGCGCGATGAAATCGGTGATGACCTCAAGAAGATCGCCGACGAGATCAAGGACTACCTCGATATCCTGTCGTCGCGGGTGCGCGTGATCGATATCATCAAGGACGAGCTGGCGCAGATCCGTGATGAGTTCGCGACGCCGCGGTTGACCGAGATCCTCGACATCGAAGGCGACGTCGACGATGAATCGCTCATTCAACGTGAGGACGTGGTCGTGACGGTGACGCATCGCGGCTACATCAAGCGCGTGCCACTGGCGACGTACCGGGCGCAACGCAGGGGCGGCAAGGGCCGGTCCGGAGCGACGACGCGGGACGAGGATTTCGTCACCCAGATCTTTACGGCTTCGACGCACACGCCGGTGTTGTTCTTCTCGTCGCGCGGCATGGTCTACCGCATGAAGGTCTACCGCCTGCCGCCGGCCAACCCGCAATCCGTCGGCAAGGCGCTGATCAACCTTTTGCCCTTGGAGCAGGGCGAAGTCATCACGACGATCCTTCTGCTGCCGGAAGACGCGGAGAACTGGGGTTCGCTGGAGCTGATGTTCGCGACCAAACGCGGCAACGTCAGGCGCAACAGCCTAGCGGATTTCGAAAATATCAACCGCAACGGCAAGATCGCAATGAAACTCGATGAGGACGACCAGATCGTCCACGTCGCGATCTGCACGCCGCACGATGATGTGCAACTGACCTCCTCGGTCGGGCAGTGCATCCGCTTCCCCGTGACGGATGTGCGTGTCTTCAAGGGGCGCGACTCGAACGGTGTGCGTGGCATTCGTCTCGATGACGGCGCCGACGTGATCTCGATGTCGATCCTGACGCATGTCGATGCGACACCCGCGGAGCGCACTGCCTACCTCAAGCAGGCCTCGGCCCTGCGCCGGGCACAGTCCGGTGAAGAAAGCGAAGAGCCGGTCGAGATCGAGGCTGACGAAGACGAGGAAAACGGCGGCGAGGCCGAACTCTCATCCGAGCGTTATGCCGAACTGTCCGGCAAGGAGCAGTTCGTCCTAACGCTTTCCGAGCGCGGTTACGGCAAGCGCTCGTCGGCTTATGAATACCGTGTGTCGGGGCGTGGCGGCAAAGGCATCGCCGCGATGGTCGTCAATGAGCGCAACGGGCCGCTGGTGGCGTCATTCCCAATCGAGGATGGTGATCAGATCATGCTGGTCACGGACGCCGGCAAACTCATTCGCTGTCCGATCCAGGATGTCCGGATCGCATCGCGCAACACGCAAGGTGTCCGGGTGTTCCGCACCGACGCCAACGAGCGCGTCGTCTCGGTCGAGCGGATCTCCGAGGATGTTGCCGGAGATGACGACGACGAGGACCAGGAAAACGGCGGACCGGACGACGTGCCGCCCAGCGCGGGTGACGGCCCAGGAGATGGCGACGCCTAAATCAAAAAAAATGCCCGGTGAGTTTTACCGGGCATTTCTTTTGTTGGGCCGGATCGGCCGATCAGTTTCGGTAACCGACTTCGCCATGCTCGACATAGTCGAGGCCTTCGATTTCGTCCTCATCGGATACCCGCAGGCCGCAGGTCGCCTTGACGACCTGCAGGATGATCAGGGTGGCAACGATCGACCAGATCGCCGTGGCCAGGACGCCCGTCACCTGCACGACCAACTGGCCGGCAACGGAAACGCCTTCCGCCAGGCCGCTGCCACCGAATGCACCGGTCGCGAGCAATGCCACCAGGATCGTGCCGGTCGCACCGCCGAACCCGTGCACCGCGAGGACGTCGAGACTGTCGTCGACTTTGAAGGTGCGCTTAACAAGGTCGACGCCGACGTAGCAGATGATGCCGCCCGCGAGACCGAGAATGATGCCGCCTGTCGGTCCGACGTAGCCGGACGCCGGTGTGATCGTCGCGAGCCCAGCGATTGTGCCGGTGACGAGGCCGATCAGGCTCGGCTTGCCGAACTTGATCCATTCGATCGTCAACCAGACCAGTGAAGCGACCGCGGCCGAAATGTGCGTAACCAGCATTGCCATCGCGGCATCCTGGCCGGCGGAAACGGCACTCCCTGCGTTGAAGCCGAACCAGCCGACCCAGAGCAGCGAGGCGCCGACCATCACCATCCACGGGGCATGCGGTGGCTGGACGGCATTGGGAAAGCCTTTGCGTCCGCCTAGCTGGGCCGCGATGACGGCGGCCGAAACACCAGCTGTAACGTGGACCACGATGCCGCCGGCGAAATCCATCACGCCCATGCTGGCAAGCCAGCCGCCGCCCCAGACCCAGTGCGTGACGGGCGCGTAGACCAGCAACAGCCAGAGCAGCGAGATGACGATCACTGCGGAAAACTTGATGCGCTCGACAAAGGCGCCGACCATCAGGGCCGGCGTGATGATGGCGAACGTCATCTGGAACATCACGAACAGCGTTTCCGGCAGCGTGCCGACCAGCGACGACTTGTCGATCCCGATGAGCATGAATTTGGAGAGCCCGCCGACCAACGATGAACCTTCGGCAAAGGCCAGGCTGTAGCCACAGATCACCCAGAAGACCGAGGCGAAGCAAGCGATCGTGATACATTGCATCAAGACCGAGAGGATGTTCTTGGCCTGCACGAGACCGGCGTAAAACAGCGCCAAGCCCGGTAACGTCATCAGCAGCACCAAGACCGTTGAGGTCAGAATCCAACTGGTATCCGCAGCATTCATGATTATGTGCCTCCCAACGCTATTCCGTATTCGATCATGGAGTGCGATCGAGTTCGCGGACAACGAACCCACTCCATGGCGTGGCATATGCCAGAATTCCGAGCAGGGGCAAGCCGATAATGCCTAAGAACAGTGCAAAACTGGGCGCAGCACAATAATGAAGCAAAGTGCCTATCAATTCACCGGCAACCTGCCTAATTATCAGACGGTTCGCGACGCCTTGCATCTAGGAAAGGAACGTGAGAGGCATGCGCGCTGGCTTACATCCACATTCCATCCGGCTGACGACCGAAAGGACTGCCGCAATGCCGCATATCGGATTTTACTCAGGTTCGTTCGATCCCATCACGCATGGCCATACCGACGTGATCGCGCGGGCCCTTGGTCTCGTCGATGAGTTGGTCATCGGCGTCGGCGTCCATGATGGCAAGCTGCCGATGTTCACCGCGAGCGAGCGTATCTCGATGATCGAAGCGGAGGTGCGTGACCTGTCGGCCAAACATGAGGTCGAGGTGCGGGTCGTCACCTTCGACAATCTCGTCGTCGATGCCGCGCGCGAAGCGGGCGCCACGATGATCGTGCGCGGCCTGCGCGATGGCACGGATTTCGACTACGAAATGCAGATGGCGGGCATGAACGGCGAGATGGCGCCGCAGATCCAGACGGTTTTTCTCGCAGCGTCACCGGCGATGCGCCATATCGCGGCCAATCTTGTGCGCCAGATCGCCAAGATGCAAGGCGACGTTACGCGATTCGTTTCGGCGGACGTTGCCAAGCGTCTGCGTGAGAAGGTCGGGTGAAGATCTGCAGATCTTGAACTGAGGCGCCGCAACGCATTTCGGATTGGGGCGGATTGCGCTACAACGCCGCCTCGGCAAGCCGCAACACCTGATCATTTGGGGGGCCGCATGCCCATGCCGGCCGACATTCATATGAAGGAACGATTGTCTTGAAAAAGCTGATCATGGCGCTGTGCGCCGTCGTCTTGGCGCTGCCGGGTGTCTCGGCGCAGGCCGCAGATCCAAAGGCCGCTCTGGCTGAAATCAACAAGAACACGCTGGTTATCGAACTGACCAATGGGGGCAAGGTCGAAATCAAACTGATGCCGGAGATGGCGCCGAAACACGTCGAGCGCATCAAAACGCTGGCCGCGAAGAAATTCTACGACGGCATCGTTTTTCACCGGGTGATCCCCGGCTTCATGGCGCAGACCGGCGATCCGCAAGGCAATGGCCAGGGTGGATCGAAACTGCCCGACCTGCCGGCGGAGTTCAACGAATACACTTTCAAACGCGGTACCGTCGGCGCCGCACGCACACAGGACCCGAACTCGGCCAATTCGCAATTCTTCATCTGCTTCAACGATGACGGTTGCCGCCATCTTACCGGACAGTACACGGTTTGGGGGCAGGTCCTGCGCGGCATGGCACATGTCGACAAGATCGCCGGACCACAAGACCGCATGGCAAAAGTTTACCTGAAATCAAAGCCGCGCTAAGTCATCAGCGCGCGTAACATTTAGCAACACCGCCGGCGTGCGTTGCGCCGGCGCTCCCCCACGGACAGGAACCCCGCATGGCAGACCCCGAAAACACCCTGATCATCGAGACCACCAAAGGTCGCGTCGTCATCGAGATGCGCCCCGACCTCGCACCACAGCACGTCGAGCGCATCAAGAAGCTGGCGCGTGAGAATTTTTACGACGGCATCGTGTTCCACCGGGTGATCGACGGGTTCATGGCGCAGACCGGCTGCCCGCATGGCTCCGGCACAGGCGGCTCGGAGTATCCCAACCTGCCGGCGGAGTTCAACAAGGAGCCGCATGTGCGCGGCGTGTGCTCAATGGCGCGTTCATCGGCACCGAACAGCGCCAACAGCCAGTTCTTCATCTGCTTCGATGATGCGACGTTCCTCGACGGGCAATATACCGCGTGGGGCAAGGTCACCGAAGGCATGGAGCATGTCGACCAGATCAAGCGCGGCGAGCCGGTGCAGGACCCGGACAAGATCGTCTCGATGCAGGTCGCGGCGGACGTGGGCTAGTGGCCTAGCGTCTGGTGTTT
>JBPCVZ010000289.1:0-6988 GCA_051010015.1 Hyphomicrobiaceae bacterium
CTCGGCGACGAAGAGTATCTCGAGGACGAGGAAGGCGGGCGCAGCGGCTGGCTGATGGTGGCAGCGGCGTTGTTCCTGTTCGTCCTGCTCGGTGCCGGCGGCCTGTTTGCCTACAACAATCAAACGCAGATCGCAGCGCTGTATTCCGACCTCATGGGCCGTGCCATGCCGTCGGAAGTCGCCGTCGTTCGCGCACCGAAAGAGGCGACGCGCGAGCCGGCTACAACCGCAAAGAGCGAACCCGTGACGAAGCCGCTGCGGCCCATCGCACCAAAGCCACAGCCAGCACCGGTAACGGCCGACAAGCCGCTGCCGGAATTGCCAATTCTCAAATCGAAACTCTGGCAGTTTGCGCAAAAGGAATTCGGCGAGTGGACAGAGCAGCGTTTGGCTGAGCTGGCCGAACAGGACAAATCGAAGGAAGAGGCCAACAAACAGCTGATCGCGGCATTCGTGGAATTTCGCCGCAGCAATGCCGAGTATGCCTTGTTGGCGTCACCGGACAGCTTGGAAGGCATCGCTTCCGCATTTGTCAGCAGCCTGCGCGCGTTGACAACGAAAGGCGCGAAAGCCTGTTACGCCTACATTTCAAACGGCGAGACGACACCGGAAATCGCACCTTACTTTTTCGAGCCGAGCATTGCGCCAAAACTGGAGGCACAGATGCTTGCGATCATGCAGGCAATTGCAGACGGCAAATCGTCGCCGACGCGCACGCGCGAACAGCCGACCAGCGGCGATTTCAACAAGCTTTCCGCGGAGTTGGCCAAGCGCGGCTGGTCCGCGGCCGACCTGAAACTGTTTTCCGACCCGATTGCGCTCTCGAAGGCGGAGCCGAAAGTGGTCTGTCGTTTGGTGACGGAATGGTTTGCAACCCAGACGAAGCTGCAGGATGAGGCCGTCCGCGATCAGCTCATCGCCGCGTCGCTGCGCCCGGTGATTGGTGGTTGAGGCGTCCCGCCGATCGCGCCATAAAGCGCCATGCTGCAAATCAACGATCTCACCTATCGAATTGAAGGCCGGCCGCTGCTCGCCCACGCCAGCGCCACGATTCCGACCGGCCACAAGGTCGGTCTCGTCGGGCGCAACGGCACCGGCAAGACGACACTATTACGTCTGATCAGAGGCGATTTATCGCCAGATGATGGTGCCATCAGCTCGCCGAAATCCGCGCGCCTCGGCTACGTCGAGCAGGAAGCGCCGGGCGGTGACGATAGTCTGATCGACTGGGTTTTGGCGGCCGATGTCGAACGCACGGCGCTCCTGGCCGAGGCGGAAACCGCGACCGAACCCGGCCGGATCGCCGACATCCAGCTGCGCCTCAACGACATAGACGCACATTCGGCACCGGCACGCGCGGCGCAACTGCTCGCCGGCCTCGGCTTCGACGAAGCCGCACAGCGCCAGCCGTGCCGTGCCTATTCCGGCGGCTGGCGCATGCGTGTCGCACTTGCTGCCGTGCTCTTTCTCGAGCCGGAACTACTGCTGCTCGATGAACCGACAAACTATCTCGATCTAGAAGGCACGTTGTGGCTCGAGAATTATCTGCGCCACTACCCCCACACCGTGCTGATGGTCAGCCATGACCGTGACCTGCTCAATCGCGCCGTCAATGCCATCCTCCATCTCGACAAGGGCCAGCTGACACTCTATTCGGGCGGCTACGACACGTTCGAGGACACGCGACGCGAGCGTCAGCGGTTACAGTCGAAGCTTAAGAGCAAGCAGGATCAGGAACGCCAGCGGATCGAGAAGTTCATCACGCGGTTCAAGGCGCAGGCCAATAAGGCCAAGCAGGCGCAAAGTCGGATCAAGGCGTTGGCGCGCATGAAACCGATCGCTGCCGAAAGCGATGACGCGGTGGCGTCGATCACGTTCCCCGATCCGGCCAAGATGCTTGCGAGCCCGCTCATTCAGATCGAGAAGGGAGCAGTCGGATATGTGCCGGGCGAACCAGTGCTCGACCGGCTGAACCTGCGCATCGACCATGACGACCGCATCGCGCTGCTTGGCCAGAACGGAAATGGCAAATCGACGTTCGCCAAGCTGCTCGCGGGCAAGATCAAGCTGGAAGCCGGCGACATGCGCGCCCACAAGCAGCTGCGGGTCGGCTACTTCGCCCAGCACCAGCTCGACGAACTGGCGGAGCGCCAGACGCCGTACAATTACATCGCGCGACTGCTGCCGGATGCGACCGAGGCCCAGAAGCGGGCGCGGATAGGTGCCTTCGGCTTCGGTATCGACAAGGCCGACACGCCCTGTGGTAGGCTTTCAGGCGGCGAAAAGGCGCGTCTTTTGTTGATGCTTACGGCGTTTTACGGGCCGCACATCATCATCCTCGACGAGCCGACCAATCACCTCGACGTCGACAGCCGCGAGATGCTGATCCAGGCGCTCAACGAATACGACGGCGCAGTCATCCTGATCAGCCACGACCGACACTTGATCGATGCATCGGCGGACCGGTTATGGATCGTCGAGGACGGCACGGTTACGACCTACGACGCTGACATGGATGCCTACCGCACGCGCATGCTCGAGGCGCGGAGCGGACGCCGGCAGGCCGCGTCGGAGCGCGCCGCCGCTGGAGCGGAAGCCGACGCTGGCGTCAATCGTGGCGAGCAGCGCCGCAAGGCCGCGGAACAACGGGCGCAACTGGCACCGCTGCGCAAGAAGATGCAGCTTGCCGAGCGCGCCGTCGAGCAAGCACAGGCGGCGGTTGCCAAGCTCGACGCGGCGCTCGCCGACCCGGCCATCTATACGGATGATCCCGGCCGCGCCCAGGACTTGATGCGTGAACGGGGCGGCCTCGCCAAGCAGCTCGAAGATCGCGAACTCGAGTGGTTGCAGGCCGCCGCCGACTACGAGGCAGCCGGTACGTCGGTGTGAAGCCCGCGCGCTGCATCGAAACGCCTCAGCATTGCAAGACTCTCGGGTGCATGACCGGGCCTTGCCAATCCTGTTTTCCGCCTATCGTTGCAACTCGGCTACGGTGCGGCGAAACGAACGCCTGCTCGGGCCTGTCGGTGAATGACGGTCTGTCCGACCCGGACGCAATCGTTCCGCCGCTTTTTGCGCGTCAAGTTTTTTCTTGTTGGCCGCCCGCCCGCACCCTGTGCTCAAGAGATTGCCATGCCTTTCCACAAATGAAATGCCCTTGCGGCATGCTCGTGGGTTCAAAAAAGCGCGGCAGGGGTCTACTGACTGGTGTTGAGGAGTCCGGTGCCACCGTCGGCGAGAGACTACAGCGGGGCAAGCCTTCACCTGTTGGGCAGAAATGTTCGCGGGGATGGTGCACCGGAACTCCGATACTCTCGTGCCGGAAATCTGGGACCGATCTCGGCGGTCGGTCGTGGCGAATGCAATTCTCTCGATGCGCGCGATTGGGGGCAAGAGCGCTGCGAACTTTCGTGAAAATCGCATTCGCCACCGCAGAGGATACCGGAACGCCTCATCACACAGGTGGTTGAATTTGTGCTTGATGCCGGCAGGTGCAGGCGGCACGATGAGGGCCCTCGTGCGCGCATGCCCGGGAACTCGCTTGCCCCATCCATTCAGACATCAGGCACCCTCATGAAAGTATTGACGTCACCTGCCTCGCCATTCGGACGCAAGGTCAAGATCACGGCCAAACTGAAAGGGCTGGCGGACCTGATCGCGTTCGAGACAACGGCGGCCAGCGACGCAGGGGGTGCCAACCCACTCGCGAAAATCCCAGTGCTCATTACCGATGATGGCACGTCGATATATGACAGCCCGGTGATCTGCGAATATCTCGATGCACAGGTTGCCTCACCGGTCCTGTTTCCCGGCGAAGGCGCCAGGCGCTGGCGCACATTGACGCTCGGCGCGCTCGGCGATGGCATCATCGATGCCGCCATACTGCTGGTCTACGAGTCGCGCTATCGCCCGGCGGAAATGCGTGTCGAGGCCTGGTGCGAGATGCAGCAAAAGAAGATCGACCAGGCGCTTGCCCACCTTGAAGGGGCACCGCCCGAAATGGGCAGCCCGCCCGATTATGGCGAGATCACGATTGCTGTTGCCCTGGCCTATCTCGACTTCCGCCACGAAGGCAAATGGCGGGCCGGACATCCCAAAATGGTCGCCTGGCTCGATGCATTCGACGAGGCCGTGCCCGCCTTCAAGGAAACCGCGCCGCCACAGGCGTGAGGCCTGGCTCCACCACACAAGTAAATGGAGAGTGATCCATGGCAGCATTTGACCCCAAGGCAGCGGCGCAGTTCATCGCCGACGCGCACGAAACGCGGGCGGATTTCCGTAACCTGCCGGATGAGCTCAATCCGCCGACGATTGCCGATGCATATGCCGGACAGGCGGCGCTTGCCGCGCTCTGGTCGGAAAAGTACGGCGCAGTGGCCGGTCGTAAGATCGCGACGACGACCAAGGTGATGCAGGACCTGATGGGGATCGACCACCCCTGCGGCGGCGTCATCTTCGAAAAGCGCGTGCACCCGTCGCCGATGACGCTGAACGCCGGTGACTACATTCACGTGGTCGTCGAGTGCGAACTGGCGGTGCGCCTCTCGCGCGATCTCGACGGTGCCGCCGGCAGCCACACGGCGGCAAGCGTGCGCCCTGCCGTCGGCGAGGTGATGGCCGCGTTCGAACTGATCGAGGATCGCAACGCCGTCTACAAGGAAGCAGATGCCCGCACCCTGATCGTCGATGGCTCTTGGAACGCCGGTATTGTCATCGGTGAAGCGCTATCCGTTCCACCTGACATGGAACTCAATGCCGTGCAGGGTCGCCTGACGGTCAATGGCACGTTGCGTGACGAGGGCAAGACCGACGACCCAATGGGCGCGCTCGCGTGGGTTGCCAATCTCGCCGCGGAGCACGGCGATCCGCTGCGCGCGGGCATGATCGTGATCACCGGCAGCGTCGTTGCGACCCTGCCCATTCAGCCCGGTGAAGAGTTCCACTTCACGCTCGATGGCATCGGCGAAACCCGCATGACACTTGCGGGCTAGCCGGTTCAGACAGGTCCACCGACGTTGGTCATCCAGCAGCCGCTATCGATTGCGGCCGCATCTGCCGGCACGGCATTGATGACGTATACCCAGCACCGCAACGCGCTGTGATCATCGAGCAGGGCGAGTTGCGGCACGCGGCGATAGAGGCCGGCGGCCGGGTTGACCGGATCGACGTCTTCATAAAGGTCCAGCCATCGAAACGTTGCCGTCGCATCCTGCAATGCGAGCACCTCACCGGCGACGAGGTTGCGGTCGCCACGCGGCTCGGCTTCCACGAGACCGGGATAGTCGCCGAGGTTGTAAAGCCGGCCCGGCGTCGACGCCCGCCCGACCAGGTCGGCTTCGCCGTGCAGGCGCGCACGCATCGCTGCACCAAGCGTATCGCGCGCGTTGGAAAGCAGTGTGCCGTAGACGAAAAGGTGGTCCATCTGTCACCCGACCCTGGATTGCACGTTCGATCACAATGCCACGATTACGGCTGGTGTGGTTCGAACTTCGTGATAGATCCCCACAAACACAGAAAACCTGAAACGGGTACCCGCTAGGAGGAGTTGCTTCATGACCCTGTTCGATGGCTTCGTCATGAATTCGATGAACACGCTCGTGACGGTGTTTGTCTTTCTGATCGGCGTCGCAGTACTCGCCGTCATGGTGATGTTCTTCATCGATGTCAGCCAGAAGCGCGATGCGATCCGGCGCAACTATCCGGTGGTCGGCCGCTTCCGCAACCTGTTCACTACACTGGGAGAATTCTTCCGGCAGTATTTCTTTGCCATGGACCGCGAGGAAATGCCGTTCAACCGCGCCGAGCGCGAATGGGTCTATCGCTCATCTGAGGGCGGCGACAATACCGTGGCGTTCGGCTCGACCCGCAACCTGACGCCGGTCGGCAGCCCGATATTCGTCAATTGTGCCTACCCGCAGTTGGACGAAGAGACAACGACGGCGCCGCCGGTCACGATCGGGCCCTATGCGCGCCAACCCTATACGGCGCAGTCGCTGATCAACATTTCCGGCATGAGCTACGGCGCGATCTCGAAGCCGGCGGTCAGGGCGCTGTCGCGCGGTGCCAGGATGGCGGGCTGCTGGATGAACACCGGCGAGGGCGGTCTTTCTCCCTATCACCTCGAGGGCGGGGCCGACATCGTCTTTCAGATCGGCACGGCCAAGTACGGCGTGCGCACCGAAGCGGGCGGGCTGTCCGACGACAAGCTGCGCGAGATTGCCGCCCATGATCAGGTCAAGATGTTCGAGATCAAGATGAGCCAGGGCGCCAAGCCGGGCAAGGGCGGCATCCTGCCCGGCGCGAAAGTGACCAAGGAGATCGCCAAGATCCGAGGTATCCCGCGCGGCAAGGACTCCGTGTCGCCGAACCGTCATCCCGAAGTCACCGACAACGCGGCACTGCTCGACTTCATCGGCCACGTGCGCGAGGTGACCGGCAAACCGACCGGTTTCAAGGCGGTGATCGGCGCCTACGGCTGGCTCGAGCAGCTGTGTGAGGAAATCAATCGCCGCGGCATCGAAAGCGCGCCGGACTTCATTGCGATCGACAGTGGCGACGGCGGCACTGGCGCGGCGCCGATGCCGCTCATGGACAACGTCGGCCTGCTGATCCGCCAGTCGCTGCCGATGGTTGTCGATATTCTCGTGCGCCACGGATTGCGCGATCGTGTCAAGGTGATTGCCGCGGGCAAGCTGATCACGCCCGCCGAGGTCGCCTGGGCCTATTGCGCCGGCGCCGATTTCGTGGCGTCGGCACGCGGTTTCATGTTCGCACTGGGCTGCATCCAGGCGATGAAGTGCAACAAGAACACCTGCCCGACCGGCATCACGACACACCAACGCAGCTTGCAGCGTGGCCTCGACCCGGCCGACAAGGCCGTGCGGGTCAAAAACTTTGTCGCCAAGATGCACTATGGTGTCGGCGTCATCTCGCATTCGTGCGGCGTGCCGCATCCGCGTGCGCTGAAGCGCTATCATGTGCATCTCGT
>JBPCVZ010000290.1:0-4560 GCA_051010015.1 Hyphomicrobiaceae bacterium
GGCGCTGCGCCGTACTTGCCGGCGATGTAGCAGACGATGGCGATCGAATCCCAAAGCACGACACCGTGATCATCGATCGTCGGCACCGTGCCATTGGGGTTCATGGCGCGATAGGCCGGCGTGTCGACATGCCCGAACGGCGCGGCACCGCTCGACACGTGGCCGTCGTGGCCCATCGTCGCGCTGGCCAGCTCGAGCTCCCATTCGACATCGGATTCAGCGCATGCCCACAGCACCCGCTGCGTGCAAATCGAGTTCGGACGACCCCAAATCTTCATCATGGTCCTGTCTCGGCAACCGTCATGTCTTTGCGCGTCCAACCTGGCAATTGTGGCCCAGTCATCAGTTTGCAAAATCCGTATTCTGGCCGGGCGCCGGGGAATAGCCGAAATCACCGCGCCCGAGGATCACCTCACGCCCGCCGTGCTTTGCGATCGTCTCTGCCTGGTCGGCGCGCGCCTTGCGATTGACCTCATCGGGATCACAGATGCCGCGCAGCAGGCCTTCCATGTGGGCGAGCGCACCCGCATGGGCCGGATCGGCGGCAAGGTTGTTGGTTTCTTCCGGATCGGCCTCGAGATCGAACAGCTCCGGCGGCATGCCGACAAACCAAACGAGCTTGTAACGGCCCTGCCTGACCATGTAGTTGGCCGTGATTGATGCCGCCGCGTGATACTCGGAGAACACCGCCCGATCGGGCTCGGCGCCGTGCGCCACTTCGAACAGCGATGTGCCGGGCAGGTCGGCGTCTTGCGGGTCCGGCTTGGCACCAACCGCGTCGAGAATGGTCGGGTGCGCATCGACCAGGCTGACGGGTGTCGAGACCCGCTTTCCGGTTTCGATGCCCGGCCCGGCCATGATGAGGGGCACGGCCGCGGCTTCCTCATACATCGTCGACTTGCCCCAAAGTCCGCGTTTGCCGAGCGCCTCGCCGTGGTCCGACGTGTATATGACCCGTGTCGTATCGCTCAGGCCGGACTGCTCGATCGCATTGAGCACTTGACCGATGTTGTGGTCGAGGAAACTGCACAGCCCGAGATAGCCGGCGACGGCCTGGCGCACTTTTTCCTCGGTGAAATGCTTGTCGTAGCTCATGCAGGCGCGCATCGCGGTGTAGTAGGGGTGCGTCGACCGGTCGGCCTCGGCATAGAGGTCCGGCCATGGGATATCGGCCTCCGGATACATCTCGTAGAACTCCGGCGGTGCGATCAGCGGGAAGTGCGGGCAGACGAACGAGACGAACAGAACCCACGGCTTGTCGCTGTGCTTCGGGGCTTCTTCGCCGAGCCATCGCACGGTTTCGGCGGTGATGCTGCGATCGTAGTTCGTGTAGCTGGATTCGCCCGGCCCGATATCACGCGCGAACTTGGCGGCGCCCTTGCGCTCGGGCAGGTCATCACGGATCAGGCCGAGCAGATCGCCGATCCCGTCGACGACGTGCAACGGTATGATCTCCTCGTCGAAACCATTGGGATCGGTGGTGTCGCGATAATGCAGTTTTCCGATCGAAACCGCGCGATGGCCTTGCGCGATCAGGCGATGTCCCCAACTGGGCACGGCGCCATCGTACGGGTCGGCATTGTCCCAGTAGCCGCAATCCTGGACATAGCGACCGGTCGCGAAGCTGGCGCGCGCGGGCACGCAGATCGGGCAGTTGGTATAGGCGTTCTCGAACCGCGTGCCGCGCGCAGCGAGCTGATCGAGATGCGGGGTCTTGACGACGTCGTGCCCCGCACAGCCCATGAAGCGCGCGTTGTGCTCATCCGACATGATGAATACGAGATTGGTTGCGGTCACATCTGCCTCTTTTGATCAAATTGGGATGGTTTGTCCTGTCGTCGGTTCGGACGGCCGCGCGCTCCATTGCCGGCCGTCCAGCCCGGGTCGTACAGCCTACGACGCTGCGGAAAGTTTCTCTCCCAGCGTCTCAACAACGCGGTCGAGCCGGCTGACGGCGTCGTCGACCTCCTCGCGCGTTATGCATAGCGGCGGCGCGATCGGAATGATGCTGCCAGCGCGACCCAGCATGCGGTTTTCGCGCATGGCATGAACGGCGAGACGATCCAGCTTGGCCTCTTTCGGGAATTGCTCTTTCGTTTCGCGATCCTTGACGAGTTCAAGCGCGCAGAGCAGGCCTTTGCCACCGCGAACATCACCGACGATGGCATGCTTGCGCAGCGATTGCAGACGTTCGTAGAGATACGCGCCCATCTCCGCCGAGCGTTCGGCGAAGTTTTCGTTCTCCATGATATCGAGGTTCGCCAGCGCCGCCGCACAGGAGACCGGGTTGCCGCCAAACGTGATGAGATGCTGGAACGTCCGGTCGCCATCGCCAATGAAGGCATCGGCGAGCTTGCCGCTGACGATGGCGGCACCGATCGGCATGTAGCCGCTCGTCAAGCCCTTGGCGACGGTGCGGATATCCGGCTGCACCCCCCAGTGCTCGGTGGCGAACATCTTGCCCGTGCGACAGAAACCGGTGATGACCTCGTCGGCAATCAGCAGCACGCCATGGCGGTCGCAGATCTCGCGCAGCCTGGGCCAGTAGTTCGGATCCGGCACATGGATGCCGGCCGCCGCCGAAATCGGCTCGGCGATAATGGCTGCCACCGTCGAGGCACCCTCGTGGATGATGGCGCGCTCGACGTCGGCGGCACAATCGAGGTTGCACCCGCCTTTGTCGGCGCACAGGTGACAGCGATAAGCGGCCGATTGTGCGACGTGGACATTGCCCGGAACGAGCGGCCCGAATTGCGCCGGCACACTGCCACCGCCAGGGCCGCCGCGACCGAGGCTGGTGCAGGCCAGCGTCGCGCCATGATAGGAGCCGCGCCGGCTGAGCACCTTCCAGCGATTGGGCTCGCCGTTGAGGTGATGGTAGTTCTTCGCGATCTTGAGTGCGGTTTCGTTGGCCTCCGAGCCGCCGCTGACGTAGTAGACCCGCGCCCGCGGGTCGCCGGAGTGCTGGGCCAGCCGCGCGGACAGCGCCGCCGTGACCGGGCTGACGGTATCGTTCGGCGAGAACCCGAGCGTCAGCATCTGCTTGTAGACGGCATCGGCGATTTCGCGGCGGCCGTGGCCGATGTTGACCAGCCACAGGCCCGAGAGCGTGTCGAACCAGCGTTCGCCGTCGGCGTCTTCGACCCAGACACCCTTTCCGCGCGTCACCAGCTGCACGCCGGTCTCTTTCGACAAATTGCCGGCCTGCTGCGAATGCGGCCAGAAATGCGCTTCGGCATCGGCGCGCGCCTGGTCGATGTCTTGGGTGTTCCTGAGGTCCTGCACGGCATTACTCCCTTTTGGCAACGGGTGGCCGATCTATTTCTCGCAACGTATCACGATGCGCTCGGAATTGGTGGTGGCGGCATCCTCGGACGATAACAACATCTACGCAAGCGTGCGTCGCACGACATCACTCAAGAGTTCTACGACACTGGCATGGACTTCGGCCGGCATGCCATCGACGGTGGCATCGAGCAAACCCGTGGTGCCATCGACGAGGCCGGCGAGCGGTGAAGCCTCAATCAGGCGCACCTCCCGCTGCGCCGTATGCGCGAGCGTGATGTCCGAATTGAGAATGGCGAGCGCCGCCGCGATGCCATAGCAGCCCCAATTGGAAACGCCGGCGGGGATCAGGATATCCGTCGCCAATTCGGCGCACAGGACATCGCCGGACGGGACGTGTTCGTGGACGGCCGCTTTGACCGCGCCCATGCCGATCTCGTTGCCGCCGTCGCCAATGCCGATTGTCGGGATGTCCCGCCGCTGCGCTTCATCGAAGACGAAGTCGAGCTTCTCGCGCCCCTCGCTGTAGTCCTGGCCGAGCGCATTGCGGTAGGTGCCATCGGCCGTCATGCCGGCGCGCTCACAGGCGACGACGACCTTTGGCGCGAACGTGTCGATCAATTCGCGCGCGCGCTGCTTGGCCGCCTCGGCGTCGACGACCGAATGCTCCATCACGGCGACACCGGTGAAGCGGGGCAGGGCGGCGGCAATGCGCGCCTGGTCGGCATCGACCACGTTGAGCCCGGCATACTGGACCATGCGCGCGACGGCCGGTGTGATCGACTGGTCGACGAGGATGACCGGGACCGCGCCGCCGGCCCTGGCGAGCGCGTAGGCAAGGACGGCCGAGCCGATCGGGCCATCGTTTTCGGCGATCGAATCGCGCACGGTCGCCCTGGTGAGGGAGCCGGTGACGATGAAGACATGATCACCGCGCTGAAGGGTTGCCAGTTTTTCGGCAGCGGCCTTGCAGATCGGCCCATCCGTCATTGCGCGGGCGGGAGGGAAGAGCCCGGTTACACCGCGCCCGCCGAGGTCGGTGCAAACGATGCGGTCGATCAGGTCAAACGCGTGCGCGGCATCCATTATCTCCTCCACTGGTCCTGATGACCGTTCGCCGCGATCATGATCCACAATCGCCATCGCCCGCAACCGGCGCTGCCCCGCATCACTCCTACGGCTGTTCGGTCATTGATGCATGTCCACAATTGAGAGGCGAAGGGCCCCGGATCGTCTGCTGTGCAGCCGTCCGGGGACGCGCCAAGAGCGAAGGCC
>JBPCVZ010000291.1:0-4668 GCA_051010015.1 Hyphomicrobiaceae bacterium
TCGGATTCAGCAACAAGGCCGCGACCGCGGCCCGGCGCCTTGCGCCGCCCTGGCGGAGGCCCCGAGCGAAGCGAGGGAATAGCCGTGAGCCCAATGGAAGCTAAAGCGAGGAGCATTTTATGCGACGCGCTTTAGCGGCTGGCGACGAGTTGCTGGAGTTGATCGGGCGTCAGATAACCGGTTTCACGGGCGCCGCCATCGCGTTGGAAATCGCGTATGGCCGCACGTGTCTGATCGCCGAAAATGGCATCGATCGGACCATTGTAGTAGCCCTTTGACTTCAAGATACGTTGGATCACTCTGCGCTGACCACGTCCGAGCAGCGCTTCAACGACTTGCAGTGATTGAATATTGGGGGCGGGATCAGCAGGTGCCGTTGGGACCGGAGTTGCCGGTGCTGGCGGTTGTGCAGCAGCTGACTTCCGTTCCGCTTCTGCGCGCAACGCTGCGGCTTTATCGGCTGCTGCCTTTCTTGCGGCGGCCGCGACGGCAGCCGCGAGATCACGCTTGGCCTTGGCCTCGGCGGCTGCTTTGGCTGCTTTGGCTTCTTTGGCCCTGCGTTTGGCCGATGCGGCGGCGGCAGCTAGTTCGCGTTTCGCTCTTGCTTCCGCCTCCTTGGCGCGTTTTTCTGCTCGCCTTGCCCGTTCTTCCGCCTGATTCAGTCGTTTTTCTGCGAGCTCTCGTGCTTTGCGGTTGGCTTCCTTTAGCGCTGCGGTTTCTGCCGCGGGCTTGGCCTGTTCGGGTTTTGGCTTTGCCGCGTCTTGCGACAGATTTCGGTCTTCAGTTTTGCCGACGATGAGCCCTGCGCCGCCGGCCGAGGCCGTTGAGACCAGGTCCGCGAGCATCATCGGCTTGTTTTGGGCTACATCGACCAGGTCCTTCATCACCTGAACCGAGACGCCCTCGACCCGTGACACGGGGATCTTGCTTGAGGTTGAGAAGACGGCGACGATGTTATCAGGTGGCGGGTTGGCGAAGGATGGCTGGGCGCCGACACCTGCAATCGTCGAGGGAATATCGGGTACGGTCGTGACCATGAGAAATGCACCGGCCTTCGCCCGATGTACGATGTCGGCGATATTGGCAGCGGACAGGCCACGCGAAAACAGATCGGTTGCGCGTCGAACCCGCGCATTGGTCGGCAGGAAGAACGATTGGTTGCGATAGGTCGCGAAATGCCCCGAGGCGACGATCAACGCGAAGTCCGCTGACTCGGCCTTGCGTGAGAACTCACTTAGGGCGGCTCGCGCCGCAGCGTTGCCTGGATCGGCCGCGATCATAACATCGAAACCCTGGTCGCTCAGGGCTTGTTCCAGTGCTTTGTTTTGCGCCACGGTAACTTTGGATGCCTTGAAGTGTTGATATTTTTCCGCAGCAAGCAGTAGCGCGATACGGCCTTCTGCCGTTGCTACCGACGCCATCGCCAACGTGACGCAGGTCACAGCAAGCAACGCGCCAGTCGTGTATATCGCCGCTTTACCAATCATTCTGGTGGCAGTGCTGGCAAACGTGCGAATGGCACTATCCTGGCAACACTGTCCGACGAGTGATAGCCGGTCAAAACTTCGAGTAACATGCGCGTTCATGTTGGGGTTTGCTCCTAAGTGAGCTAGAAAATCGATGTGATGTGTGGCGCATCGCGAAATTGAACAAAAAGGGGGTATCCCTGATGGGTTTGCGGCTCAAGTTTAACGTCATTCTAGCTTTAACCCTAGTCCTTGGTCTGATCGCTTCGTCTATAATCTTCTGGCAGGTCGCGGAAAGCAACGCGCGTGAGCAGTTGCACTCCCAGATCTCTGTGCTGCGAGCGCAGGCCTTGGCCGTCAGGCGCTACACTTCCGAAGAGATCAAGCCGCTGCTGGTCGAACAGTCGAATGTTCAGTTCTTGCCGCAGATCGTGCCGTCGTTTTCCGCCCAGACCGCGTTTGCGAACTTCCGGGATCGCTTTCCCGACTTCTTCTATAAGGAAGCCGCGCTCAACCCGACCAATCCGTCGGACAAGGCGACGCCTTGGGAAGAGCGATTGATCAAACAGCTGCGTGCGGATCCGAGCTTGAAGGAGTTGGTCGAGATACGATCGACACCGCAAGGTGATCAGTACACGGTTGCTTTTCCTCTGCAGATCAAGTCCGAAGGCTGCCTGACCTGCCACTCGACGCCGGACCGGGCGCCAAAGTCGATGGTTTCGCTCTACGGCAACAAGAACGGATTCGGCTGGAAGATGAACGAGATAATCGGTGCACAGATTTTATCCGTGCCGCTGAGCGTTTCGCGTCAGCAAATCTGGGACAATCTGGTTGTTCTGATCGGCGCCATGTCGGCGATTTTCCTGGTCGTGATGATTCTACTTAACGTCTTGCTCAGCCGTTTGGTCATTACGCCGGTCACGCAGATGTCCAAGATCGCGGAAGCGGTCAGCATGGGCGACAATTCACAGGCCGAATACACGTTGGAAAGCTCCGATGAGATCGGCTCGCTGTCGAAATCCTTCAACCGGATGCGTCGTAGCCTGGATAACGCTATGAAAATGCTAGAAAGTTGATCGAATCTTAATGATTAAATGATCCACTTTTGAGGAGAGAACAGAAGTTGGGAAGGCATCAAGAAGCACGGAAATCGAGGCCTGAGCTTTGCGGATTCGCTATGGATCAGCTAGGTTTATGCTAAGATTTTCAAGTCGCTAAACCTTTGAAGGGGAGGTGCGGTGCTTAAATTGCATGAATAGAGTACAGTTGATCGGATTCGTCCAAATGCGAACTTCTTGACTGTGCTTGAATTCATGGACGAATGAAGGAACGGCGCGAATGAGCTCTGAACAGACCGAAGGCGCCCTCGGCGGTCTGTCGAGTGAGCCTCAAGCTTTTAAACAGCCGACGCGAGTCGGCAAGTATCGCGTCGATGGCATCATCGGGCGCGGCGCGGTCGGTATCGTGTATCGCGGCCATGACGAACAGATCGATCGTCCGCTTGCGATCAAGACGCTGCGCCAGGACGTGTTAACCAACGTCGCCGACCGGGACAACCTTCTACAACGCTTCGCAGCCGAAGCGCGCTCGGCAGGTCGTTGCCTGCATCCCAACATCGTAACCGTGTTTGACTATGCCGAGCAGGATGGCTCGCCGTATATCATCATGGAGCATGTCGATGCCGGGACGCTTGAGAATGTCATAAGTTCCGGCACCATGCTTCCGATCCGTCAGGTCGGTGAGATCATGGCGCAACTGCTGTTCGCGCTCGACCATGCCCATTCGAAGGGCGTCGTGCACCGCGACGTCAAACCGGCCAATATTCTGTGCCCTTCGGCAACGTCGATAAAAGTCACGGACTTCGGCGTCGCGCGCTTCGATTCGCTCGGTCTGACCAATCCGAACGGCATCGGTGCGATTGGCACACCCAATTATATGTCGCCTGAGCAGTTTCTCGGGCGGCCGGTCGACGGCCGGGCGGATCTGTTTTCCGCCGGCGTCATTCTGTTCCAGTTGCTTGCCGGGGCAAAACCGTTCGTTGCCAACGACATCGCGGAACTGATGCGCAAGCTCTTGAACGAGTCGCCGCCGCACATCGCGACGTTGCGGCCGGGCAACTTCGAGCAGCTGAACACGGTCGTGCAGCGCGCGCTGGCGCGCAATCCGGATGATCGGTATCAAACGGCCGGGGAGTTCATCGATGCCTTGAATGCGGCGATCGAGGCGACCGCGAGCGACAACAGCCCGCCGCTCGACTTAACCAAGATTTCCTCCAGTAAATCGGCTTCCCCTGGAAGCAATACCGGTGGTGGATCGACAACCGGCGCGACGAACCCGGCCGACCTTTCACAAACCATGTCCGCCAAGCTCATGCCGTCGACGCTTGGTGCCGTCGAGGCAGCGCTGGCCAAGTCGATCGGGCCGATCGCGCGCGTTGTCGTTCGCAAAGCGTCGCTGCAATCGACCGATCCGGACATGCTCTTGACATCTCTTTCTGATCAGATCCCGATCGAAGCTGAAGCTTCGAAGTTCCGCAAGGAAGCGGAGCAGAGTATTCGCGCCGATCAGGGAGTTGCGGCCGTGCAGCTTGATGCGCTCATATCCAACGCCGATATTCAGGCCGCCAGCGAGGCGCTCGTCCCGCTCGTCGGGCCTGTTGCCGGGGTGCTTGCCAAACGCCTTGCGCAAAGCGCCATTGGCCATGAAGACTATTTCCGGCGTCTCGCCGAATCCATACCCGATGAGGATCAACGCGCCGTGTTTCTGGCCAAGATGAAGAAACACATGCCAGGAGCTGGCTGATGGCTCCGTCGAATTCTGGCGGGGGCCAGGGCAGTGGCGGCTCTGGCGCTCACAGGCCGCCACCATCGCCACAGCGGCGGCGCAGCCTCAGAGCCGTGTTTGCGGCGGATATCGCTGGCTTCAGCGGTCGCATGTCGCTCAACGAAACCAATACGGTCAATGCCTTGAGCGAAATCCGAGTGGTTGGCCGCCGTGAGCTCGAAAAGCATGATGGCTGGTTGTTCGGCATGCCAGGTGACGGCTTGTTCGCCACATTCGAAAGCGCGGTCAATGCCGTCCAGTGTGCGCTGGAAATACAACTCGATCTCGGCAACCGGCCGCACCTCAAGGAAACGCCGCTGCGCATCGGTATTCATCTCGGCGAGGTGATCATCGAGGATGATCTGCCCTACGGTGAGAC
>JBPCVZ010000292.1:0-5084 GCA_051010015.1 Hyphomicrobiaceae bacterium
ATCCAGGGACAATTGTGGCTGCGCTATACTCCGCTAGCGGTACCGCTGGCTGTGCTCCGTGAGTCGTGCTGAAGAAATAATCTTGACACGACGCTCGCGAGCGAGAGCGAGGTTGTTTGCTCAACAAGGAACGTCACGCCCGACACCGGGCGTGACGTTCTCAATTCTCGCGTCGAGCCAGTCAGTGCTGAACTCGATCAAGTAACGCCAGAATTCGTTCAGCGATCTTCGGTCCATATTCTTCGAGGGCAAAATGACCGGTATCCAGAATATGGAATTCAAGGTTTTTGAGATCCCGCTTGTAGGGATGAGCACCTTGCTCAGGAAAAATGTGATCGTTCTTGCCCCACATCAACAGTGTCGGTGGTTGATGCTTGCGGAACAGCGCCTGCCATTTCTCGTATTCACCGACGTTCGTGCCGTAATCCAGGAACAATTCAAGCTGGACTTCCTGATTGCCTGGCCGATCAAGCAGATATTGCACATGCCAGTAGTTGTCAGGACTGATCAGATCTGGCCGTTTCGTGCCGTGCGTGAATTGCCACTTGGTTGCTTTCAGGTTCAAGAAGCCGCGCAATTTGTCGCCGTTTTCCTTCGTCGGCTTGGCCCAGTACGCTTTGATGGGGTCCCAGAACTCCCGCAGGCCTTCGGCGTATGCGTTACCGTTCTGGATGACGAATGCAGAAACCCGCTCAGGATCGGATGCGAACATGCGGTACCCGACCGGTGCACCGTAGTCCATCAAGTAGACGGCATAGCGGTCAACCTTCTTGCGATCGAGGAGCTTGGTCATCAACTGCGATATATTCGAGAACGAGTACTCAAAGTCCTTGGCGGCTGGCATATCCGAGGCACCAAATCCCGGGTAGTCGGGCGCCAACACATGGAAACGCCGGGCCAGTCGCGGAATAAGGTTGCGGAACATGTGCGATGAAGTCGGGAAGCCGTGAAGCAGCAGGATTGTTGGCTTCGATGGAGCACCTGCTTCCCGGTAGGCGATATTTAGACCGTCGATTGTCGCGCTGCGGTAGTACACTTGCTCTGCATTCCGCGAAGCCGTTGAGGCTGCAGACATTGCCTCCTGTGGTGGCAAGATGGTCAGGGCGAAGCCGCTAGCAACGACCGTTGCTGAAAACAGTGTCTTGAGTGTGTAGGCCATAACATTCCCCTTTTTACTGACGGGTAGTCGAGTCGCTGTTCATGCTTCCAGGTATTCGCTCATTCCTATCCGTCATCGTGAAAAAGAAGAATCGCTATTATCCGGGCAAAATAGAACGCCCAAAAGCTGCAACTAACTATTCCTGTTCTCTCAACAAGGTATCGCATCCGATCTACAGCGGGCGATCAGCACAGGCGATTTCGGAGGCCACGAAACCAGCATTGCCACCTGCAATTATTCCGGCGTCGTCGGAGTCCGCCATTGTCTGACACTCCGATTCTCGACCGTAGCCGATGACTTGCAGCACTTATCCTTGGCCTAACCCGCCGGTCCGAACGATTCGGTGTGAATCCGATCGAGTGGCACGTTCTGATCTTCGAGATCTGAGTGTATTGCCGACATGAAGCCGGCCGGGCCGCACACGAAGTAGTGCGCGTCGACGCTGCCCACCAAGCGTGCCAGAAGAGTGCCATCGATACGTCCCGCGCTATCGAAGTTCACCCCGATGGCATCATCACGTTCGGGCTGAGTGTAAGCAACATGCACCTTGATGTTATGCCGCATTGAGGCGAAGTCGCGAACCTCGCTGGCAAACGGGTGATGACGCCCGTTGCGCGCGCCATGGACGAACCATACGGGCCGATCGCCCTTTTCCCGTGCGACAGACTGGAGGATACTCAGCATCGGCGTAATACCAACGCCGGCACTGACCAGCACAAGCGGGCACTTGTTGCAGGTCATCATGAATTCGCCAGCCGGCCTCCTGCTTTCTATGATCGCGCCCGGCTCGACCAGATCATGCAGATACCGCGATGCAAGCCCATTTGGCTCGCGCTTTACGCTGATTCGATACTGATCCCGGCTCGGGCCGTTCGACAACGAGTATGTCCTGCGCACGACTTCGCCAGCGCTCGACGTCGCGAGCTCGATCGGGAGATGCTGACCGGGTTCGAACGAAGCCAGGGGGCCGCCATCGCGCGCTTCGAAGACAAGCGACGTAACGTCGTCGCTCTCGCGGATCTTGCTCGTCAAGCGTAGCGATCGCACAGCCTGGGCATCGGAATCCCATCTGAGGCCAACGGCAGCAGGCAGCTCGACAATTTCATCGATGTCGAAGGTCACCAGCCGCCTTGCACCCGGAAACCGCGCCAGCGCATCGGATGTCCAATCGACTGACGCCATCCCTGTGAGCTGAAGCAGCGTGCCTGTTTCAAAATCGACGAACAGGCATCCTGCGCGGGGATCGAGCAGCAGGTTGCCGATTGTGTTGAAGTGATTGTTGCCGGCATAGTCCGGAAATCTCAGTTTCCGCTCTTCCAATACTTCGACAAACCCGCGCTCGCCGCCGCGGTGAGACGCATCCATTCCAAACGCCGGGCTTTCGCCTTCCGCACGGTAACCGCTTGCAATAAAGAAAGTGTCGGCAGACCGAATCCATTCGCGTTGCGAAGGCGTCAAACTTCGACCGGACCTTGGCTGTCCGGGCGATGTATCCTCGACGCGGTGCCATTCACGTTCACGGATGTATTGCGGGCAATTGCCGAATGTTTGATCGACGGTGAGACTGAAACCTTCCGGACTGAGTTCAGAAATACGGCCATTGAGACGGTTGCGCCTTCTCGTGGACAGTTCAATTCCCAAGATGCCGATATCGCTTTCCTTGTTGAATGCGTTTTCAAGAGCGTCACCCGGTGCGGGTTTGGCACGGATGACGAGGGAACGAGGATCCGGTGAGGCGATGAACCCATCCGCCCCTTCGAGTAGTGTCACCCAGGGACGTCCCGCCGCATCGCGTGCCGCAACGACCAAGAACGGTAGAGATGTATGGAAGTCTCTATGCTGCTCCGGCAGATGGTCGCGGACGACTTTGCGTGCCCAAGCTTCTATGTCGCGCGCGCCAGCGATCTCTTGTACGCGCCGCTCACCCGGATGAAACGGGGAGCAATCGGTTCTTGGGTCGGTGGTCATTTTCCGCTCTCCTTGACCGATCGGGCCTCATGCAATTTGCGTGACCTCGGCTGACGTAATTTCAAACCTGGTTGGCGTGAGAAAATCTTCACGGCAGCCGGATCGACTGGTTTCTTCATGCTGCTGGAGAGATCAGCGCCATGCGAATGCCTCCGGGAATAGAGCACATCAAATGCTTGGCCGGCCTCCTCCCGACGTTCGATGAATGTGCGGGTTGCGCACGAGCAGGGTGAAGAGCGGCAAGACATGGCTTGCTTGCACAAAACCATTCAGTTCACTGTCTACCCTCTTGTGGGTGATTGCCGCTGCCAGGTCTGTTGTCTTTTGCGTTGAGCCATGAACGGTCCCCTTTTGGCTGCTCTTGCAGCTTGACCTTGTCTTCTGGCCCTTTCCTTGCTCCAGATGAACGCGCATAATCTGAAAGAGTTCATTTTAGTAATTGGAATGGTCATGGATCGCCTGCAGACAATGACCGTGTTTGTTGCCGTTGCTGAAGAGGCAGGATTTGCTCCTGCGGCACGCAAGCTCAATATGTCGCCGCCAGCGGTAACACGCGCCATTTCGGAGCTGGAGGAGCGGATCGGCGCCCGCTTGCTCCATCGCACAACGCGATCAACGCAACTAACCGACACGGGAGGCAGATATCTCAATGACTGTCGCCGGATCATTGCGGAAGTTGAAGAAGCCGAGCGGCATGCCGCTGGCGCCCACGGTTCGCCGAGAGGCGCGGTGACCATCACGGCATCGGTAGCGTTTGGCTACAAAGTGTTGATGCCAATTGCGTTTGAGCTCATGGACACGTATCCGGAGTTGTCAGTCTCACTGTCACTTGCCGACCGCATCGTTCATATGTTCGAAGAAGGAATTGATATCGCGGTGCGCATCGCGGATTTGCCTGACTCCTCTCTGGTTGCAAGCCGCGTTGGCAGTGTCCGCAGATTGGTTTGTGCATCGCCAACCTATCTTGACCTGCACGGTCGCCCCACCTCACCCAGTGACCTGAACGACCACAGCATTGTCGATTTTTCGAACATGGCACCGTCAGGAGAATGGCCGTTTGAGAAAGAAGGTGAGAGCAGACAGTTCAAGCTCGATGCCCAGTTCAGCGTCAACAAATTTGATGTCGCGATCGGAGCGGCGATCGCTGGTCGCGGCATGACGCGGGTTCTTTCATATATGGTCTCGAAGGAACTGGCCTCCGGCGAATTGGAAGTTGTCCTTGACGATTGGACACCGCCGCCAGTTCCGATCCATATCGTGCACAAGGAAGCGGGACAAACGTCCGCGCGGGTCCGCGCAACCGTGGATTTCCTGGTTGCGCACTTACGCAAGAACCCGGCAATCTACCATTAGTTCATAGCTGAGAGCATGGCTCGCTACATTCCAAGTGTAGATCATCTTCGGGCACAAAGCCGACGCCGCTGCTGGCTGACAGGGTGGTGCAAACTTTGCGCCTGTTGCACTAGAACGCCTCCCGGAACGGTCTGATCCATAGATCCGAGCTCCAAGTCGATCGCCGCTGATGCGCCAGATGCCAGATTTCTTCGGCTATGTCGTCCGGCATCGCGAAGCCATCCAGTGGTACGTCTTGCGTGTATTGGCTCGTCCACGGCGTCTTGATGGGTGCATCGATCGTGACATAGGCGACGTGGATTCCATCTGGGCCGTGGCGCCGCGCGAGAGCTTCCGTAAGAATTCTCTGCGCCGCTTTTGCCGGGGCAAACATTGAATAGCGCGGCGTGCCGCGATGCGCCGCAGTGTTGCCCGTTACAAGCAGTGTGCCATGACCGAGCTGCAGCATATCGGGGATATAGAACCGCGCCATCTTGTGTAGCGCCGACACGCTGACGGTGAAGTTCTTCTCCAGTTCTAGCGTGTCAAATTCGTCATAGTGCCCGAAGGTTGCGCGTACGGCATTGTGAATGACGACTTGTGCCGCGCCGAGCTCTTGCTTGAT
>JBPCVZ010000293.1:0-4600 GCA_051010015.1 Hyphomicrobiaceae bacterium
ACGTACGCCCGGCGTTATAGTGACGCCCTGCCGTCCTGCCTGTGGTGAGAGTCCCAGGTGCCCGCAGCTTAAAAGAGGCGTGACTCAGCGATAAATCCTGCACGGGGCGACAGCACGTCGCTCAAAACTAAAATCGGATGCGGTCGTGCTGTTGCCCCGTACCCTTCGACGCCTTATCCCTCCGGCGGCCATCCGCGCGGAGCCGTCGGCATGCCCGCGCCAGCGTGATCGTTGCCCGCCAGCCATTGACTGCCATCGCGGTCTGGCATTTCATCCAGCAAACACGCAATTACGGTTCGGAGGACGCCCATGACAAACGCCAAGGAAGGCATTGAGCTCACCCGTGTCGGCCCCGGCACACCGATGGGCGACCTGATGCGGCACTACTGGATCCCCGCCTTCAAGTCATCCGAGCTGGTCCGTGACGGCGATCCGGTCCGGGTCATGCTGCTCGGCGAGCGCTTGATCGGCTTCCGCGACAGTGAAGGGCGCGTCGGCGTCATGGACCATCGCTGCCCGCATCGTTGCGCCTCGCTGTTTCTCGGCCGCAACGAGGAAAGCGGCATTCGCTGCGTCTACCACGGCTGGAAGTTCGACGTCGAAGGCAACTGCGTCGACATGCCCAGCGCCAAGCCGCACCAGGATTTCAAGCACAAGGTCCGTGCCAAGGCCTACAAGGCGACCGAGAAGGCCGGCATCGTGTGGGTCTATATGGGCACCGCGAAAGAACCGCCAGCCCTGCCGGGATTCGAGATCCTCGATGTCCCCGAGGACGAGATCAACCTGACGTTCATTTTGCGCGAATGCAATTACCTGCAGGCGCTCGAGGGTGAGATTGACACGTCGCATTTCGGCTTCCTGCACGCCGGCCACGTCGACCCGGACAACGTCGATGACGATGCGCCGCTGCGCCAGACGATCACCGACCGCGCGCCCGAGTATCACGTTTCCGACGCACCCTGGGGCACGCAGTACGCCGGCTACCGGGCATCGGGTGCCGACCAGACCTACTGGCGCTTTGCCAACTTCCTGTTCCCGTTCTGGACGCAGGCGCCGAATGGCGAGTTCGGCAGCCACATGCACGCCCGCGCCTGGGTCCCGCTCGACGATACCCACACGATGTTCATTTTCATCTGGTGGAAGAAGGCGGTCGCCGCCAATTCGCAGCCCCAGCCGACCTACAAGGATGGCACGCCGATCGGCGGCACCGGCCGGCTCGACCAGTTGCTGCCCAACTCGACCGACTGGCTCGGCCGTTTCCGCATGTCGGCCAATGCGGGCAACGACTGGCACATCGACCGCGAGTCCCAGCGCGACAACACCAACTATACCGGCATCGAAGGCGTCCACCTGCAGGACCAGGCCATCACCGAAAGCATGGGCGGCATCGTCGATCATGACCTCGAGCATCTCGCGCCGTCCGACTTGATGATCACGCGCACGCGCCGCCGCATGCTGATCGCCTTGCGCGCCCTGCGCGACAAGGGCGAACTGCCGCCCGGTGCCGAGGATCCGTCCATCTACCGCGGCGCGCGCAGCGGCTATATGCTGACCGACGGCCTCGACCACAAGGCTTGGCAAAACGTCTATGACACTGAATTCGCCGCCGCCGCGCATCCCTGATGCCGTTGGCCGCCCAGCCCGAAAGAGCCGCTCCCATGGACTTTGTCATCGAACCCATGCAGCGCCGGGATTGGGCCCAGGTCCGCGCGATCTACGGCGAGGGGCTCGCGACCGGTCTCGCCGCCTTTACGCAATCACCGCCGAAGTGGCCGGCCTGGGATGCGGGCCACCTCGAAATCGGGCGCACTGTCGCCCACGACCCGGCCGGCACCGTTCTCGGCTGGTCGGCGCTCTCGCCCGCGCCGGACACCTGAGGCGCCGCTGGCGTCGCTGAGGTCAGCGTCTACACATCATCAAGCGCACGCGGCAAGGGCATCGGCCTCGCCCTGCTCAATGCTCTCATCACCGCATCCGAGGTCGACGGCTACTGGACGCTGCAGGCGCAGATCCTCGCGCTCAACAGCGCCAGCCGCGCCCTCCATGCCAAGGCCGGCTTTCGCGAGGTCGGCACGCGTGAACGCTACGGTCACATCGACGATGTCTGGCACGATGTCGTCTTGATGGAACGCCGCAGCCCGTCGACCGGCGGCCCCGGCCTGCCGACCCGGACCTGCGGCTAGAACTGATACTCAATCTTCAGGCGGCAGGATCTCCTGCACGCACACCTCATCGATCAGCGCCGCCCGCCCGATGTCCCGCAGGTGCGCGCGCTTTTGATCGTTCGTCAGGTTCGCGCCAACCCCCTGCGTCATGGCCAGAACGATCGATCGATCGCTCATATCAAGCCAGAACCCCCGTCGCACCAGCTTGTTGTCCGCGTCGCGCGCGAACGGATTATTATCGCCCGAAGAAAGATCGGGAACGAAGAAATTCTCACTCACGTCAGCCACCCCTGTTGCGATCCCACCCGTTACTCAATCACCGCCACCGCCCGGATCGGGCTCGCCGTCCCACCCTTTATCTTGAGCGGAAAGCCGATGAACCGAAAGCGTCCCATGCCGACCAGTTTGTCCAGGTTCCAAAGGCATTCCATATGCGTGATGCCGCGCTCGGCACAGGCCAGGTGCGCCTTGAAATTCGGTTCACCCTCGGGCGCCGGGCTGATCGCCTCGACACCGAACGCGACGATCTTGCGATCGGCCAGCCAATGCACGGCATCGACATGCAAGCCGGGAAAGTCGTGCAGATATCCCTGCGTCCCGAACAGACGATCATTGGTGCCCATATGAATCAGCACCGTATCGCCCTGCCGGATCTCCTGGCCCGATACTTCGAGCGCCGTCTCCATCTCCTCAACCGTGATCTCATGGCGCAGCGCCACGTGCGACAGGTCCAGGCAGATCGCCTCGGTATAGAAGTTTTTGAGCGGCACCTCGTCGATCGACGCCGCCGCCGGGTCCGAATTGAAATGGCACGGCGCATCGACGTGCGTGCCGGCGTGGTCGCTCATCGACAGGTAAAGCGCCTTCGAACTGAAATTGGTTTCACCCGCCGATTTGATCTCACTGTGATCATTCCACACCGTCGTGACGATCGGGGGATGCGACGGATGGGCCGGCGTTCTGTGATAGATCTCTCGGCTAAGGTCGATGAGCTGCATCTCGGGCTCCTGCTCGGTACGGGTGACGGTGCGCGACGCGACATGCCGCCGGAAAGTCTTCCAGGCGATCCTAGAGCAATCGGGCCGCACCTCAAACAGGCGGGCGACAATCGGACTGCCGCGAGCCCCTGTTCACGCATCGGCAATCAGCCGCTTGCCCATCGATACCATATCCTCCCGCGCATAGCCGGCCGCCTCGTAGAACGCCACCGCCGCCCCGTTCTCCGCCCGCACCTGCAGATTGAGCTTCGGACATCCCCGTGCGCGCAGCATCTCCTCGAGATGGTCCATGATGCGGCGGGCATAGCCGAGCCCGCGACAGGTTTCGTCGACTGCCAGGTAGTTGACCCAGCCGCGATGGCCGTCGTAGCCACCCATCGCACTGGCAACCAGCGTGCCTTCGGCGCAACCCACCAGAAACAGCTCCGGCGCCACCATCATCTTGCGCGCGATGTCCCGCGCCGGATCATTCCACGGACGCGTCAGCCCCGCCCGCTGCCACAGCGCGATCACGTCCGCGCTGTCATCTTCTACGAACGGTCGAATGACCAGCTCCGCGTGTGCCATCATCAAAACACTCCGGCTTCCAGGCCCGCTGCCATGGCGAGGCCAAGCTCCTCACATTGCGCAATGAAATCTTCCGAATACGCGCCTCGACAGATCAACGGTTCCTGCACCGCCCGCCAGCGCAGGCCGGTAATGATCGTCTCGACACCGCGCCGCGTGCCGGTGCCATCGTGGCCAGCTCTGATATAGAGGCTGTAGGGCAGTCCCTGCTTCTCCTCCAGCACGGCATAATACGTCCGGTCGAAAAAGTCCTTCAGCGCGCCCGACATGTAGCCGAGGTTTTCCGTCGTCCCGAGCACGATCGCGTCGGCCGCGCGCACATCATCGGGTCCGGCTTCGAACGGCGTCAGCGCGGTCACCGCGACGCCGTCGATATCCGCATGCCGCGCACCGCGCTCGACAGCATCTCGCAACGCACGGGTATTGTCCGACGGGATATGCGCGACGATCAGCAGTTGTTTCATGCGCTCGGCCCAAATGCGCTTCGACGGTTGCAGAATTCGCCGAACCTAACGAATTTATCCACCATGTCGATCATCGTCGTAAACTCAAGGTAATTTCTCTTTGCAGCAACCCCACCGATGCTAGACTGACAGCGCCCTTATCCAACCCGGCAGGAAGATCATGAAAGCGGATATTGCCATTCTCGGCGGCGGCATCGTGGGATGCAATATCGCCTGGCATCTGGCCAGCAGGCAGGGCGGCGCCAAAATTGTCGTCATTGAACGCGATCCGTCCTACCAGAACGCGGCGACACCGCTTGGCAACGGCGGCATCCGTCGTCTGTTTTCGTTGCCTGAGAACATCGGCATGGCGCAGTACGGCCTCGACTTCTATGCCGCGTTCGCCGAGCGCCTCGCCATCGACGGC
>JBPCVZ010000294.1:0-3142 GCA_051010015.1 Hyphomicrobiaceae bacterium
CGATGGAAACCGCCGTGATAACCGACTCCAGCGATGAGCCGCGCGCCGCGACCAGGGCCAGCGCCAGCAGGAAGCCTGGAAAAGCCAGAAGAATGTCGTTGCACACGACGATCGCGCGATCGAGCCAGCCGCCCGCGAACCCGGCCAAGGCACCGATGAAAGTTCCGAGCGTCAGCGAAATGAAGACGACGGCCAGGGCAACCTGCAGGGAAATTCTCGACCCCCAGATGATCCTGGAGAGCACGTCGCGGCCGAACTGGTCAGTGCCGAGCCAGTGTTCGGCGCTTGGATGCGCGAGCGTGTTGCCGAGATCGGTTTTGGTCGGCGAATAGGGCGATAGCAACGGTGCTGCGATGGCAATCGCGACAAGCAGGAGCAGGATGATCAGGCCGATCATGAGGCCTGGGTGGCGAAGATAGCGATAGAGCCACGCCTGATCCTCGCGCCGACGTTCCGGCGCGTCCTTGCCTGCGGTGGTCGCGTCGTCCGTCATGAACTCCTCACCCGCGGATCGATGAACCCGTAGCTGACTTCGAGTGTCACGTTGATGACGACGACAATCGCGGCCAACACCAGCACGCCTGCTTGGACCAACTGATAGTCACGCGCGAGGATCGCCTTGAGCATGGTCGAGCCGACACCCGGTCGACTGAAGACGACCTCGATCAGGATCGCGTTGCCGAACGCCCAGGCAAAGGTCACACCGATCACCGCCAGGATCGGTATAAGCGCATTGCGCAGCCCCAGGCGAAAGATAATGCGGCTTTCCTTGACCCCCATTGCGCGCGCCACACGGATGTAGTCCTGTCCCAGAACCTCGAGCATCGCCGACCGCGTCAGGCGTGCGATGTAGGCCGCAACCGAGAAACCGAAGACGAGTGCCGGCAGCAGCAGGTAATAGAGGTTCACCCAGAGGCTGTCCGAATTGGTCGAGCCGAGCGCCGGGAAAATCCCGAGCCAATGCGCAAAGAACAGGATCGCGACGAGGCCGACCCAGAACACCGGAAACGATATGCCGGCAAGCGCCCCCAGCATGATGGCGACATCGACCCAGGTGCCCTGATAAACCGCCGACATGATGCCGAGCGGAATGCCGATCGACACGGCAATGAGCAGGCCAAGCACGGCCAGCGCCGCGGAGGATGGCAGGCTTGACGTGATCTCGGACAGGGCCGGTTGGCCGGTAACCACGGACGAACCCAGGTCACCGGTCAACGCCCGGCCCATGAAGATGATGTACTGTTCCAGGACCGGGCGGTCGAGCCCGAGCTGCGAGCGCAACGTCGCCAATGCCTCCTTGGTGGCATAGTCACCAAGGATATAGGCGGCGGGATCGCCGGGGATCGCCCTCATGAGGAAGAAGGCGACCGTGACGATCCCGAGCATCGTGATGACAAGCTGCAGCAGCCGGCGGCCCAGGAAGCCGATCACGCGCCCCTACCCCTTCAACGACACAGGATAGGTATGCACCGTGAACAACGAGTTCTGGACGAAGCCCTGGACCTTGTCGGTATGCGCCAGGAACAGCTGGTCGGCATAGAGCGGAATGACCGGCACGTCCGTCATCGTCTTTTGCAGCACTGCCTTGTAGGCCGCCTTGCGCGCCGCCGGCTCGATGGCCCCGCTCGCTTTCGCCAGCAGGTCGTCGGCTGACTTGTACCGCGCGGTGTTCATGCCGGGCGGGAACGACTTGGTTGCGTAGAGCGTGACGAGCGGTGAATCGGGATCGGGCGGGCCGACGACGCCGGTCAGGCAGGACATCACGTTGCCGCTGTTGCGCGCCTGCGTATATGCCCCGCGCTCGAGGATCCTGATCTTGGTCTTGATGCCGATCTCGGTGAGGTCGTTGGCGAGCGGCACCACGAGCTTGTCGTACGGTGACAGGCCGACCGATGTGATCTCGAAGTTGAATGACGTAGCGCCGGCTTCCTTGAGCAAGGCCTTGGCTTTGTCGGGATCATACGGGTACTTGGGAACATCATCGGTGTATTCGGCGAACGATGACGTGAGGACGGTATAACCCGGCGCCTTGGTGCCTTTGAAGTAACCGTCGACCAGTGCCTTTCTGTTCATGCCATGCGCGATGGCGCGGCGCACGCGGACATCGCCCAGTGGTTTGATCGTCGTGTTGAGGACGAGGTTGATCGTGTGGTTTGCCTCGCGGCTCACGACCTTGATGTTGCCTTTCTTCTTCAGGCGATCGATGATCTGCGGCTGCTGCAGCGAGAAGAAGATGTCGATCTCGCCCTTTTCAAGCGCAATCGCGGCGGCGGTTTCGTCCTTGATCAGGCGCAGCACGAGCGTGTCGAATTTTGGCGCGCCTTCGAAATAATCCTTGTTCGCCGACAGGCGCACCTGGCTGCCGGTGGTCCAGCTGTCGAAGACGAATGGGCCGGTGCCGATCGGATTGAGCTTGGCCTTGGCGCCCATTTCGGTGATCGCTTTTTTCGATACGATCCAGCCCTGGTTGAATGCCGTGACCTTGTGCAGGAAACCGGCGTTGGGGTTTTCCAGAACCAGCCTTACCGTTTGGGCATCAGGGGTTTCGACGGCCTTCAGGCCGGCAAGCTGCCCCTTGTACTTGCTCGCCGTCTTCGGGTCGAGCACACGGTCGAGGGAGAATTTCACGTCCGCCGACGTGCACGGCCCGTAGCCCTTGTGGAACGTCACGCCGGAGCGGAGTTTGAACGTGATAACCTTGCCGCCATCACTCACTTCCCACGACTCGGCAAGATCAGGGACGATCTTGTTGGACGCCTGATCGTACTTGACCAGACCATTGAAGACGTGACCGGCAACCGTCTGGTTCTCGATCTGGAAGATCTGTGCGGGATCGAGCACGGAGATATCCGAACCGATTCTGACCGTGAGCGTCTTGCCGGCAGCGTGCGCCGGCCGCAGTGTCGCGAAGTTGATCGGTAGAACTGCGAGCGCACCTGCGCCTCCGGCCAGTCCAAGAAACTGGCGCCGACTTGCACCATCACGGGTGTCGTTAAACCAACTCATAGAACGTTCCTCCTGGTGAGCGATTGTGGCGGTTTGAACCGCGCGATTTTTTTGCGGACGAACGTTTTGCCTGCCGTCCGAAGAACGTGTTGTCGGCAAGCAAAATGTGACACTTTGTCAATATGGTCAATCGACC
>JBPCVZ010000295.1:0-8603 GCA_051010015.1 Hyphomicrobiaceae bacterium
GCTGGGTTCTTGGCTTCCGTTTCCGCATAAGTGTGCGCAACACTTTCCTGGGACGCGATCTCAACCATTTTCTGGTAGCTCTTCGGCAGCGCTTCGAAACCCTTCTTGTTCATCAGGATTTCAGAGCACGACACCTGCTGGTGCCAGCCAGGGAAGTAGTTGTTTTTGGCGATCTGGTAGAAACCAAGCTTGATGTCGATCGTCGGCATCGAGAACTCGGTCGCGTCGATCACGCCTTTTTCGAGAGCTGGGTAGATGTCGGCACCAGCAAGAAGCTGTGTCGAAACGCCCATTTTCTGCATGACTTTCGCGCCAAGACCGAAGAAACGCATCTTGATGCCTTTGAGGGACTCGATGCCGCCCTTGATTTCGGTCTTGAACCAGCCTGAGGTTTCAGGGCCGATGCAGAAGCTGTCGAAAGCAACTAGGCCGTGCTTGGCATAGAGCTCATCGCGCATTTTGTTGCCGTTGCCGAACCACTTCCATGCCAGGTACTCACCAAAGCCCGGGCCAAACGGCACGGCAGTGAAGAACGATGCGGCCGGGAATTTGCCAGCGTGATAACCAGGTGTTGTCCAGCATGCGTCAACCGAGCCTTTAGAGGCAGCGTCAAAGCACTCGAGCGCTGGCACAAGGGCGCCCGGCTCGTGGAACTTAATTTTGAATTTGCCGTCAGACATGACTTCAACGTTCTTGCTGAAGCGCGTCGCTGACGTGCCAAGGTGCGGCAGACTGGAACCAAATGCCGACTGCATTTTCCACTTCACGCGCTTTTGCGCGAAGCTAGCTGTTGCGGGGATCGCAACAATAGAGGCGCACGTAAGTGCGACGAGTGCCTTGAGGCGCATATAACCCTCCGATCAGTTTCCTCCACTCTTCTTCGCATCACTCGCGATGGTCGGCGCATTTGTGCGCTCTTTCATCACGTAGGTGCCGCACGCATTGACGGTGTGATTGTCGGCAACAGGCTCATGACATGCGAAAAAGACCCTTCCCACACATGGGATTGGGAGCCGTACGGTTACATGCAGCGCGCTTATTGTCAAAGGGGTTGACCATCAAAACCGCGCTGCGACCAAATTTTGCCACGATTGTTCAAACGAGACTTAACGATAACCGCGCCCGCCTTCCGTCCGGTGTCCAAGCGCGATGCAATATCAACGCAATTAGAACGCGTTAAGCAGTCTTGTTGAAAATCTCCCGACCAATCAACATGCGCCTGATCTCGCTGGTTCCAGCGCCGATTTCATAGAGCTTCGCATCACGCAACAGGCGCCCGGTGGCGCTGTCGTTGATGTAGCCGTTACCACCCAGCAACTGGATCGCGTCGAGGGCGATCAGCGTTGCCTTCTCGGCCGCGATCAAAATCGCGCCGGCGGCATCCTCGCGCGTCGTCTCGCCGCGGTCACAGGCCTTGTTGACGGCATAGACGTAAGCCCGGCACGCGTTCATCGTGACGTACATGTCCGCAATTTTGCCCTGCACCAGTTGAAACTCTCCGATTGGCTGGCCGAATTGCTTGCGGTCATGGATGTACGGCAACACGATATCCATGCAGGCCTGCATGATGCCGAGAGGTCCGGCCGACAACACGGCACGTTCGTAGTCGAGGCCGCTCATCAGGACGTTGACGCCGCTGCCGACCTCGCCGATCACGTTCTCCTCTGGCACCTCGCAATCCTCGAACACCAGCTCACCCGTGTTCGAACCGCGCATGCCGAGCTTGTCGAGCTTCTGGGCGACAGAAAAGCCCTTGGTATCCGTCTCGACGATGAACGTCGTTATCCCGCGCGCGCCGGCTTCCGGATCGGTCTTGGCATAAACCACGACGATATCGCCGCCCGGCCCGTTGGTAATCCAGAACTTGGTCCCGTTGAGGACGTATCGATCACCCTTTTTTTCGGCGCGCAGTTTCATCGAGACAACGTCCGATCCGGCACCCGGCTCGGACATCGCCAGCGCACCGACATGCTCGCCCGATATCAGCTTTGGCAGGTATCGACGCTTTTGTTCGTCGGATCCGTTGCGCCGGATCTGGTTAACGCACAGGTTCGAATGCGCTCCGTACGACAGGCCGACGGACGCCGATCCCCGGGAGATTTCTTCGAGCGCGATGCAGTGCTCAAGATACCCGAGCCCCGAGCCGCCGTACTCCTCCTCGACCGTAATGCCGTGCAGCCCAAGATCACCCATCTTGGTCCAGAGATGGCGCGGAAACTCGTCCGTTCGGTCGATTTCGGCGGCAATCGGCGCGATTTCATCGGCAGTGAAGGAACTGACAGTCTCGCGGATCTGGTCTGCGATTTCGCCCAAATCAAAGTTAAACTCAGGGTTGCGGTTCGGTATCATGGCGCCATCCTTGTCAGTCTATCCCGTCGACGAACATGATCGTCACGAGACCGGTCAATACATGAACTTCCTCGTCTGATCGGCTCTCGGTAACGTCCACCTGCACGATATTGAGCGTACGTCCAGGTTTGATCACGCGCGCTGCGGCACAAAGTACGCCGGGGCCGGCCGGGCGCAGGAAATTGACCTTGAGTTCCGTCGTCAGCACGCCAACGCCGGGCGATGACAGCGTCATCGCCGCATAACCGGCCGCCGTATCCGCGATCGACGTTATCGCGCCACCGTGCACATGGCCATGCTGCTGTGCCAACGCGCACTTGAACGGCAGCGCGATATCGACCGCACCAGGTGCCACGCGACGCAGTTCAGCCCCCATGAAGTCCAGAAATGCCTGCTGTGCGAAACTGCTCTCAATACGCGCCCGATAAGTTGCGTCGCGCGGTTCAAACCCTGTCATCAAGTCCAATCCCAGTTCTGTTCATGTGGCCTGGGATGGCATCACCGATCGCTCCTGTCTATATGGAGAGACATTGCACCGCCCGTCCCGGCGCCGAAATCAAGCAGGAGCGCCCGTGTCCGAACCAGAATCAGCCACCGCCCCGGCACCTGCAGCGCCACCGTCGCGCGTGCCGTGGCCACCGATCGTCCTCTTGGCGGTCATTGCCGCCGCCGTCGTCCTCGCGCGCCTCTATCCCCTGGCTTGGCCAGGTCTGGATGATCTCAGCGCGCGCGTCGTCGGCCTGTCGATCGGCGCCGGCGGCATCATCCTGGCGGGCTGGGCGGGCTGGACCCTGCATCGCGCCGGCACGACCATCAGGCCGCATCGAGCAGCCGATGTGCTCGTCACCACCGGCCCCTTCGCGCGCCTGCGCAATCCAATTTACGTGGCTGACGTGATGCTGCTCTTGGGCGCCGCCGAATTGACCAAGAACATCTGGTTCGTGTTTGCTGCCGCGTTGTTCGGCCTCCTGGTCAACTTTTTGGCCATTTTGCCCGAAGAACGTCATCTCGAAGCACGCTTCGGCGATGTCTATCGGGACTACAAATCAAGATCACGCCGCTGGCTGTGAACATCTTTACCCAGCACATTTCTTCCAGTCCTGTTTTCCCCGGCCTTGCGCTTGTATGATCGCCCGCAACCATTGAAATGCCCCATTTAATCCCGATCTATCGGGGTATGGAGGAGCGGTTCATGATGACGAATAGGAGAATACGGACGATCCGCAAACGCGACAGCGTACTTGCCCTGGCACTGACACTCCCTCTGGCTCTGGCCCTCAACCTCGGGCCGGCCTCGGCGCAGGCCAGCATTCGCGACCGAATTGCCGATATTATTACCGGCTCCACGACCCAATCGCCCCAGAAACTGGCCCAGTCCGGGACGCCGTCCGCTCCGGCCGGAAAGGCCGACACGAAAGATCCGCGCGCCGGCGACAAGGACTACGAACAAGCCCGCCGCCTTATGCGTGCGATCGATGATATCCTGGCCGATACCGCCCAGAACCGAACCAGGGCCAACAAGCTGCCATCCAAGGATGACTTCATCCTGACACCACTGTGGACCGAAACACGCGAGGACCGCCAAGATCGAATTCGCGCGCTGATGGATTCGGCTCTGGGTATCGTCACCGATGTGCCGATTGTCGATATTCAAAAACGCATCGAGACACTGCGCAAGAACATCACCGACATCGAAAACAACATTGTCCTGATGCGCGAAAAGCAGCTGACGGCGCCCCAGGACTCGTTGATGCCGGGCGTTATCTCGGACACCGTCGCCAGTCTCGGCAAGGAGATCACCGATGCGGAACAACGCATCGCACTCAACCGCGAGCAAATCGAAACCGCCAAGGATGAAGTCCACAAGGGCCTGCAGAAATCGGGCATCAAACTGACCAAGAAGCAGGTCGATCTGCTGATCGGCAGCGTTCTGTCGGGCGATGTCGTGCGCCTCGTCGCCGTGTTCAACTCGGCCAAGCTGATCGACCAACAGCTTTCGAAGTTGATGGCGGCCAGTGGCGACAACATGGGTGCTGCACGAAAATACTTCGCAATGCATGCTGCTCTATTCGCGATTCTGGTGCACGCCCAGGATACCGTGATCGACAAGATCGATCGCAAGTATCTCCCCAAACTGAAGGCCATTCGACGCGACCTGAAAGCCGCGCAGGCCCGCACCCGCAAGTTGCTGCGCGGCCAGAACCGGGCCGATCAGCGCCGCGTATTGGAATCCAATCTGAAGAGCCAGAAACTCGCGGCGGACGCCGCCCGAGGCTACAACCGGTATCTGTTGCAGCAGCGCGAGCAGGTCGCGCGCGCGCGCCGGCGCGCCGCGCATGACTTGTCCATCGCCGACAATACCTACGAGACCGTCGAGGCGAGTTATCAGCTCCGCAATCTGATGCAAAACACGCGCTCAACATTCGAAGCCTTGCAGAAACTGGAAGCACCGACTTTCGAGCAGATCTTCAAGAACGAGGAGTTGCGCCGCGAGTTCGAAAACCTCACCCGCAAGCTCGAAGTCCCGACCGGTTAGATTGTTCAGCAGGCAGCGCAAGTGTTGCCGGCACATCGTGTCATAAAAACTTAATGCGCACTCTACGAAGTGCCGCTTCCTGACCCCGTCACTGCCCGTGTAACCAGAAAGGAAAACGGTTTCACGGGCGGAGACATATGGCGCGTTTACCCATCATTTTTTGCGGGCTGCTTGCCGTCGGCGCGCTGCTCTCGGGATGCGCGGCCAAACCGCAAGACATCGCCTTCAAGAAGCTCGGCGCATCATCATCGCGCCAGAAGTCCGACTCGCAGGCATGTTGGGCGAAGGCCCAATCCGCACGTGCCCCAAAGGATGTGGAGACCGCTCAGGCCATTGGCACGATCATCGGCGCCGGCGTCATCGGCGTCGCGGTTTTGATGGCATCAAAAGCCGCCGAGGACGCGGATCCGAAAAACGTCTATCGGCGCAACGCGCACAGCAAATGCATGCAGAAGCTCGGTTACAAGGCAACCGGCTTCGTGGCGCCGCCGGAAGCCAGCGGCAAACCGAGTTCCACGACAAAGGTCGCCCGTCGGTCATCGAGACCGCGACCGAAGAAACGCCCGCAGTGCTATTCATTTTCGCAATGCATGCAACTTTGCCAGGATGGTGAGTTGCCCGGCGTCGCGAGTTCGAATGCCTACTGCAGTTCCACGTGCACAAACAAAGTCCCCATCTGCTGATATGACCATGACCGCTCAATGGAGCGAACGATCACGGCCGCTTCATTGGCGACCGGTCTCGTGAATGTGCAGCCAGGTCAGCGCCCCGCCTTCCTTCACGCCGCCGAACAACACGGACGACACGCGCCGATTATCGGCCGGCACCGTGTTCTTGGCGCCGCGCTGGAATTCGACATAGGTGACAAGCGCCAGATCATCCTCGGCAAACCGCAGCGAGACGTCCTCGATTTCAATCTGGAAGTCCGGATTGCCGCCATGCCCCGCGCGAATGCCGTTGAGCAAATCCTGCCGCGTCAGGACCTGCCCCGACGGTTGTATATTGATCAATGCGGGGTCAAGTCGACGGGTGAATTCCTCATCGAAGAGAGCATCATCTTGCGCCACATCACCGCGAAACCAGGCGGCAATGAACGCATGCAATCCTTCGATCTCGTCCCGATAGCGATCGGCCATTCAATTCTCTCCGGAAAAGCTCAAGGTTTCATTCATCGGCCCGCCAACTGATCAGCCCGTTGTCTGGCCGCCCGACCCGTCACACGCTATCATTTTGACAACGCATATTCACGACCTAAGGACCACGCCCATGTCCACTCTCCGCGAGACCTACGACCGTGATGGCTTCGTTTGCCCGATCACCGTCATGAGCGAAACCGATGCAGCACGGTACCGCGCCCAGCTCGAAGACTTCGAACAAACGTTCGGCCGCGAACAGCAGTATCGCCGCTGCATCAAGCGCTATCCCAACCTCGTGATGCCGTTCATCGACGAGATTTCGCGTCTGCCGGCCGTCACAGACCCCATCGCCGAAATCCTCGGGCCCGATCTGCTGGCACTCGACGCACCGTTCTTCATCAAGGAGCCACGCACGGAAAACTACGTCTCCTGGCACCAGGACCTGCACTACTGGGGCCTCGAAGGCGAGGACGAAGTCACCGCCTGGATCGCGCTCTCTCCGGCCACTGCGGCCAGCGGCTGCATGCGCTTCGTGCCCGGCTCACACACGCAGATCGTCGACCACACCAACACCCACCACGCGGACAACATGCTGAGCCTCGGTCAGGAGGTCGCCGTCGACGTCAACGATGCCGATGCGGTCGATGCCGAACTCAAGCCCGGACAGATGTCGATCCATCACGGCCGGGTCTTTCACGCCTCCAACCCGAACACCACCGACGACCGGCGCATCGGTCTTGCAATCCGCTATATGCCGACATCGATGAAGCAGCGCCCGGGCGGCAAAATGGCCGCCATGCTCGTGCGAGGCCAAGACAAATTCGGCCACTTCCAGCCCTGCCGCCGCCCCTCCGGCCTGATGCAGGAGGACGATTACAAGCACTGGCTGGAAGTATCCGGCGCCCGCGTCAATGTGATCATGAGCGGCGATGCCAAACCAACGGAGGCGACCCAATGAATTCTCGTTTGTGCAAACGCTTCGGCATTGACTTTCCCCTATTCGCCTTCAGTCATTGCCGCGATGTTGTCGCCGAGGTTTCGAAAGCCGGCGGCTTCGGCGTACTCGGCGCCGTCGGGCACACCGCCGAGAGCCTCGAAGTCGAGCTCAAGTGGATCGACGAGCACATCGACGGCAAGCCCTACGGCATCGACCTGCTGATCCCCAACAAGATGGCGCACAAGGGCGAGACGGAAATGACCACCGCCGATCTCGAGGCGCAGATCCCGCCCGAGCACCGCGCCTACATCAACGACCTACTCGAGAACCACGACATCGACACGTCGGACCTGTGGTCGGGCAAGTACGGCCACGACTACTCGCACAACATGCGCGAAGCCGGCGCCGCCGAACTGCTCGATGTGGCCTTCCAGCATCCGATCAAATTGTTCGTCAACGCGCTCGGTGTACCGCCCGCCGCGATCATCGAACGCTGCCGCGCCAAGGACATCGCGGTCGGTGCCCTGACCGGTGCTCGCGAACACGCCATCAAACACGCCGAAGCCGGCGTCGATATCCTCGTCGTCTCCGGCACCGAGGCCGGCGGTCATTGCGGTGAAGTCTCGACCATGGTCGTCGTCCCCGACGTCATCGATGCGATCAAGGACTACGAACACATGGACGTACTCGCCGCCGGTGGCATCGCGACCGGCCGCCAGATGGCCGCCTGCATGGCGATGGGTGCCGCCGGCGCCTGGTGCGGCTCCGTATGGCTGACAACCAGCGAGGCGGAAACCACGCCGACGGTCAAGGAAAAGATGCTCAACGCGGGCGCACGCAACACCGTGCGCTCGCGCAGCCGCACCGGCAAGCCAACGCGTCAGTTGCAGTCGGCCTGGACTGACGCCTGGTATGCCGAGGGCGCGCCCGATCCACTGCCGATGCCGCTGCAGGGCATCATATCCCGCCCGCCGATGGACAAGATCGACCGCCTCGCCGCTTCCGGTCACGACGGCGCCAAGCAGCTTGCGACCTACTACGTCGGCCAGGCCGTCGGCCTCATGAAACAGGAGCAGTCGGCCCGTTCGGTGGTCTACGCCTTCATGGAAGACTACGCCGAAGCGGTCGAACGGTTGTCCGGCACACTGGACACGTAGGGCGGTTCACGAGGTATCTGCCTCGCAGCCCCCGCGCCAGATAGATCGTACACGGGTTGCGCTTGCGACCCATCCGCTGACTGGCGATCCGTCCGTCATGCAAGTTCCGCGGGACATGTTCCCGCAACCAATGCCAATGGTGTCCAATTCCCGCGTTCCGGAGTGGACATATTGACAATTCCAATTGCGCGCATCGCCGTACCTGCCGCCACCGTCATCACGCTTCTCATGTCGACCGCACACGCTCAATCGGTATGTCGCGGTAACCCAATTACCGTCCAGAGCAGCGCCAGCGGTACACTGTTCAACCGGACGTCATCGCGCATGATCTATCGGTCGGCTGTGCGTCAATTGACGCGCAAGTGGCGCGCGCTGGCGGTACGCAGGGTTGGTCGCCCGTACATCAAGGTGAACAATTCGGGCACGTGCCGCTGCAAGCTTCGCAAGCGTGGAAATTCGAGACCGAGACGCATCACCTGGACGTGTAC
>JBPCVZ010000296.1:0-2775 GCA_051010015.1 Hyphomicrobiaceae bacterium
GGCACGCCGCCGCACGCCACCACCATTGGCGTCATCGCCACCGACGCAACCCTCACCAAGGCGCAAGCAGAACGACTTGCGATCGCCGCTCATGACGGATTTGCCCGCGCCCTGCGCCTGACGCATGCCTTGTTCGATGGCGACATGCTGTTTGCCGTCAGCACCTGCCGTGAGCCGCTCTCCGGCGAGCCGTCAGCACAAATCGAACTCGGTGGTCTCGCCGCCGACTGTGTTGCTCGCGCCATCGCCCGTGCCATTTTTGAAGCATCCCGTCCCGGTCCGCGCTATGCTGGGCCGCAACCTTTCATCGAAATATTTCCGCGATAATTAACGAGCAACTGTGAGATCTTCCCGCAAAACCATCGTCCAGGTCACCCTTGTTGTGTTCATGACCTGTCTCGTTGCCGCCCTGCTGGTTTGGCAGGACGCGCGCTACCGGCTTGTCGGCGACTGCCATGCCCGCGGTGGGCAATGGGACGGCCCCAGCGGTCGCTGCCGGCCGGTACCGAAGATTTTCATTGAGCGTGGCCTCAAGCGGACATGAGGGATGCCGTGCCTGTCTTTGCGTCGAAAGCAGCACCAGCCGCTTCAAAACCGATCAATCCGATAGGGCGCCGGATCGG
Source organism: Hyphomicrobiaceae bacterium (assembly GCA_051010015.1). GTDB lineage: Bacteria > Pseudomonadota > Alphaproteobacteria > Rhizobiales > Hyphomicrobiaceae > CAJQQK01. The sequence continues at coordinate 624 of JBPCVZ010000296.1, forward strand.
TAAACGTCGGCTCACTGGTCATCATCTCGGCCAACAGCTGCCCTGTGATCGGCCCAAGCGTCAGGCCAAGGTGGTGATGCCCGAAATTTGCCCAAAGGCCCTTGTGCCCCGGCACCGCGCCAATCACCGGCAGCATATCCGGCATACACGGCCGTCGACCGAGCCATGGCTTTTCTTCAAGACGTTCGGCAAGTGGAAACAGTTCGCGCGCCAGTGGCTCAACGCGCTCCAATTGGACCGGCGTCGGCGGTGCGTTCATACGCGCAAACTCCGCCCCTGTCGTGAGGCGGATGCCGGCCGTCATCGACGTGATCACGTAGCCGTGGTCGGTATCCAGCACCGGTCGCGACAGACCGGCATTGCCGTTCGCTGCGTAATGCATATGATAGCCGCGCTTGGCCGCCAGCGGCACTTTAACGCGCACGATCTGTTTGAGAACGTCTCCCGACCACGGCCCCAGGGCCACGACAGCGTTTGCAGCTGTTATGGCGCCGGCCACGTTCTGGACCTGCCAGCCACCGGCCACCGCTTCGAGCGTGCGCGCGTCGGCCGTCAGGAACGTACCACCGGCCTTGGTGAACAATGCGGCGTAGGCTTTGCCAAGCGCACTCGGGTCGGAGACGCTGGCCGGTTCATCGACGTGGATGCCGCCGGCAAAATCGCCAGACAAGTGCGGCTCCAAATCGGAAATCCCTTTGCGGTCCAGCGGCTTAAAAGTGATGCCGAAGCGCTCCTTGGTGCGCTGTGACGCGTCCTTCGCAGCCTCAAGCTGCGCTGGGTCGCGAAACACCTTCATATAGCCCGTCTCGCGCAACAGATGCGTGACCCCGGCCTCTTCGATCCAGGGCATGTGGGCCGCCAGACAGGCCTCGATCAGCGGATTGGAAGCCATTGCCGAGCGCATCACCCGCTCCGGCGTCCCGTTGCGCCAATACTGGTAGAGCCACGGCGCGAGTTCGGGCAGCGCGCTCCAATGCAGGTTCGATTCTGTCTTGGTATTGAAAGCGTGCGCTACGATCGAGCGCAGATCACGCGGAAACGAATACGGCATCACGGCTTCGCTCTGGATGATACCGGTGTTGCCGTACGACGTTTCCTCCGCCGCAGGCCGCCTGTCGACCAGCGCCACGGACTGCCCACGGCGCTGCAATTGCAGCGCCGTGCTGATTCCGACAAAGCCGGCGCCTAAAACAATTGTGTCGTATTTCATCGCGCGCATCCGCTATTCTAAAAGTGCCCCACGTAATCGAGTGATCACGTCCTCTTCGGGCGAATCAGTTATCCACCGTCAAGACGGCAAGGGTTTACCGGTCAAGGATTGACCTGCCATAGGGAACCCGCCATGGCATATGGCTTCGAGCGCCAATCTCGGCTATCTGACTGCGGCGCGTCCACAAAAATCGCGACACACTCCAACCGTTGAGCATGATATGATCCCGCGCTATTCCCGTCCCGAAATGACCGAAATTTGGAGCCCCGAGACACGCTTCCGGATCTGGTTCGAGATCGAGGCGCATGCCGCGCGTGCGATGGCGGACCTTGGCACCATACCAAGAGAAGCCGCCGATGTGATCTGGGAAAAGGGCGCCGCGGCCAAGTTCGACATCGCGCGGATCGACGCAATCGAGGCGGAAACCAAACATGATGTTATCGCGTTTCTGACCCACCTTGCCGAACACGTTGGGCCTGAAGCACGCTTTGTCCACCAGGGCATGACATCGTCGGACATTCTCGACACCTGCCTGAACGTCCAGCTCACGCGCGCCAGCGATCTCCTGCTTGCCGGCCTGGACCGCCTGCTTGAAGCACTCAAAACACGCGCGCACGAACACAAGCACACGCTCACTATCGGGCGCAGCCACGGCATTCATGCCGAACCGACGACCTTCGGTGTCAAGCTGGCGCAGGCTTTCGCCGAGTTCACGCGCAACCGCGCCCGCCTCGTTGCCGCTCGCGCAGACATTGCAACCTGCGCACTTTCCGGTGCCGTCGGCACGTTCGCCAATATCGACCCGCAGGTCGAAGAATATGTGGCCAAGCAGATGGGGCTCTCGCCCGAACCTGTTTCAACTCAAGTCATCCCGCGCGATCGTCACGCCATGTTCTTTGCAACGCTCGGCGTCGTCGCATCGTCGATTGAACGGTTAGCGAC
>JBPCVZ010000297.1:0-11292 GCA_051010015.1 Hyphomicrobiaceae bacterium
TCGGATTCAGCAACAAGGCCGCGACCGCGGCCCGGCGCCTTGCGCCGCCCTGGCGGAGGCCCCGAGCGAAGCGAGGGAATAGCCGTGAGCCCAATGGAAGCTAAAGCGAGGAGCATTTTATGCGACGAGCTTTAGCGCGACGCAAACGACTTCCAGATCGGATTGTCGCCAAGCGTTTCGACAAACGCGTCGTGCTCGGCCAGCGCCTCGGGCGTGAGACGGCCGGGCAACGGTTCAGGGCGGCACGCAGCCTTTTCCGCCCGCCGACGCTCGCTCGATGCCTGGCCTTTTTGGGCCAGGCTGAGATTGGCCTGGCGCTCGCCGAGCAACTCGACGTAGACATCCGCCAGCAATAGCGAGTCGACGATCGCGCCATGCTTGGTCCGGATCGTGTTGTCGATGCCGTAGCGCTTGCACAGGGCATCCAGCGTGTTCGGCCCGGCAGGATGTTTGCGCCGCGCCAACGCCAGCGTGTCGACGACCCGCTCCATCATGAGCGGCGGCTGGTCGATGCGCTGCAGTTCCATATTGATAAAACCGATATCGAATGGCGCGTTGTGAATGACAAGCTGGTCATCGGCGATGAACTCGATAAAGCCGCCGACAACTTCATGAAATGCGGGCTTGTCTGCCAGGAACGCATTCGAAATGCCGTGGATGGCCTCTGCTTCCGGATGCACCTCGCGCCCTTCCGGATTGATGAAGGCGTGGAATTCGATGCCCGTCGGGATGCGGTTGATCATCTCGATACAGCCGATCTCGACCAATCGATCACCACCGTTGGCCTTGAGACCGGTCGTTTCCGTATCAAGCACAATCTCGCGCTGCATCGGCACACCTCATGTATTTGACGGCGACCGGACGATACCAACGCGCCGGCCGCGGGCAACATAGGTTGATTCGCCGAATCAGCAGCGCCGGACATCGGGCTCGTCAACCGGAAAATCGATCCGGATCACGCCCACAGCCGCTGAAAGGCGGTGCCTTGCCGCAAGCGTAGCGCTGAAACGATCTCATCGACCTGCGCGTAACTTTCCTCCACCGGGCAGTCGGTCTCGACCACGAAGTCCGCGCGTCGTCGTTTTTCCGTATCGGGCACCTGTCGTGCCAGGATCGCCTCAAACTTCTCCGCAGTCATGTCCGCGCGCGCCAGCACGCGCGTGCGCTGAACCTCAGGCCCCGCCGACACCACGACGGTCATGTCGACACGCGCATCGCCACCCATCTCGAACAGCAACGGGTTTTCGAGGACCGCCATTGCTTCACCGGCATCATGATAGCCCCGCATCAGATCACGTTGGGCCTGATTGACGAGCGGGTGGACGATCGCCTCGAGTTCCTTGAAGCGGTTGCCGTCCTGCATCAGGACGGCACTCAATTTGGCTCGGTCAATGACGCCAGCGACGGTCACGCCGGGAAACGCTGCTTCAACCGGTGCCACTGCCGCGCCTGCATAGAGATCGTGCACCACCTGATCAGCATCGACGACAGGTACGCCCAGCGTCTGAAAGCGCTTGGCAATCGTCGACTTTCCCATCCCGATCGAGCCGGTCAGTCCGATCATCAGCATCGGCCGTGTTCCCTCAACTGCACGTTAGCTGTCCAGAACCTGCATGCGCCGCAGCTCGGCGAGCAGCGGCATCATTGGCAGTCCCAGCACCGTGAAATAGTCGCCGGAGATCTTTTCGATCAGTTGAACACCCGGTCCCTCGAGCTGATAGCAGCCGACCGACGCCAGCGCGGCATCACCCGCCGCGCTCAGGTAGCGCCCGACGAACGCCGGCGAGTAATCGCGCATCGTCACCTCGACCGTATCAACATGCACCCACGCGATCTCGTCGTCATGCGCGATTGCAACAGCGCTGTGCAACTGATGCCGGCGACCCTTCAAGGCAAGCAACTGCGCCCGCGCCTCGGCCATGTCCTGCGGCTTGGTGAGGATATCCTCGCCCAGCGCCAGCACCTGATCAGCACCGATCACGACACGTGCATCGACACGGCCGGCGACATCTTCCGTCTTGGCCCGAGCCAACACTTCGGCAACATCCACTGGGTCGACATCGACAAGTGCCGCACGGACGGAATCTTCATCCACACTCGATGCCAGCACCTCGAACGCAAGACCGGCCGCCTCCAGCAGCCGCCGCCGCGCCGCGCTCGATGACGCCAGTACGATTTTGGTGTCTTCAGCCATCAGCATCGGTCGCCGCCTCGCTGTTTCGTGCCTCTCGGTCGTGGTAGAGCTTGATGACAGTCGCTGCCGTTTCTTCAATCGAGCGCCGCGTAACATCGATCACCGGCCAGCCGTTCCGGTTGCACAGCCGTCGCGAATGCGTGACCTCCTGGGCAATCTGTTCGCGGTCAACATAGTTGTCGAGATTGCCGGTCGTGAGGAAACGCACCCGGTTGCGCCGAATCTCGGCAATCCGATCTGGCGACGCGACGAGACCAACGACAAAAGCCGAGTGCGGATCGGTCAACGCCGGTGGCAGTGGCACGCCGGGGACGAGCGGCAGATTCGTCGTCTTGAAGCCGCGCTGGGCGAGGTAGATGCTGGTCGGCGTCTTCGACGTCCGCGAGATACCGAGAATGATGATATCGGCGTGGCTGAGGTCATCGGGCAGGCGCCCGTCATCGTGCGTCATGGTGAAATTGAGCGCATCGATGCGCTTGAAGTAGTCCGCATCGAGAATGTGCTGCCCGGCGACGATCGGCGTTTGCGGCGCACCGAGATAGCTTTCGAACACTTTCATGATCGGCTCGAGGACGTGCAGTGCGGGCACCTGCAGCTCACGGCATTTGCGCTCGAGCTCGACTACCAATTCGTTGTTGACCACAGTGTAGAGCACAATTCCAGGCGCGGACTCGACCTCCTGCAAGACGCGGTCGAGCTGTCGTTGGGTGCGCACGAGCGGATAGACGTGCTCGATCGCCTTGATCTGCGGATATTGTACGGACGCCGCCTTGGCGATCGTCGTCAGTGTCTCGCCTGTCGAGTCCGAGACAAGGTGCAGGTGAAAAAAGCTCGCGGTCACATTTGCCATGGCACCCTCAACCCAACTGGCCCAAAAAACACTTGCGAGCCTCGTCACCAGGGACGTGCAGAAGCGCAATCTTATCCCCAGCGTCTGTCGTCGTCACAGACCGTGCACACACACTCCAGGGACAATCCATCATAGTCATCCACAATCCAACATCACGGGACGGAGCCACCGCCGACTTGCCAACACGGGTCCTGCTACAGGGCAATGCAAAGTCATCCCCACGGCACAAACAGCTTCTCCACACCGGCTTGCGACCACATAGCCTGTCGATCACGTTGACTCTGCATGCATATTTCTCCTCTTGTAGGTTCCGGTCGAGGCAAACCACAAGGTCTCGGCCCACAATGACACACATGCGCAGATCCTCGGTACGGCCTGTGGACAGAAAAGATATCTCCACAATCCACTGCCTAAGAGTCAGATCAAAAACCTTAGAATAAACCTTCATTACCAGATCCAGGACGCCGCGCGATGACCAACACCGAATCCCCGAATCGTGTATCAATGAAATTCATAAGGGCATTCGAAGGGAACCTGGCGGCAGGCGAAGCGCCCCCCATCTGGCTCATGCGACAGGCCGGCCGTTATCTTCCGGAGTACAAAAAAGTACGTGCCGAACTCGGCGGTTTTCTCGATCTTTGCTACACGCCGGAGAAGGCATGCGAAGTCACCTTGCAACCGATCACGCGATTTGATTTCGATGCCGCCATTTTGTTTTCTGACATCCTCATCGTTCCGCATGCCCTCGGTCAGGCGGTGCGATTTGTCGAAGGCGAGGGTCCGCGGCTCGATCCAATCACATCCATTAGCGAGCTGGCCGGCCTCAACGCAGATGGTCAGGCCAAACTCGACAAGGTCTTCGAAGCCGTGTCGCTGATCCGGTCCCGGTTGACCGCCGACAAGGCGCTGATCGGCTTCTGCGGCGCGCCCTATACTGTTGCAACCTACATGATCGCGGGACGCGGCAGCCCCGACCAGGCCGCGACACGGACATTTGCTTTCAATCACCCGGAAAAATTCCAGGCACTCATCGACTTACTCATACTTACTTCGACCGACTATCTGTGCGGTCAGATCGATGCTGGCGTGAACGCCGTTCAAGTTTTTGACAGCTGGTCCGGTCCCCTGCCCGATGATCAGTTTCAGCATTGGGTTGTGCAGCCAACTCAACGAATAGTCGCCGGGCTTCGGGCGCGTCATCCGGACATCCCGATTATCGGCTTTCCACGCGGCTCGGCGGCGCATGCGGCTTCCTATCTGACGGCAACCGGCGTTGACGGGCTCGGCTGCGATACCTCGATGCCGCTCGAGCTGATGTCGGCCGATCTCGGGCATCCCAACGTCGTGCGCCAGGGCAACCTCGATCCGCTCCTCCTGCTCAGCGGCGGTGACGCGCTCGACGCGCGGATCCGCGAGATCTGCACGGCCATGCGCGGTCGCCGCTTCATCTTCAATCTTGGCCACGGCATTCTGCCACCGACACCGCCCGATCATGTCCAGCGCCTTGTGGACATCGTTCGCGAGAGCGCGTGATCTATGGCCAAGCCGCTCGAAACACCCGCAGTTCGCGCCGGTATTGCGCTGGCCATCACGGCTGCAGCCGCCGCGATCGCGATTCTGGTCTATCCCGACGTCGCCTACCCCTGGGTCAAGGCCGTACATGTCATCGCGGTGATTTCCTGGATGGCGGGCATGCTCTATCTGCCGCGCTTGTTCATCTATCATTGCGGCGCCGAACAGGGCTCCGTGCAATCCGAGACGTTCAAGGTGATGGAGCAGCGCCTGCTTCGCATCATCATCAATCCGGCCATGATCATCACCTGGGTCCTCGGTTTGTGGCTGGCCTGGTCTGGCGACTGGCTGACGGCACCCTGGTTCATTGCCAAGTTTGCCTGCGTCCTCGCATTGTCGGCTGCGCATGGCCACTTTTCCGCTGCGGTGCGCAAATTCTCCGAAGACCGCAACGACAAAACCGAGCGCTATTGGCGGCTCATGAACGAGGTACCGACGGTTCTGATGATCGCCATCGTCATCCTCGTCATCGTAAAACCGTTCTGATTCAAAAGGCCGCGGATTTATCCACTGCCAACTGCTATCCAGCACCCTTGATATCTGTTATGGCAGTGCAACAAATCAAACCGGCGACTGAGAGGTTCGCCGGACCAATTTCCAAAATTTGACTGATTTGTAGCGCCAACTGTGCGCCAGTGATCCCATCACCCTTCCAGATCCTTACCGAACCAGGCACGACCGCCACCTCTCCCCCGCCTTAAGACGTCGCTGCCGGACGGAGTGACACCATGACGACTGATACAGAACTAGAACCTGAAGCGGCCACGGAAGCTCCCGAGGACGCTAAGCAGACCGAAATGAAATTGCTCGACTTAAAGTCGAAATCACCAACAGAACTCCTTGAATTTGCAGAAGAAGTAGGCGTTGAGAATGCAAGCACGCTGCGCAAGCAGGAGCTTATGTTTGCTGTTCTCAAGCGCCTCGCCGAACAGGACTATCAAATCACCGGCATCGGCGTTGTCGAAGTGCTGCAGGACGGCTTCGGCTTCCTGCGCTCACCCGACGCCAACTACCTGCCCGGTCCCGACGACATCTATATCTCGCCGACCCAGATCCGCCGCTTTGCACTGCGCACCGGCGACACGGTCGAAGGCGAAATCCGCAGCCCGAAGGACGGCGAGCGCTACTTCGCGCTGTTAAAGGTCAATACGGTTAATTTCGAAGAGCCGGCCGCTGCCCGCCACAAGGTCCATTTCGACAACCTGACCCCGCTCTACCCGACCGAGTGGCTCAAACTCGAGATCGAGGATCCGACGATCAAGGACCTGTCGCCGCGCGTCATCGACATTGTCGCGCCGCTCGGCAAGGGCCAGCGCGGCCTGATCGTTGCGCCGCCGCGTACCGGCAAGACCGTGCTGCTGCAGAACATCGCGCATTCGATCACGGCCAACCATCCGGAGTGCTATCTGATCGTCCTGCTCATCGATGAGCGCCCGGAAGAAGTCACCGACATGCAGCGCTCGGTCAAGGGCGAGGTGATCTCCTCGACCTTCGACGAACCGCCGACGCGTCACGTCCAGGTCTCGGAGATGGTCATCGAGAAGGCCAAGCGCCTCGTCGAACACAAGCGCGACGTCGTGATCCTGCTCGATTCCATCACCCGCCTCGGCCGCGCCTATAACACCGTCGTGCCGTCCTCCGGCAAGGTCCTCACCGGTGGTGTCGATTCGAACGCACTCCAGCGCCCGAAGCGTTTCTTCGGCGCCGCCCGCAACATCGAGGAAGGTGGCTCGTTGACGATCATCGCGACGGCCCTGGTCGACACCGGCTCGCGCATGGACGAAGTGATCTTCGAAGAGTTCAAGGGCACCGGTAACTCCGAAGTCGTGCTCGACCGCAAGGTCTCCGACAAGCGCGTCTTCCCGGCCATCGACATCGCCAAGTCCGGCACCCGCAAGGAAGACCTGCTGGTGGCACCGGAAGACCTCAAGAAGATGTTCGTGCTGCGCCGCATCCTCAACCCGATGGGCAGCCAGGACGGCATCGAGTTCCTCATCGACAAGCTGCGCTCGACGAAGACAAACAGCGAGTTCTTCCAGTCAATGAATACTTAGCAATGCACTGGCGGGTCGAAGTATCCGTCAGCAATGATTCACGTGAAACATTGGCCGGGCCGCGAGGTTCGGCCAATTTTCGTTTCTGGCCGGAACACGTCGTGCGGTTGGTGATCAAGAAAAAAGAAACCTTGCACCTAGAGTCGAAACCCCAACGCCTGAGTCTAAGCACCGAATGAGCGAGTCTTATCGAGTCTAACCAAGAAAATCTGTTTCACGTGAAACGGTCATTCAGTAAAAACGGATTCTATACTTGGCAGCGTCCTCGCCTCGGCACCTGGTAGTACGGCACGCACCAACGGTCCAACGCTCCATATCCGCAAAACGTTTGGCGGGTCGGCCCCGCTTGCCGCATAACCCCATCATGTCTGCACCGACCACCATTTTTGCCCTGTCGAGCGCGCCCGGCCGGGCGGCCATCGCTGTGATCCGCATCAGCGGACCGGCTGCCGGCACCGCACTGCACCAACTTGCCGGCCGGACGCCGCCGCCGCGCCAGGCCATACTTGCAACTCTGTCCCATCCGAAAACGCGACAAGCGCTCGACCAGGCACTCGTCCTCTATTTCGTCGGCCCGGCCAGCGAGACCGGCGAAGATATTGTGGAACTGCAAGTGCACGGCGGCCGCGCCGTCGTCCGCGCCGTGCTTGATGCGCTCTCCATCATCCCGGGCTGCCGGCCGGCGGAGCCGGGAGAGTTCGCCCATCGCGCCTTCGTCAACGGCAAACTCGATCTGACAGCCGCTGAAGGCCTCGCCGACCTCATCGATGCCGAAACCGAAGCGCAGCGCCAGCAGGCGATCTCACTTGCCGCCGGCCATCTAGCGACCCTCTACGACGGCTGGCGCAACCGCCTGATCGAGTGCCAGGCGTTGGTCGAATCCGCGATCGACTTTTCCGATGAGGGCGACGTCAGCGACGGCGCCATCCAGGCCGCGACCCAACGCGCTACGGCCCTGCGCACCACAATCCAAGCCCACCTTGACGGCGCCGAGCGCGGTGAAATCATTCGCGACGGCTTCCGCGTCGTCATCGCCGGCCCGCCCAATGCCGGCAAGTCGACGCTGCTCAACGCCCTTGCGCGACGCGATGCGGCAATCGTATCGGAAGAGGCCGGTACGACGCGCGATGCCATCGAGGTTCATCTCGATCTCGCCGGCCTGCCGGTGGTCGTCACCGATACCGCCGGGATTCGGGCGGCCGGTGGTGCGATCGAGCGTGAGGGCATTCGCCGGACCTATGAGCGCGCCCGATCGGCCAACCTCATCATCTGGCTGACCGACATGGCTGAACCGCTGTCACCGCCACCTGAACTGGCGACGGAAGGGACGCCAGTGCTCACGGTTGCCAACAAGGCCGATCGCTTGCCGGCCGGCCCGACCCCGCCAACGGACACCGACCTGCGGATTTCGGCCAAGACGATGGATGGCCTCAACGCCCTGTCGGAGAGATTAATTTCCGAGGCACAGCACCGGATTGGCGATGGCCAGGACCTGGTGCCAACCTCGGTTCGCCAGGCGTTTCATCTTCGGTCAGCTGTCGAACATCTCGACAAATACTTGAACAGCCCTGCCGAAGACATCGAGCTGCGCGCGGAAGATCTGCGTCTTGCCGGCGATTCATTGGGGCGTTTGACCGGACGCATCGATGCCGAAGACGTGCTTGACCAGATCTTTTCTCGATTCTGTATTGGCAAATAGAGTCAAACGTCCTGTTTCACGTGAAACAATTGAGTCAATACAACACGTTATGCTTTGGTGTTGAGATTCTATTCTTAAGTTTTTCTCCATTTGCTCCGAAAGGGAGATGCTTGAATGTTTCGCCCGTTTCACGGTTCGCGCCGGAAAAGCCGTCCACTGCGCGCGATGACTTTTGACCCGGCCGTCAACGCCCTATAGATAGCGATGTTCTTTGCGACGTTGAACGAATACTGCGGGCCACTATCTGGACTGAATGAACCCGCGCCGCCTGCAGGGATGCACAGTGACCGAAAACACATCACCCACATATGACGTCATCGTCGTCGGCGGCGGTCACGCGGGCAGTGAGGCTGCGGCTGCGGCTGCGCGCATGGGCGCGGCAACCGCCCTGGTCACGCACAAGTTCGCGACAATCGGCGAGATGTCCTGCAACCCGGCCATTGGCGGCCTCGGCAAGGGGCATCTCGTGCGCGAGATCGATGCGCTCGACGGCTTGATGGGCCGTGTCGCGGACCAGGCCGGTATCCAGTTTCGCCTGCTTAATCGCTCTAAGGGCCCGGCCGTCCAGGGCCCGCGTGCGCAAGCTGATCGCAAGCTCTATCGCCAGGCGATGCAGGCTGAAATCCGTGGCCAGGATCGATTGACGGTCATCGAGGGCGGCGTCGAAGACCTGATCGTCGACGCCGGCCGTGTCACCGGCGTGATCACCAGCGATGGCGCGCTGCTGCGCGCCGGCGCCGTCGTGCTGACCACCGGCACGTTCCTGCGCGGCGTCATTCACATGGGCCACGAACAAATCCCGGCCGGTCGCGTCGGCGACGCCCCCGCGGTGAAGCTGGCTGACCGCCTCTATGCGCTCGACCTGCGGATCGGCCGCCTCAAGACCGGCACACCGGCGCGTCTCGCAGCCTCGTCGATCAGCTGGAATGACCTCGAAGCCCAGCCCGGCGACGATCCTCCGACGCCGTTCTCGTTTCTCACGGAGCGCATCACGACACCGCAGATCAACTGCCACATCACCTACACGAATGCGGCAACCCACAAGATCATCGAAGAAAACCTCAAGCAATCGGCGATGTATTCCGGCCGTATCGAGGGCGTCGGTCCCAGGTATTGCCCAAGTATCGAAGATAAGGTCGTGCGCTTTGCGGATCGCACGTCGCATCAGATCTTCCTGGAACCGGAGGGCCTCGACGACGACACCATCTATCCGAACGGAGTTTCAACGTCGCTGCCGCGCGACGTCCAGGATCGTTTCTTGCGGACCATTCCGGGCCTCGAGCACGTCGTCATCAAGCAGCCCGGTTATGCCATCGAGTACGACTACGTCGACCCGCGTGAGCTCGATCCGACCCTCGAAGTCACACGCCTGCCGGGGCTTTACCTCGCCGGCCAGATCAACGGCACGACCGGTTATGAAGAGGCTGGCGCGCAGGGCCTCGTCGCCGGTCTCAACGCCGCGCTGGCAGCCTCCGGCAGCGACCGCGCGGTGATCCTGTCGCGCACCGACAGCTACACCGGCGTGATGATCGACGACCTCGTGACCCGTGGCGTGTCGGAGCCCTACCGGATGTTCACGTCACGCGCCGAATATCGCCTCAAACTGCGCGCTGACAATGCCGACCAGCGACTGACACCGCTCGGCCTCGATCTTGGCTGCGTCGGGCCCGAGAGGGCGACGGCTTACCAATCAAAAGCCGCTGCGCTGGCAACCGCGCATGCCGTCCTCGCGGACCGGTCGCTGACCCCGAACGAGGCCGAGAAGTACGGTCTCAGTCTCAATAAGGACGGTCGCCGCCGCAGCGCGTTCGACCTGCTCGCCTATCCGGACATCACGCTCGCCCAGCTCGGTCGGATCTGGCCGGAAGTTGCTGCGATCGAATCCGGCATCGCAGCCCAGGTCGCGGTCGATGCGCGCTATGCGTCCTACGTCGCGCGCCAGGAGGCCGATGTCGAGGCGTTGCGGCGCGACGAGGCGACGCCGATCCCGGTCGAGATCGACTTTGCCGGCATCTCGGGCCTCTCGAACGAACTGCGCCACAAGCTCATGTCGGCACGTCCGGCAACGCTCGCCCAGGCCGCACGGATCGATGGCATGACGCCGGCGGCGCTGCTGCTCCTGCGCGCCGTCGTCAAGCGCAACCGCCTGGCAAGGAGCGCGTAGGTGGCCGGCGCGACAGCGACAATCGCATCTGCGGACGACCTGAGGCGTGTCTTTTCGGTTTCACGTGAAACAGTTGACAGGCTGAAAATCCATGAGTCGGTGCTGCGCAAGTGGCAGCGCGCGGTCAACCTGGTGGCGCCGGCGACGCTGCCCGATGTCTGGCATCGCCACTTCGCTGACAGCCTCCAGATTGCGGCCTTGGTGCCCGAGAACGCCAAGACCTTGGCGGATCTGGGCTCTGGCGGTGGTTTCCCGGGGCTCGTCCTGGCGGCGCATTTTGCCGATGTCGGCGGTCCACAGGTCACGCTGGTCGAGAGTGATCAACGCAAAGCCGCGTTCCTGCGCGAAGCGGCACGGGCCATGGAAATCTCTGTGGAGATCCTGTCGACGCGAATCGAAAACGATGCGAATCTATCGGCGCTGTGTGGTGTCGATGTTGTTACGGCCAGAGCGCTGGCGCGGCTGCCTAAGCTGTTCGCGTTGGTGACACCCTTCATTTCTGCCGAAACCGTATGCCTTTTCATGAAGGGACGGGATGCGGCAGCCGAGATCGCCGAGGCGCGCGCGAACTGGTCGTTCGAGAGTTCGGAGCACGCGAGCATGACGGACGCCGAGGCGAAGACCCTTGTTATCCGTTGTATCTCGGCAAAGGCTATGAAGACCGAGCCGACCAGTACGGAATGAGGACGCGAACATGACAGATCAACTTCGGATCCTAGCGGTTGCCAATCAGAAGGGCGGCGTCGGCAAGACCACGAC
>JBPCVZ010000298.1:0-6409 GCA_051010015.1 Hyphomicrobiaceae bacterium
CCGGCATCCTTGGGATTGGCGTAGTCACCGCGCACGAGTTCGATCGCATGCCCGAACCCGCGAATATTGATGAAACCGGTATAGATCGTAAAGAACACCGCGCCGATCACCAGCCACAGTACGACGACCGGCAACTGTGCGCCGAAAACCGGAATCTTGAAAAAGACGATCTGGCCGATGATTTCGGCGATCGGTTTGGTGGCCGAATTGATCGCCTCATCGATGCCCGCGGCCGCCGGGATCGAGAAGATGACGAGCGCGACAAGCGCTAATACTATTCGCTTCATAGTTTCCTCGGATGGTTATGTTTTTTGTTTGATCATCACGAACCCGGGCTCTACGGCACGACCGTCACGGGAACCGTCGCGGACTGCACAAGATTGGCGGTCACGGAACCGAACACCATCTGCTGCAGCCCGGATTGACCGCGTCGGCCGATGAAGATCTGCGCAACATCATGCTGCTTTGCCAGCTCGATCAGCGTCGCTGCCGTATGGCCGTGGCGCACCTCCGTCGCGACATTGACGCCGGCTGCCTTGATCTGTGCCGCCACGGGCTCGACAACATGCGTCGTGGCGCGCTCGAGCTCCTCTTCGCGCCGCTTGTGGCGCGTCTCGTTTTCTTCCGGCGTATTGAACGAGTAGGGCGACCACTCGATCACATACGCAACGATGATGTCTGCGCCGCCCCGCTTGGCACGATCGATCGCGAAACCGACAGCATTCTCGCTGCCTGAACTGCCATCGATTGCAAGGAGAAATGAGTTCTTCATCTTCGGCTCCCTTGTTCGGGCCGCGATGAAGTGAACGCGGCCAACCAACATGACGTCGGCGTTTGCGCACCGGCCCGTTGCGACCGCCGGCAATCCAACGCCACTACAAGATCAGTTCCGCGGCATTATTACCAGTAACGTCTTTCTCGACCGGCACGAGGTCATGCGGAACGGACGATACCTGCAGTCCACGTCGGATCAGCGTCGCACAAGTCGCAACCGTTACAATCATTGGAGATTCCAGCCGGCCCTATCGCACGACGGGAGAACAGCCAGTGCGCTTGCTTGGCATAGACCCGAACGGATTCGCGCAGCGGATTCAAAGCCAGATGGCAAAGCTGCTGGCCGCCGATCGGCTGGAGCACGCTCCAAAGCCAGCCGCCGACGCGCCGCCACGGCGTACACCGTCGACGCCGCATAAAGTCAGCGTGCGCCACCTTCCGCTGCCGCAGCCGGTTCATCCTGCGGCGCCGGGTCCGTCCTCTGCACAAACCCAACGGACCGCGCTCGGCGGGTCGCCGGCGGACCCGGTCGCCACGCGCGCGATCGCCCAGTTCACACAGGGACAGTCCGACGCAATCGCCACCGACACGCCGCAAGGCGCGCCCGACACGGGTTCGAGCGTTGCCGAGGCGCCTGCCCTTTTCGGCCTTGGGCAACTCGCGCTCGCCGTGAAGTCAAGCGCACCATGGGGCGCCCTGACTGGCGGCCTCGCCGGCCGGATCACGGCCACCCTGGCGCGATGGTTCAAGACCTACGACGCCGCGGTCCGCACGGCAGCCGTGCTCTTAATCGCCTTGGGATTCGCACTCACCATCGCCGTGATGTGAGGCCCAAGGGGTCGCGGCTCCAGAATACCTACAATTTGAACTAAATTGCCTCGGCGATCCTTACCGCACATAGAGACCCGTCTGTTATTTCTGGTGTTCCTCGACGCTAAGGAGACTGCCGATGGTCAACATGATCACCAGCAACCACAGCACCTATATTCCGCAATCGGTCCCCGCCGAGAGCCCGGTCACGACTGCGCCGACCGCCGATCCGCTGAGCGATCATCGGGTCGAGCAGGGACGTCAGTGGGCGCTCGCCGCCTCACAGGCCGACCACGCTCACAAGGTTCAGTCAGCCATCGAAGCCTACATGAACTTCGAGGCCGACCAGGCGATCGTGCCATCCGCGACCGTCGCGCAGGCACAACAGTCCTACGGCGAATTCTAACGCGGCGGGCGTTCCTGCCTGACGCCCTGACCGCCGACGCGCCACATGCTTTCGCATGTGGCGCCGTTCGCCGTTGCGCGGGCGATGCTCGAATGTGCCGAACCGCCGATGGAGCGCCAACCCAATCGTCCATCCTTCGATTTCAGCGTTGCGGCAAGCTCGGGACCGGCCTGGGTTCAGCGTTGCGGAACTTACGCAACAACAAGCCATGCCAACGCCAAGGCGGCAAACAGGCAGACGAAGAAGCAAAGGCGCACAAACGTCCAGCGCCACAGCATCGCCCATGACATGTCGAGAGGTGTTCGCGTTGTCGTTTTCCAGCCCATCACGCATTCTCCGCTGTAATGGCGCCTCGAATGTTAGTCCCAATCGGCGTACGGCAACTTGAATGAGCCGTTAAGTTCTAATGACGCGCTCCGGCCTGGATTCATTCCATTTTCAGGACTTCGTCAGCAGCGACAACCCACAGTTTCTAGGGAGGCTCGTTTTGCAAAGTGGGGGGCTATGAGTTTCATTGATTCAATCTATACATTTATCGAAATTCCGCCGGACGTGACGTTGTGGAAGCTCCTCAATTCCCAGGGCTTAACAACACTCTTTATCATCGTTGTAACGATCGTTTTGTGGCGTTACGAGCAACGCTCAAAGACTGCCGTTGATCGCGCTGACGCCCTTGAAGACGTCATCCAATACACGGCAACGGCGAGAGACAGAGAAGAGACCGTGGAGGCGGAGCTTCCTGACGAAACCGAAGTTGACGCTGGCGAAGCCGATTGCAGGCAACAGGCTTCGCAGATCATAGAGCGTGCAAACGCGTTTTTGGAAGAGCTCGTGGCAAGATCGGATGGTCGGCATAGGCGAACCTACCAGAAGATCCCGCGCTATGATCGTTCGGTGTTGGCCGTGGCATTGCATGCCCGTGGTCAACTTACCGACACGCAGCTCGGCGCGGCCGTGACGATCTATTCCGAATGGAAGCGGTATGCCAAAGGCAGAGCGGCATTAAAGATAGTGCCACGCGAAGTATTGCAACTTCTGGAGCAACGATTTCAGGCGTTAACTTCTGGTGAGGCGACGTGAGCCTCTCGGCGCACTGAGTTATTTCGAGAATTGCGGTACGACCGGGGCCGGTTGAGTTAGCGCGGCCCCGACCTTACGACTGGTCGACGCATCGTCGGCGCATGGAAATCGAAGGACCAGCCACATCCAAAAGCGTCATCCCGGTGCTAGCCTGCCCCGGCGTCAGGCCGGGGTCACCGGGATCCATCGTGCAGCAGGCGCGGACGCCGAAGCCGATATGATGCACAACCGAGTGGCACGTTCTGGCGAACCCACCAAAGCTCGTTCCAGCCGAGAAATGGGTCCCGGGGACAAGCCCACGGCTGTCCGGTTAAGAAGTCACGCGATCAAAACAAGCTCTTGCGAGAGCAAATTTGTGCTTTGCTACAAGTTGCCATGGACATGACTTGGACCGACGCACGATCGCCCCTCTTTTGGTCTGGCCGGTCATCGACGCAGGGCCTGAATTGCGAGGCGAAGGGCCCCGGATCGTCTGCTGCGCAGCCGTCCGGGCGCGCGCCAAGAGCGAAGGTCACGATGCCTTCGCAAGGCATCAGCCGGCTTTGCGACAAGGTGCTGCGTATCAATAGGCATCCGTACACCCGCCGCTTGCGCGTTCCCGGAAAACACGCAGTGTTTATTCGGGACCCTTCGCGTCGCGGTTGTTATCATCGTCGATGCCCGTCGGCACAAACGCTCCTGGATGGCGCAGCAATTCCAAGCCCGCGTGCCACTTAAAGGGAACGCTTTGCGCTTTGACCGGACAGCAGTGGGACAAGCCCCGGGATGACGCTGCTACGGGTACTGCGCGCAGCGGGAAACCTTTGCATCCGCAGTCTGCCGAACCACCCAACACAGCCGATCAGCGTCCCCACTTGACCTTCAAACGATGGTCAAAGTTGCGCTGCCACAACGGCGCGACCTTGTCGTGCGCCGCAACCCTGTGTGCCAGCGCCGCGCACGCCGCGTTCGTCTCGCCGGGATGCCAGGCATAGAGCATCGCGAGATAGACATCAGCGACGGTCATTGCATCACCAACGAGAAAACCGCCCGCAGCGAGTTCCTTGCCGAGCAGCGCAAACGCCTCGTCGTTGCGCTTGGTCGCCGCCGCGCGCAGGCCGTCGGCACCATCGCTGGCCGTCGTATAGCGCTCCGGATAGACCCGCCGGATCGTCGACTCGTAGACGTTGGCGCTCAGGAACACGATCCAGCGCATCAGCTGCGCCGCCGCCGGCGTGCCCGGCTGCGGGCCGACATCGACGCCCGGATAGCGCGTCGCGATGTAAATCAAGATCGCCCCCGTCTCGGTCATCTTCGAGCCGTCCGGCAGCACCAGAACCGGCACCTGGCCCCACGGATTGATCTCGCGAAAGCTCTCGGGCAATGGCGTGCTCGGCTGCGACTCGATCGTCACCAGCTCGGACGGCTGCCCGGCCAGCGTCAGCGCCACCTCGACGGCAAAGCCGCCCGATCCACGACGATTGTAAAGCGTATAGGACATCCTTGCCTCCAGCCGAACGGCGCCACTCATTCACTATAGGCAATAAAAACCAGATCAGCCCAGCTTCGGCAATCGGTGCCCTTGCGAGGGCGCTGCCCTCGCGCACCCGCCAAAGGGCATAGCCCTTTGGAAACCCTTTCGGGTCCAGGGACACAAGTCCCTGGTCGGGATGGGGGAAGGGCTGAAAGCCCTTCGCAGTTCACCCGCAGGGTGACCTACAGTCCCGCCGCCATGCCGCCATCGACGGCCAGTTCGGCGCCCGTCACGAAGCCCGAGTCATCGCTTGCGAAAAACAGCGCCGCGCGCGCAACATCCTCCGGCGTGCCGAACTTGCGCAACGGCGTCTGGTCGATCAGGGCCTTGTTGATCATCGGGTTGCGCAGGACGCGCTCGGTCAGCGCCGTCTCGATGAAGCCCGGCGCCAGCGCGTTGACGCGGATGCCATAGGGCGCGTACTCGACCGCCAGTGCCCGCGTCAGCGCCGCCACCGCGCCCTTGGTCGCGGAGTAACCGGCAAGCTGGCGCAGCCCGCGATGCCCCATGATCGACGCCAGATTGATCAGCGAAGCGTTGCCCGACGCTTTCATCAAGTCGAAGCCATCCCGCGCAATGCGCACGACGCCGTCGAGATTGACTTCGCGGATCGTTGTCCAGTCGGCATCCGACATGTGTCGAAAGTCGCCGCGCACGTTCAGCCCGGCATTGTTGATGATGACATCGAGCCGGCCGTGGGCATCCTTGATGCGCTGGAACGCGGCGGTGACATCCTGGCCCTTGGAGACATCGAGCGTGACCGCCTCGGCCGCACCACCGGTCGCGCCGACCGCCGCCGCCTGCCCGGCCGCCGCCTCGCCGTTGACGTCGGAGACATAGACGAACGCGCCGGCCTCCGCGAACACCCGTGCCATCGCGGCGCCGATCCCCGCCCCGGCACCGGTCACCAGCGCGATCTTGCCGTCCAGCCTGCTCATCGTGGCGTGCTCCGTGTTTCACCGCGTCCGCATCCGCCCGCGCGATGCAATCCCCGCACCAGGCCGCTGCCGCACCCGCCTATGCCGTCCCGCGACAGCGCCGGCAACCGGCGCACCGAAACCCGGTTAACCGGTAAACTTCGTGCTCATCGTCACCAGTTCTTCCGCAGCACTCGGATGCAGTGCCACCGTGGCGTCGAAATCGGCCTTGGTCGCGCCCATCTTCATCGTGATGCCGACCATCTGGATGATCTCGCCGGCATCGGGCCCGAGGATATGGCAGCCGACGATCTTGTCATCGGCGGGATTGACGATGAGCTTCATGATCATGCGCTCGGGACTGCCCGAAATGGTGCCGCGCATCGGCCGGAACTGCGACTTGTAGATATCGACCTCGCCGTACATCTCGCGCGCCTCGGCCTCGGTCAGCCCGCAGGTGCCGATTTCCGGTGTCGAAAACACCGCCGTCGCGATCGTCGCGTGATCGACCACGCGCGGCGCCTTGCCGAACACGCTGTCGGCGAACGCATGGCCTTCGCGGATCGCAACCGGCGTCAGCGCCACCCGGTCCGTCACGTCGCCAACCGCGTAGATGTTCGGCGCCGTCGACTGCGAGTCCGGCGCCACCTTGACCTCGCCTTTGCGACCGAGTTCGACACCGGCATTTTCGAGCCCGAGCCCTTTCGTGTTCGGGTCGCGCCCGATCGCATACATGAACTGGTCCGCCTCCAACACCTGGCCGGAACTCAGCGTGCCCTTGAGGCCGTCGCCGGTCTTCTCGATCTTGGTGATCGTCGCCTCGGTCACGACATCGATGCCGCGCGCCTGCATCGCTTCCATCAGGCCATCGCGCATGTCCTCGTCGAAGCCGCGCAGGACCTTGTCACG
>JBPCVZ010000299.1:0-3602 GCA_051010015.1 Hyphomicrobiaceae bacterium
CGCGTGTCACTATTTCCGCGTTGCCCTGAGCCCGGCGTTCAACGCCGCCCACAGGGATCATTTTCACTTCGACCGCGGAATTCTGTGGACCTGCCAGTGACCCTATTTGCGGACCGGCTTGCGGCGCGGCGCCTCCTGGACTTTGGGCGACGTGAAGGCGACGCCGATCTCGTCGTTGCGGCGCCAGACGACTTCGCAGTCGACCCAGACGCCATCCAGTTCGATGAACAGCTCGAACGTATCGGGGGCATCGATGGATCCGGTCAGGCGCAGGCGCGCGCCTTCATCGGAGAGGTCGCGGACGGTGCAGGGCAACGTCGAGTGGCGGCCGTTGAACGAGACCGTGCCGGCCTTGAGTATGCGCCGGCGCGCGGTGGTCCGCGGTTCATCCGGCTCGTGCTTCAATGCCGCGTTGCCGGCGGTGCTGAACGGTAAGATCTTGGACATGACGACGACCCACCCGGTTGTTAGCTCTGGCATGCTCTTTGCGCTGGAATGCGCGCGGCAGCGGTGGCAATTGCTGTGCAATTATTCAATGCCTGCTGAGGCAACTTTGCTTGATGGTAGGCGAGCGGCGTTTAATTTTCGTATCGTGGCGTATTAACGTTCGGTGATTCTGTTGATCATTCTGGAACCGATCGCTGCATTTTGGTGTCAGGTCGATCGAAATGGGGAGGTGACCCGGTGACGGGCTATGATCTCGGCCGCGAATTCATCGTTGACGTGCCGTTACCCAAGACAGCGCTGGCCTATCCACGGATCCGCTACGCCGATGACGACAATCTCGGGCGCCCCTTGTTCTCGCGCGTTGGCTGGTTTCCGGCACCTTCCGGGCAGCCGCCGAGGAACCTCTACGTGCTGTTTGTCGGAACCGCCGAAGCGATCGAAAAGCACGGGCCCGCGATCGCCGATGTGCGTGCGCTCGGCAACGACCTGATGGTGTTCGAGTTCGCCGGGCAGGGCGGCAGCGGTCGCTTTCTCGACGACGGGCGCAAGGTGCACGCGATGCCTGACGGCTTCGACATGTGGACCGACAGCCTCAAGGAGTTCCTGCGCAGCGACCTGTTCCGCGCGGCGCGCCAGCGCGGCTACGACCATGACTGCGAGGTGGTGGCGCTGGCCTATTCGCTCGGTGGTCACATGTTCGCGCGCCTGATCCAGGAGGCACCGGCTTTCTCCAAGCGTTTCACGCGGATCGTCTACGTCAACCCGGTCGTTGCGATGAATTCGGCGGGCAGCATGGTGATGCGCATCGCCCAGCAGCTGCTGGCGCGCTTCTCGGTGGTCCGGGCCGGCAAGTCCGACGACTTTGTGCCGGGACACGGGCGCTTCCATCCCGGCGACCGGCCGCTCGAAAAGAGCAGCATCGGCAGTGATGCGGAGCGTCACGCGTGGATGTGCCGCTTCTATCACGACAACGAACATCTCGCGATGTGGGGCATGACGTATGGCTGGTTCCACGAAGCCAATCGGTCGCTCGCCAAGTTGTGGGCGACGATCACCAAGGGGGAAACGTGGAATCCGTTCGTATGGCTGTGGGGCATGGTGCGCGACCGCGAGCTGCCGCGCGAGAACGTGAGCCGGGTGCCGGCGCTGGTCATCTCATCGCAGCGCGATACGATCGTCATTGCGCATTATGTCCGCCGCTTCGCCCGGTATATCGGTGCCGACACGCTGATCCTGCCGAAAGCCAAGCACGAACCGAGCCAGGAGCCGCCGCCGATCCGCGAAGCAACGTTCGAGGCGGTGGCCGCGTGGGTCGCCGATCCCGACCTGCCGGCGATCCCGCCGTCGAGCGACATCCGGTTCGTGGCGCGCATGCCGGATTGATTGGTGGGCGGTGTCAGCGGCCGAAATGGCGCCGGGTGCGCTGGAATGCGCGGATGATCTCGTCGGGGGTGCCCGGGAACGGTTCGAGGTTGATGCGGATGATGTTGTCGGCGCCCATCTTCCACGGCAGCTTCATGAGCAGGCGGTGCCAGGGCAGGGAGCGCCAGTCGGCCGCCAGGGCCTCGGGCAGGGATTTCGAGAGCTTGATGTGCAGTTCGCTGACCTCGATCGAGCGCACGGCGTAGGTCGAGAGTGTGACGTCCTCGATCGCGCGCCACGGGATCAGGCCGAAGCCCTCGATGAAGATGCCGTGTTCGCCGGCGCCGGTGCGGGAGCGCTCGGATTCGATCAGGGGATAGAAATAGAAGCTGACGCCGAAGGCGAGGACGGCGAAGAGCAGCGCGATTTCGCTGCCGTTGAAGATCGCAAACGCAGCGAACAAGGCCCCCATCGCGAAGGCGATGTAGACGCGCGCCGTGCCCTTGCCCCTGGCATAGCTGAGCGCAAAGCCGGAATCGGACGTCTCGTTCATCGGGCTCCCGGAGTTGCTGGGCCAAAACAGCCCCCTGCATACGCCGCGGATGTGCGATTGCACGCCCAACATTTAGGCATCATTTGCCTGCCGAGCGCAAAGAAACCGGCCAAGGGGCCGGTTTCCGCATTGGGGTCGGTTGATCCGGGATGGCGGTCAGTCGGCCCGGTTCTGGCGGTTGGCGATGAGATCCTCGACGACGGCCGGCTCGGCCAGTGTCGACGTATCACCGAGGTTGGAGAAATCGTCTTCGGCGATCTTGCGCAGGATGCGGCGCATGATCTTGCCGGAACGTGTTTTCGGCAGGCCGGGGGCGAACTGGATGAGGTCGGGCGAGGCGATCGGGCCGATCTCCGTGCGTACCCAGTTGCGCAGTTCCTTCGACAGGCCGTCGTCGCCCGCTTCGCCGGCCATCAACGTGACGTAGCAGTAGATGCCCTGGCCCTTGATGTCGTGCGGGTAGCCGACGACGGCGGCCTCGGCGACCTTTTCGTGGGCGACGAGTGCGGATTCGACCTCGGCGGTGCCCATGCGATGGCCCGAGACGTTGATGACGTCGTCGACGCGGCCGGTGATCCAGTAGTAGCCGTCTTCATCGCGGCGGCAGCCGTCGCCGGTGAAGTAGTTGCCCGGATAGGTCGAGAAGTAGGTCTGAATGAAGCGCTCGTGATCGCCGTAGATCGTGCGCATCTGGCCGGGCCAGCTGTCGGTGATGATCAGGTTGCCGGACGTCGCGCCGTCGAGCGTCTTGCCCTGGTCGTCGACGAGTGCCGGCTTGATGCCGAAGAACGCCCGTGTCGCAGAACCCGGCTTGAGCTTGGTGGCGCCGGGCAGCGGCGTGATCATGATGCCGCCGGTTTCCGTCTGCCACCAAGTGTCGACGATCGGGCAGCGGCTCTCGCCGACGATCTCGTGGTACCACTCCCAGGCTTCCGGGTTGATCGGCTCACCGACCGAGCCGAGCAGGCGCAGAGACGAGCGGTCGGTGCGCTTGACGAAGTCGTCGCCGGCTCCCATCAGGGCGCGGATCGCGGTCGGCGCGGTGTAGAAGGTGTTGACCTGCCACTTGTCGACGACGTGCCAGAAGCGCGATGCGGTCGGATAGTTGGGCACGCCCTCGAACATTAGTGTGGTGGCGCCGTTGGCGAGGGGCCCGTAGAGAATGTAGCTGTGGCCGGTGACCCAGCCGACATCGGCCGTGCACCAGTAGACGTCCCCGTCGTGGTAGTCGAAGACGTAC
>JBPCVZ010000300.1:0-11794 GCA_051010015.1 Hyphomicrobiaceae bacterium
CCGCGTTGATCACGGCGATGCGTTGATTGGCATCGGCGAGCGCGGCAAACGCGTGATCATGGGCTGATGCGTCGACGTTCGCGTGGTTGTCGATCGGAAAGATCGCGAGGACCGCATCGCCGATGAATTTCAGGACGTCGCCACCATTGTCGATGACGGCGCCGGCGACACAGTCGTAGTAGTCGTTGAGCGCTGCGAGGTAGTCGTCCTTGGTGAGAGACTCGGCGAGCTGGGTCGAGTCGCGCAAGTCCGACATCAGGATAATGGCATCGACCTCTTCGGCATCGCCGCGCTTGACCAGCCCCTCCATGACCATGCCGCCGGCATCCTGGCCGAGATAGGTCTGCAGCAGCGAACGCGACGAGTTGCGCTGGGCATGGGCTTCGAGCAGGCGGCTGAGATTGGCGAGGATCTGGTAGAGGTGGCTCAGCTGATCGGTGCGGAAACCGCCCGGTGCATCCGAGACCAGTACGAGGATGTTGATCTGGCCATCGGAAAACCGCATCGGCACCGCGACATAGTCGGTGGCGCCCTCTTCGACCAACTCGGTCAGAATAGGAAAATCGAGCCGCGCATTGTCACCTTCCAGGCGCCGCCTGATGCCGCCTTCGCCTTTGATGATCGCGGCGAACGGGCTGTCCTGGTATTGCGGCGAGTTGCGCCCGGCGTGCGTTGCCTGGAACTCTTCGATCTCTTCGACGTCGCGCTGCCAGGTATAGCCGTGCGCGAACAGCAGCGGATTGAGCGTCTGGATCAACAGGCGCGTGCGCCACACCGGAAAACCGGCTTCCATCATGGCTTTCGACATGGCCCTGAGCAGTTCCGGGATCGACTGCGGCTGCCAGGCCTTTTCGAGCAACCAGGCAATCAAGGGATTGGCGTCCGTTTCGGCGGATCGTTCCGGCGCAGCCATCGGCTCGCCATCCTCGAGCCAAGCATCGATTTCATCCCAGTAGAAGGCGATATGATCCTTGACGACGGCGGCTTCGTCATAGGGTTCGGGGTAACTCCAGGCTGCGTTCTGCGCCAGTCGATCTTCGACGTTCAGCGACCAGTAGCGCGCGTCTCCCTTGAAGGGGCAGTGGGTCAGGTGTTCGACGGGCTGCAAATGGTTCATGGCGACGTCGTCGCGCGGGAAATAGTAGACGGGCGGATAGTTGGTTTCGCGCATGACGAGCACATGGGCGCTGTCGGCGATCGTTTTGCCGTTGAAGATCGCGCGCATGCGCTTCGGGTGTGTCGTCACCTTGAGGCGATAGCCTTCATGGTGCGCCAGATCGGGTAGGGGATCAGGGATATCCTGCATGCTGTCGCCTTTGCTCACTTCTGCGCCCAAGTGTAGTCCAAGCGCGGCGCCGTGCCGAGAATATGTGGGGGCGGGCCGTTCACAAACAAGTGCGCTCGCCAATCCCGAAACGCCTGGTCAGAGGCGTTGCAGTGCCTCACGCCGTCTGACGCCGGGAAAAACCCGTTTGCTGCCGCAGCCGGCGTAATTCGCCGATCATCGGCGCTGCGGACAGGTTCTCATTAAGCATGAGGTCAATCGGCGTCGCCGCTGGTGTGGCGCCGGTGTCTCGCTATACTTGAACCTTGTTGGCACAGAACGGAGCGCAGCCATGCATATGAGGTTTCCCGAACAGGGCCAGGACCAGGCCGAGGTGCTGCGCATGCTCGATGCCATGAAGGCCGATGACGCGGATTGGCAGGGTGGCCGCGTGCCGCTGTTCGTCTTCAAGGGCTCCGACGCCGCGAGCGACATCGCGCGGGACGCCTTCTTCAAGTATTTCACCGAGAACGCGCTCGGTCGCGCCCGCGCCTTTCCGAGCCTGCAGCGCATGGAGGACGAGATCATCGCCATGGCGCTCGATCTATTCCATGCGCCCGCCGATGCCAACGGGTTCGTCACCACCGGCGGCAGCGAGAGCATCATCCAGGCGGTGCAGACCTGCCGCGACTACAATCGTGCGCGGCGCGGCGATGACTCCCATCGCGGCAATATCGTCATTCCCGTCTCGGGCCATCCGGCGTTCGACAAGGCGGCCCGGTTGATGGATCTCGAGGTCCGTCGCGTGCCTGTTGCCGAGGATTTTCGCGGCGATGTCGCCGCCATGGCAGCGGCGATCGACGACGATACCATCATGCTGGTCGGCTCGGCGCCGTGTTTTCCGTTCGGCGTGTTCGATCCAATCGAGGCGCTCGCCGACATCGCGCGGCGCCACGATACCTGGCTGCACGTCGATGCCTGCGTTGGGGGCTACTTCGCGCCGTTCGCGACAGCCAGTGGCCGTGCCATCCCGGCCTTCGACCTCGGCGTCGCCGGCGTCTGTTCGATGTCGGCCGACCTGCACAAGTTCGGTTATGCGCCAAAACCGATATCGACGCTCTTCTACAGCGCCCCGCAATACGCCGGCCACCACGGCTTCGAGTTCCACGATTGGCCCAACGGACGGTTTGCGACGACGACCATCGTCGGCACGCGCGCGGGCGGTGCCATCGCCGGCGCCTGGGCGCTGTTCCAGCACCTCGGCCGCGACGGCTACACCGCGATCGCCGACCAGCTCCTGACCGGCATCGAACAGCTCCGCGCCGGTGTCGCCGATATTCCCGGCCTGACGGTGCTCGGCCGGCCGGAACTGTCGATCGTTGCGATCGGCGGCGACGGCCTCGACATCTTCCGCGTCGCCGAGCACATGCGCGACAAGGGCTGGGTGCCGGGCCTGCTGCAGGAGCCGAAGGCGCTGCACCGCATGATGTCGATGCTGCACGTCGCCTCGATGCCGGCCTACCTCGACGACCTCACAGCGGCGACCGAGGCAACCCGCAGCGAACGATCCGATGCTTCCGAACTGCGTGCGGAGTACTAAAGACGTTGATTGCCTCAAGCCGCCGTCCAGCCGCCGTCGACCATCAATACGGTGCCGGTCACGAAGCTCGCCTCGTCGCTCGCGAGATAGCAGATCGCCTTGGCGACCTCGTCGGCCTCGCCAACGCGGCCGACCGGGTGGCGCGCCAGCCGCCAGGCCTGCATCGCGGCCGGGTCCGGTGCGCTGTCACGCGACGCCCGTGACATCGCCGTGTCGATCACTGCCGGCGCGACCGCATTGATGCGCACGCCATCCTTGGCGAAATCGACCGCGCTGGTCTTGGTCAGCGACACGATTGCGCCCTTGCTCGCGATATACGCTGCCGCGCCGCCGCCGCTGTTGAACGCGAGCTGCGAGGCGACGGTGACGATCGCGCCACCACCCGCCGCAATCATCGTCGGCAGCGCCGCCTTCATCCAATGCACCGTGCCCATCACGTTGACCTGGTAGGCACGATGCCAATCCTCGCTCGAATGCGTCAGCACCGTCTTGCCGCCGGGAATGGCAATGCCGGCGCACGTCGCGAGCACGTCGATGCGGCCGAGATCGTTGGCCACCGCTGCCGCGATCTCTGCGGCCTCGCTTTCACTGGTCACGTCCGATTGATGGATTTGTGCGACGCTGCCCGCTTCCTTGACCATGACGGCGGTGCGCTTGAGCCCGTCGAGGTTGCGGTCGACGAGCACCACGGTTGCGCCGCGCGCGGCCATCAGGTGTGCCGTTGCCGCGCCTATGCCGGATGCTGCACCGGTGACGATGGCGACTTGATCAGTGAACATGGACGACCTC
Source organism: Hyphomicrobiaceae bacterium (assembly GCA_051010015.1). Taxonomy (GTDB): domain Bacteria; phylum Pseudomonadota; class Alphaproteobacteria; order Rhizobiales; family Hyphomicrobiaceae; genus CAJQQK01. The sequence continues at coordinate 3,654 of JBPCVZ010000300.1, forward strand.
GGCTTGATTGCGACTGATGACACGATAGCGCAAACCACGCGCCGCGCTCAAACGATCGCGCCGCCACGCGCCTCGCCGCGGCCTAACACTCGGCGCACCCTATCCCTTGCCGCGCCCTATCCTTTGCCACGCCATGGGATGGTCTTTTCGATCACCCATCGCATGATCAGGTCGAAGACCAGGCCGAGGATGCCCATGATCAGGATGGTCACCCAGATCAGCTCGTAGTTCGACACCGTCCGCGCGATGTTCTCGATGAAGCCGATGCCGGTTGTGCCGGCGAGGATTTCAGCGGCAACCAAGGTGCCCCAGCATACGCCGATGGCAATCCGGATGCCGGTCAGAATCTCGGGCAGGGCGTTGGGCAGGATGACGTTCCACATGATCTGGCTCGTCGATGCCCCGAGCGAATGCGATGCGCGTATTTTCGTGAGCTGCGTGCCCGATGCCCCGGTCCGTGCCGAGATCACCATGATCGCGAACGCGACCATGAAGAGCAGGAAGATCTTGCCGTCATCGGTGATGCCGAAAATCGTCAGGATCAATGGGGCCCATGCCAGCGGTGGCACCGGCCGGTAAAGCTCGATCAACGGGTCGAAGAACGACTTGAAGAAGCGCGACACGCCCATGAACAGCCCGAGTGGCACGCCGAGAAGAATGCCGAGCCCGAGCGCGACCAGGACCCGGAACAGCGAATCCCAGATATGGCCGTCGAACATCGGGATCGAACCGAGGTAGACCTCGCCCTGCACCAGCGATAGCAGGTTGTCCTTGAGGTTCGGCGTTATGTTGCCTTCGCTGTCGTGGCGCGCGTAGTCGCCCGGCCAGATGTCGGCGAGCCAGTCCGGCAGGAAGAAGCCGACGACATCGGCGATCGGCAGCCATTTCCACCACAGCAGGACGACGCCCTTGTAGCCGCCGCCACTGTCGAGATCGGGATTGGCAAGCTGGACGAAGGTCGCCACCACGTCGGTCGGCTTGGGCAGCCAGCGCGCCGAGCCCTGTTCGGTGCACTGGGTGCGGGACTTGACGACGCCCTGGCCTGGAAAGAACAGCGTCTCGACAATGCCGAGGCTGCCACGCGCGTCGTCCTTCGCGTCATCGAGGTTGGCGACCGCCTTGCTGACGCCTTCCAACGACTTGGCCGGGAAGATCGTGCCGTCGTCGAGACGCCGGAAGATGCGTTGCACCGCCTTGGTGTAGTCATTGCGCGCCGATGTGGTCTTGTCGTCGAACTTGCCCGCTTCGGTGGCGTCCTTCACCGCTTCGATGCGAACTTTGAGGTCGGCGATGATTTTCGCGTTAGCTGGTGGATGGTTCCGGATCCGGTAGAACAGCTTGGTGACATCACCTGCTTCGGTCGCGACGTTGTCGAACAGCACGCCTTTGCTGGTTTCCGGCAGCAATGGAATTTCAATGAACGTGGTGCCCCATTTGGGCTGGGCGAGGGCTTCGGCGGTCGGCTTGAGCCCCTGCGGGCCGGCTCTCAACTTGTCACTGAGACTTTTCAGTTTGCCGGACAGTTCGTTGAGCTGGTCTTTTGATTTCTGAGAGAGGTTGGCTGGATTGGAGCCGTTCGCGATCAGCTGCAGCATCAAATTGATCTGCTCGTTCAGCTCTTTTTCTTCCGCCGGTGAGAAGACGCCCTTCGGCATTTCACCGCGCAGCGCCTTCAGCTGCGTCGAGTTGCGCGAGACCAGCAGCGTCGATTTATAGTAGCGCGATCCGAGCGGCAGCGCCGCCTTGACCGGCGACAGCACCTCTTCGAGCTTGGCGACCTGGCACATCTCGTTGGCCGCCTTGGGGAAGTACGCGCGCCCGACACCCCACGAGAAATAGAACCAGATCAGCATCAGCGTTGCGACACCGCATACGGCCCAATACCAGCCGCCCTTGGTGCGCTCGGGATCGCCGAACACTTCATCCTTGGCGGTCAACACCGCCTGTCGGCGGCCTATGACAATCGAGGCAATGAACATCGCCACCAGGAGGATGATGAGGACCGCGGCAAACGACGCGCGGTTGTCGGATAACCACTCAAACACGGCCCATAATCTCTTCTTCCATATTCCAGATCATCGTGAGGATTTCCTCACGCACTTCCGAAAAGTGCTTGTCCTGTTTGACGTCGCGCAGGGACTCGGTCAAACCGCGCTCGGCAAACGGCAGGCGGTATTCCTTGTGGACCCGGCCCGGTCGCGGCGCCATCACGAACAGCCGCTCACCGAGCAGCAGCGCTTCCTCGACGGAGTGGGTGATGATCATGATCGTCTTGCCGGTCTCTTTCCAAAGCTCGAGGACCAGCGATTGCATCTTTTCACGCGTCAGCGCGTCGAGCGCGCCGAGCGGTTCGTCCATCAGGATCACGTCCGGATCGTTGACCAGGCAGCGGGCCAGCGCCACGCGCTGCTGCATGCCGCCGGACAGCTGATAGGTCGGTGTATCACCAATCCTTGCAGCCCGACGATGTCGAGCCACTTCTCGACGAGCGCCTTGCTCTCTTCCGGATCGGTTTTCTTCATGCGCAGGCCGAAGTCGACGTTCTTCGACACCGGCAGCCATTCGAACAGCGCGCCCTGCTGGAAGACCATGCCGCGCTCGACGCCCGGTGCATCGATCACTTTGTCGCCGATCGTCGCCAAGCCGGTGCTCGCGTTCAAGAAGCCGGCCAGCAGGTTGAGCAGCGTCGTCTTTCCGCAACCGGAGGGGCCGAGGACGGAGAGGAGTTCGCCCTGCTTGAGCGTGAAATTGATGTTCTTTAACGCCTCAACGGCCGCACCGGTTTGCGGGTTGGTAAACGTCATGCACAGGTCTTTGCAAACGAGGTCTGCCATGGCGCACTTTGCTCAATTGCTTGTTCGTTCGAACATGCTGACGGGTTTGACGGCAAGCGCAAGGCCGAAATCAACAGCTCGAGACTATCAATGCTTGATCCGTTGCAGGATAGAAACGGCGTCGGGGCCGAACGCCCGCGGGTGGCGAATGCGATCGTTGTTGGAATGCGAAGAAGGCGCCGATTTTGGCGCCTTCTCCAGTATCGCGATTGGTTTATTCGAGGAACGACCCATCAATGGTCTTGGCGATCTTCTTGCCATCCGAGTCGCCCTTGAAGACCAGGCCCAGTGATGCGGCAGCTGATGCGGCAATGCCGCCCTTGTTGAAGTATTTCGCAAGCTGTTCCTTGGCGGTCGGGAAGATGAAGTCCGCGACCTGCTTCTTCGCCGTCGGCACCTTCATGCCGGCATCCTTGGCGACGATTGCAATCTGCTCCGGCGTTGCCTTCCAGGCAGCGTTGGCTTCCTCGGTGACTTCCAGGAAGGATTTGACCAGTTCGGGGTTCGCCGTCGCGAATTTCTCGGTCACGGAAATCACGTCGAATGATCCGATTCCGGCATCGACCTTTTGCTGCTTGTTCATGATCGGCGTGCCGACTTCGCCCGCTGCCTTTGACGAGGCGCCACCGAAGATGCAGGCCATTTGCACGGCACCGTCGGCCAGCGACTTGGCGCCATCAGCTGGTGCCTGGTCGACGATCTTCATCTTCGAGATGTCGACTTTGAGGTGCGCCATGTACTTGCGGAAGGCGAAATCTGCCATCGTGTTGAGCGGTACGGCGACCGTCTTGCCTTCGAGTTCGGATGCGTTCGACGAATCGATCCCGAGGCCGTTCTTGACGAAGCAGTCGTTGGCTTCATAAACGACGGCGATGCCGACCATCTTCAGCGGGGCGCCCTGCTGGATGGCGGTGACGAATGGCGCGAGGCCTTGCGAAAACGCGATATCGATGTCGCCTGCGAGCATCGCTTCGGTCATTGCAACGCCGGTCTTGAAGTCGGTCCAGTTGACCTTGACGCCCATCGCCTTGTCGTAGGTCTTGTTGACCTTGGCGATCTGGTTCGGCGTGGCCCATTCCAAGAAGAACGCAACGTTGACCTTTTCGGCAGCAACCGTTGGCGTGATGGCCGTCAAGGTGACGGCGGCGGCTGCAACGGCAGCCGTAACGAGTTTTTTCATTGGCTCTCCCTTCGAGTCCTTATTGTCTGTTGTCGTCCGAGCAATCAAAATGAGAAACCTTGTTGTCACGGATGAGACAACCTAGCCGCTATCCGGCTTGGTTCCTAGACCAACATCGCAGCATTTCGGCCAAGGAATGGTCGCATTTTCGCTATTCGGACAATTCCTGCGTCGCTCCATTAGACTTTGGTATAATGCAGCCTAGCGGTCGCGCCCGATCATCTGGCGCCAAGTGACCTGCGGGGCATAGCCGAGGCGGCGCCGTGCCCGCGATATGTCCATCACTGAAGCACAAGGATTGGCCGCGTACAACGCGGGATCGCGCACTTCCGGCAGCGTGCCCCATCGCTGTTTCGCCATTTCCAGCGTTGGCTGCGTGTTGAGCCCGTCGGCGCCGGAGATCGTGAACACCTCATAGCCCTGGTATTCGACCTGCAGCGCCAGGTCGAATGCCTGGGCGACATCCTCCGGCGCAACGAACGTCCAGAAATGATAGTTCTGCGGATCGCTGCCGCGTTCCTCCAGTTCCGGGTATTCCGGCGGAAAGACGACGTGCACGGGTCGCAGCACGATCACCTCGAGCTTAGCCCGGGCTGCGAAGCTTTCCGCGATCGTCTCGGTGACGTGCTTGCTCAGCGAATAGAATTCGGTCGGGCGCACGGGATGCGTTTCATCGACGGGCAGGAACTGCGGCGGCCAGTCCGGCGGATTGTACGAGAGGCCGAAGACGCTGTCGCTCGATGCCACCACGACGCGCTTGACGCCGACGTCTTCGGCGGCCTGCAGGACGGACCAGGCACCCTGCACATTGGTTGCGAACGTGACATCGGCCGGTGCCGTACGTGGGTTGGGGATCGCGGCCAGATGAACCAGCGCATCGTGTCCCGCGAACGCTTTGCGCAGGGCGTCGAGATCGCGAATATCGGCGTTGATGAACGGCACGCTGTCCAGGTCGTCGTCCTGTGGCTTGACGAGATCGACGATCGTCAGCGTGCATTTTGGCGCCAGCCGTCGTGCCACGAATTGACCCAGCCGTCCGGCGCCGCCGGTACAAATCACTTTGTTGCCCATCTCGTTACGTGTCGCTCCAATCCTGTTGCCGTCGCCGGCAAATCATAGTCTTCCTGAGGATAACTTGGCGCAGCGCCGTACATTTTAATTCTAAAGTCAAGATTTGTTCATGATGCAGTAGGCAGAGTGAGCGTACGGAGACGATTCCTCGCGCGTCACCGAAAGCCGCGTGCCCTCGCGGCGTTAGAGTTCCAAGCAGACAATAAGAGGGAGGTCTGCTTGGAACCCATTTCTTCACTGTACCGACCGTAATCTTCGTGCCGTCATGGCGCCGGTCGGGCATTGATGCCCGCGGGAATTCTTCATCCACCGTCAAAGACTTTTTCAGACAATTTGCTCGGCGCGGATCCTAGAAGCGCGATCGGTCGACACACGCCGGCGCGCGGTCTGACAACACCCGGCGGCGTGCCGATTCGATTGGACGGAGACGGGTCTGCGGCCTACACTCGTGCGGGATGGCGTCGGCTTGTCGATCCGCAGTCTCGGCCAGCATATCTTGCAGGGGCCGGCGAGTGGAACATGAAGGAGTGAACTGCATGACCCAGGTTCTAACCGTTGTGACCTACGGCCTGCCGGAAGGCACCGATCGCCAAACCGCCGTTCAAATGTTTCGCGACTCGATTCCCCGCTACATGGCCACGGAAGGACTGCTGCGCAAAAACGTTCTCTATCAGGACGGCCTTGGCGGCGGCGTCTACCTGTGGGAATCGCGTGAAGCGGCAGAGAAAGCGTATTCGCCGGAATGGACGGCGTACATGACCGAAAAATACAACCATCCGCCGCAACTCACGTTTTATGAAATGCCGATCACGATGGATCGCCAATACAACGTCGTCTACGACGAGCAGGACGTCGCGCAAGCCGCCGAGTAGCGGGTCGCTATCCGCCTGAATGTCTGACAATCATTGGCCGGAGCATAAGGCGTATACGGCAACATCCCCACGATATTGCTCGATGCGGCTCAATCAGCGCTTGCCTCGATTGCGAGAACGCCTACCGTTAGGCGGCGCAATAGGAGGCAGCGCGGATGCTTTACATGGTTGAAATGGAGATGCCGGACCGCTCGCGCCTGGCCGAGTGGCATGACTGGTATCTCAGCCACATCGAGAAACTGCTAACCGTCGATGGCTACTATGCCTCGCAACGCTTCGAGGCGGTGACGCCACGCGCGGCACCGTTCCTAGCCGTTCACGATGTCGTCGGTCCGGAGCTGTTCGAGGGGCAGTCCTATCGCACCGTCGGCGGCCCGTCCGGCACGGGGGCCTGGCGTGATATCATGACCAACTGGTCGCGCAATCTGTACGACGGCTGCGATGCGATGCCGGAAGTCGGCCCGGATGAGAAACTGGTGCTCGTCGACGATGCCGCGAAATCGCCGGCCGCGTTCGGTGAGCGTGCGGTCTGGCTGAATAGCATCGGACTCGACCAAAACATTCCCAAGCGCGGTTTCTTCACGCTGGCCGTGGCCGAGGATCACGCCGCACTTGCCGCCGCCGGCCTCGACATCTTCAAGCCGATCACCGGCAAGCTGCGCTCAACCGATTGAAGATCATGACGCAGCGGTCGGATCATGCCAGCCAGGACTGTGACGTCGCGATCGTCGGCGGCGGCGGCGCGGGCATGGCGGCGGCCATCGAGGCGGCGCATCTCGGCCGTCGTGTCATTCTCATCGAGAAGGAAGCGGCACTCGGTGGCAGCACCGCGTGGTCGGTCGGCTCGATCTCCGCCACCAACACGCCGCAGCAGCGCGCACGCGGCATCGTCGATCATCCCGATGCGCACTTCGAAGACCTCGAAGTCCTTGCCGGTGCCAAGGCCAATCGTGACAACCGGGCCCTGCGCCGCATGCTTGTCGACAACACCACCGAGATGATGCGCTGGCTCGAAGGGCATGGCCTGATCTTCGTTGGCCCCAACGAGGAACAGCCGCATCGCCTGCCGCGCATGCATAATGTGCTGCCCAATTCGCGCGCCTTTCCCGAGATGCTCGGCCGCGCCTGCCGGCGGGCCGGTGTCGAGTTGCGTCTGGCAACGCTGGTCACCGATCTTGTCATCGAGGGGGGACGCGTTTGCGGCATCGAACTGCTCGCACCATACGGCGTCAAGCAGCGCCTCGTCGTGCGCGGCGGCGTCGTCCTGGCCGGCGGCGATTACAGCGCCAGCGCCGAACTCAAGGCGCAATTCGCCTCGGACGAGGCGGCGGCGCTCGAAGCCGTCAACCCGACCGCCAACGGGGCTGCCATACAACTTGGTCTCGCGGCCGGTGGCGCGGTCATCAATGGTGATATCCTGCGCGGGCCGACGATGCGTTTCATTCCACCGACGCGTGAAAGCTTCGTGCGCCGCCTGCCGCCCAACCGCACCCTGGCGCGCCTTCTCAAATGGTCGATGGACAATCTGCCGTCCGCCGTCCAGCGTCCTTTCGCGATGGGATTTCTGACCACCGCGCTCGGGCCGTCACCGAACCTGTTCAAGGCCGGCGCGATCCTCGTCAACAGCCGCGGCGAACGCTTTTGTGACGAACGCGCCGATCCCGGCCCGCAGGTGCCGCATCAACCGGACGGCGTTGCCTACATCCTTCTCGATAACGCGATCGCTGAAAGCTTCCGCAGCTGGCCCAACTACATTTCGACGGCACCGGGCATTGCCTATGCCCATCTCGACGACTACCACCGCAATCGTCCCGACATTTTTCACCGCTTCGATGACATCGCCGGTCTCGCCCAGCGGCTCTCGATGGCACCTGAAAAACTCGCCGCCTCGGTCGCCGAGACGACGCGGCGCGACACGGCGGCGGGCATCCCACCGCTCGGTGCCGGGCCCTACGTCGCGCTCGGCCCCGTGCGCAGCTATGTTGTCTTCACCGACGGCGGCCTCAAGGTCAGCGAAAATCTCGAAGTGATCGGCCGCGACGACCAAGCGATTGCCGGCCTCTACGCAGCCGGCTCAACCGGCCAGGGCGGCCTCATCCTCGAAGGCCATGGCCATCATCTCGGCTGGGCATTCGTGTCAGGGCGCATCGCCGGTCGCAATGCCGCGCTGAACGTGGCGGCGAT
>JBPCVZ010000301.1:0-4893 GCA_051010015.1 Hyphomicrobiaceae bacterium
TGACGACATGACCGCCCAGTTCGCCGCCCGCCGTCAGCGACCGTTCAAGATTGATCTGCTGGCCGGGCTGCCAGTCGCCGAGCGTGGTTTTCGACAGCGTCTCGTTCGACACATCGACGGTGAACAGTGATCCCATCGCGTCGGCCTCGATCGCCGTCGCCGTCAGGCAGCAGCCGCCACACGCGATCGAGGCGCCGATCGCGATATCCGCAGCCGGATAACGCGAGCGTATGCGGAACCTGCCGCCGTCGCGATCCGCCAGTTCCCCGACATCGGTGATGAGACCTGTAAACATCGCCCTGTCCAATCCAATCGCTTCGTCCTGGCTCACGGCCCGGGATCACTGTCCCGGGCGTTCGCCCCATTGCGCGACGCTCGGCCGGCGCCACGTCACCACATCGTCATCGCCGGCCCGTCCGCGCCCGTGCAGCACCAGCGGTGACTGCGACACGTACCGCGCCAGCATCTGCTTTGCCGCGACCGCATCGAAATGCGGCATGCCGCCCAAACCGCCCAGGCCGCCGAGCCCACCGCGAAACATAACGACCTCGTCGACCATGCCGGCGCGATCAAAGGCATGCCACACCGCCGGCCCACCTTCGACCAGCAGACGCGTTATACCACGCTCGACCAGCGCTTCGAGCACGGCCGGGATCCACAAGCTGCCGGCGACATCGCCGATCACCTGGACGTCCGCGCCCCAACCCTCGAGCGCCGCGACATCGGCGGTGGCGGCCTGCCGGCCGACAAACACCAGCGGCGGCGGCCGGCCATCGCTGGCAAACAGGCGCAGTCCGCCGTCGAGCCGGCCCGATCCGGAAACGACGACGCGCAATGGCGACAGATCACCGAGGCCCGGCAAGCGACAATCGAGCGACGGATTATCCGTCATCGCCGTGCCACGTCCGACCAGTATGGCGTCGGCTTCGGCGCGCATCAAATGGCCGCGCGCGCGCGCCTGCGTCCCCGTCGCCCAGACCGGCGCCCCATCCTTGCCGGTCGGCACGTTGCCGTCGGCATCGACCGCGATCTTGATCTGCACGAACGGCCGGCGCTGGCTCACCCGCAAGACGTGGCCGAGCGTGACGTAGTGCGCCGCGTCCCAGAGCACGCTGGTCTCGGCATCGATGCCGGCGGCGCGGAGCTGGCGCAGCCCCTGGCCGGCAACCCGCGGATCGGGATCGGCGATGCCATGCACCACCCGTCTGATGCCGGCTGCGATGATCGCCTCCGTACACGGCGGCGTGCGGCCATGATGCGCGCACGGCTCGAGCGTCACATAAAGCGTCGCGCCCTTGGCCCGATCGCCGGCCCGTGCCAGCGCTTCGGGCTCGGCGTGCGGCCGTCCGCCGGGCTGCGTCCAGCCGCGCCCGACGATCTCGCCGAGGTCGGGGCGATAGACCACCGCGCCGACCGCCGGATTGGGTGCCGTGCGCCCGAGCCCGCGCCGGGCAAGCGCGATCGCGCCGGCCATCAGGCGGCGATCGAGCGCGGTGGCGCTGTCGCTGGTTGTATCATTCGACGTTGTCAAACGCGTTCCTTGCGGCACGGGTCCATCGAGGGGTCGGCCCGACAACCTACCGCAACATATGCGTGCGCAACATCACCACCGCAATCCATCGCAGCTGTGAATTGTAAACGCAGCAGGTGGTTTGGCCCAAGTCCGCGGTCGCTATGATGACAGACGCAAGGCCGTGCCAGCCCCCTCGTCAATGGCCAGCGCGTCATCGGGCCGCCCCTCACCAGCGTCGCGACGAAACGTTTGCGGTGCTAGGCTGCGAATCCTAACCGGAAAGCCGTGGCACATGCCTGCGCCGGCGTCCGGTCAGGCTCGCGAGGCCACCCCCACCCGCTTCCCTCACCCTCGCAATCGCATTACCCTGCGCCCGGACGACTCGCCGCAACCAGATGGGCCAGGCATGATCAACGACCACACATTGGCGCGCTTCGAGCCGTTCGGCGACCATCTCCTCAAACCGATCTACGCCGACTACACCTTCGCCAATCTGCCCGCCACCTTCCACTATCTGCTGACCGGCGAAGCGACCGGCCCACTGCTGCCGGCCGATTGCTTTGGCGGCACCTACCCCAAACCGAAGCGCATCGTGCTGATCTTCATCGACAGCTTCGGCTGGCACTTCTGGCAGCGCCATGCCGAGCGCTCGCGCGTGATGCGCCGCGTCATCGACGACGGCGTCCTGACACCGATCTCGGCGCTGTTCCCCTCGACCACATCCGCCTCGGTGTCGACGCTCAACCTCGGCACACTGCCCGCCCGCCACAGCGTCTACGAATGGAACATGTACGTGCCGGCCTACGGCGAAACGATCCAGTCGCTCGCCTTCGCGACCCTCGGCACGCGCGCCCAGCCGTGCAGCCAGAAGGGCTACGACGTCGCCAAGATGCTCAGCGTCCACGAAACCATGCACCAGCGCCTTGCCCGCCACGGTGCCCGGTCGATCCAGCTCGCGCACGGCAACTATGCCTTTTCGCCCTACAATTCGATTGCCTCGGCCGGCGCCGAGGTGATCCCGCACCGCACCCTGCCGGAAGCCCTCGTCAACCTGCGCGACGTGCTCGAGACCAAACCGGATAAGGCGCTGATCAATCTCTACTGGGCCGGACTCGACACCGCGGCCCACTATTTCGGCCCCAATTCACCCGTGCACGAAGCCGAAGTCACCGCCTTCTGGGCCACCCTCGACGCGCTGCTCCCCGCCCTCGACGATCCCGACACGCTCTTTCTGTTTACTGCCGATCACGGCCAGGTCGGCATCGATGCCGCCGACACGTTCTACGTCAACGAGCACTTTCCGGAACTCGCCGATTGCCTCGCCGTGACCGATAAGGGACAGACGATCTGGCCCAACGGCGCCCCGCGCGACATGTTCCTGCACGTCAAACCGGAGCGCCGTGCCGACGTCCTCGGCACGTTGCGCAACGGCCTTGCCGGCATGGCCGAGGCGCTGACGGTCGACGACGCGCTTGCCGCCGGCTTGTTCGGCGAAGCACCGGTCGGCGACGAGTTGCGCCGCCGGCTCGGTGACATCCTGGTGCTGCCGCGCGCCGAGCATTTCGTGTGGTGGCGCGAGCCCGGCATCGTCGAAAACGCGTTTCACGGCCACCACGGCGGCCTCGCGCCGGAGGAACTGATTTCCGTTGCCGGCGTCATCGGAGGGTAAACCGGCCTATCTCGGTAGGGGTTTAAGCCTTGGGCGCGAGCTTGAAGCAGGTACGCCCGGGCTTGTGCCCCCAGTCCCGGGTCCCCGGCACCCGCTCCCGCGTGGACCGGCCGCGCCCGAACTCGACGTCGGACATGTCGGCCTCGAAATCAGCGCAGATCTCATAGCGATCGGCTGCCAGCCCGCGATACCCGCAACCCTGGCACATCTGGTCGAGGCTCTTTGCGTCGAAGATCGGCTTGACGCTCCGGCAGATCGTCCCCTGGTTCGGCTTGTCGGACTGAAACCCGATCAAATCGTTGAGCGTGCCGGGCAGCGCACCGCGCCGCAGACGATAGCAGTCGATCATGTTGGCGAGGCGCTCGAGATGCTTGATGCGGCTGGTATCCGCGCGCCACGCCCGTTCCTGCCACGGGCTGCGGACAAGCGTCAGCGCCAGGACGATTCCGGTCACCACCATCAATGCGGCGACACCGACAAACAGCGTATCGCCTCTCAGGGCTTCAGCCAGAGGCCGAGGAATGTTCTGCTTCATCTGACACCGAGCGGTAGTAGTAGGCGAAGATTGGCATGGCGATGAGCGCGATGATGGCAATCTTCAACGCGACCCGCAGCGTGAGGTCGCCTTGCAGGAAGTTGAAGACGAGTGCCACCAGATCACCGATCAAGACCAAGGCGGCGATCAGCAGCGCGATGTGGGTCAGCCACTTGCGGGCAGCGGATGCGCGCTTGGCCGGGTCGCCCGCGATATCGCCCGCGACGCGCCGCGCCACCAGCAGGTGGATCGGAAACGCAACGACGAGCATCGAGATACACCAGCGCAGCCAGCTGTCCGATCCGCGCCGGTAGGTCGGGCGCAACGGGTCCGGCACGAAACGGTCGACAACCTCGAAAAACAGCCCGCCCAGGAAGAACGCGCTCAGGCCCAGCGTCAGGAACAGCAGCAGGTAGAAAAACGCATCGCGCGCCGACACCGAAGGCCGCGGCCGTGGCACGGCCATCGCCAGGCTGACGGGCGCGTAGGCATCCAGTGCCGCGCGCACTTCGCTCGACGGCCAGCCGGCTTCAACCAGGGCCGCCTCGATCTCGTCGCGCGCGATCCCGCGATCGAGCGCACGACCGACAAACGCGACCAGTTCCTTATCCGCGGAAGGCAACACGTCCTCCGTGTGTTACGCGGTCCCGTGCCCGCCTGCTTCGCTCCAAACCTACAACTTATCGGGAGCCAAACCCGCGTTCCCCGACGCCGAACGGCCGCGCGCGCAGCGCGGCCGCAACAGCACCATATGGCGTGACTTTGCACACTTTGCGGCTGATTGGCGATCCGAGCCAAAACCGCCATTGGTTGTCGCAGCTCAAAATGATAATGACTCCGCCTCTTCTCCGATTGCAACCAACATGAGCCCGCCATGGTCACGTCGCAGGAAAAACGCGCATTCATCCGCGCCAATCTCGCCGCCTGGGACGAGGCCGCGCCGATCCATCGCCGGCACAATCACGCGGGCCACCTGGATGAGGTTCGCCGTGCCGATTTCTGCTGCCTCGACGACGTCGAGCTGCAGCGCCTCAAGGCGCTCGATGTCACCGGCAAGGACGTGGCGCAACTGTGCTGCAACAACGGCCGCGAACTGATTTCCGTCAAGAAGATGGGGGCATCGCGCTGCGTCGGCTTCGATGGCGCGGCCGGGTTTGTTGCCGATGCCCGGGCCCT
>JBPCVZ010000302.1:0-15010 GCA_051010015.1 Hyphomicrobiaceae bacterium
GCCCGGCAGTGTCCCAATGGGGCGCGGTCATCGACGCGAACCGCCTGGCCTGTTTTGTATTTCGGTGGGGGGCCTGCTTCTGCGCTCATGTGGTGCTCGCCTCTTCGCCATAGACCCCTTCGTTCCAGGGGACGTCTTCATCCGTCACTTCGCGTCCGGCGGCACGCATCGCCTCACGTGACTCGTTCATCTTCGCGGCGAGTTCTTCGCGGGTGATCACCCCCTGTTCAACGAGAAGGTTGCGCAGCGCACGACACCATTTTTCGTAGTAGGTTGTCACATCGTACTGTTGCTCGCCGTAGCTTTCTATGACGCGGCGCATAGCGTCGACTTTGAACGCGCCTCTGTTATTGGCGAGGAGTACGATCATTGCGTCGACACGGCGCTCCCAAAGCGCCAGGTCGTGTTCGTGCATGTCGACTGGGCCAAAGTCGAGACCTCCGACATCATGGACGAAATGGTCCGGAGCCGTGCTGCGAAACTCGTTCTTTTTCTGCGTCATGGGATGCCCGATCATGGAACGACCCGCCACACTCAGCGCCGGGTCTTGTCTCCTGCAATCTTGCGGGAAAACCGATGGGCTTGGCAAGGGGGCAGGTCCCCGGGGCCTCTGTGGTGGCGGGCTCTAGGCTTCCTGGCGGGCGGCAGCGGTCGCATTCGGTGGTGGCGGTGGCGTCGTTGGCACCTGCGGTGCTGCTTCCTCTTCTTTTGTGCCGGATGCCTCCGGTACCGGCGTGATGATCGGTTCCGCTGGCTTATCCGATATGCGCTCGACGATTTCACGTGTGATGTCGCGCAGGGCCTGCCCGGGTGCGCCGGCATATTTGGCCAGATAGGAGCGAGGCTCCGTCGAAAAAAGTGCGGCGCGCTGAATAATGCTTGCGAACGGTACAGAGGCTTCAAAGCAGTTTAACGCGGCGTCTTCGCGTAGATGGGCCGCCATCGTGCGGTCCTCGGGAGAGGTGGGCTCCATCATGTTGATGACGACGCCGAGTTGCACGGCGAAGCCCATCTCCGGATTGCGCGAGCGGAAGCGACGCAGGTATTCAAGGCCGCTGATCGCGAGGAAGTCTGGTTTGACGGGAATGAGGTGCTGGTCACACTCGCGCAACCACGTTTCGGTCATCACGGATATGCCAGGCGCGCAGTCGACAAGGACAACATCGACGTACTGATCGGCGGCGGCGAGGAGGGCGCGTGCCGCGGTGCGAAGCTCGGCGAAGCGGTTGGTTGCAGCGATTTCCCGCTCGAGAAGCGGCAAGTCCATATCCCCCTGGATGAGGAACAACCCGCCCATATCATCGACGTCCGAGATATCCCGGCAGACGAATTGTGGCCAGTCAATCTCCTTGCCTTCGAGCACCTTCTGGATCAGGAAATTGACCAGCGTGAGATTGGCCTCGGCACGTTCGGCGAGCAGTTTACCGCGTGCCATCATCAGTGAAACGCTCATCTGTCCGTCTGAATCGATGATCAGCGTTGATTTGCCGTGGTGTTCGGCGAGCGTTTCGGCGATCGCCATCGTCAACGTCGATTTGCCGACACCGCCTTTCGCGTTCATGATCGCAATGGACGTCATTCCCCTGACTACTCCCTCGATGGCGCCACTTTGCGCCCGCTGCCGAGCTCCAGCACCTCAGATTATCAGCGGAGAACGGGCGCGGCCACAAGGCGCCGATCTTGCTGTCATTTCGATTTTTGCGCTCGAGAACGGCTCGTGGGCGGACCGATCGCTACGTCAGGCGGTGCTGCGCGCTCAACCACACAACTTTCCGTGTGTGATATCAACACACGCGAGTCATGGCAAAAACGGGGCGCCGCGACAAACAATGTGGCGAAAGCCATCATTTGCTGGCAACGGTCACCAGGCCGTCAGATGCGTTTGGCGATCTCTTCGAGCATCAACTCGGTCGCACCGCCGCCGATCGATTGGACCCGCGCATCGCGGGCCATGCGCTCAATCTGTGTGCCCCGCATATAGCCGGAACCGCCATGGAACTGCAGGCAGTCATACATTACCTTGTTGACTAGATCGCCGCATAACGCCTTGATCATGGATACTTCTTTCGTGACCTGCTCGCCGTTGGCATCGCGCCAGGCGGTATTGAAAACAAGAGCACGGGCCGCCTCAACCTGAGCCAAGCGTTGCGAGAGGCGCTGGCGAATGGCCTGCTTTTCCCATAGGGGGCCGCCAAAGGCTTGTCGCTGTTTCACCCAGTCGAGCGTCAATTCGATTGCTTTCAGTGCTTCGCCGCAGGCCTGGGCGCCGAGCACGATACGCTCATTCTGAAGGTTGCTGACGAGCGCATAGAAACCGCGTCCTTCGTCGCCGATGACCTGATCGTCCGGCACAAAGCAGTCCTCGAAGGCGAGTTCGGCCGTGTCGCTGGACCACCAGCCGTGCTTGTCGAGTTGCTTGGCAACGGTAAAACCTGACGTGCCTTTTTCGACGGCGAACATCGTCATATTTCGATTGCGGCCCGGCTCGCCGGTTTTGGCGGCGACGAAATAGAGGTCCGCATGGACTCCGTTGGTGATGAACATCTTGGAACCATTGAGGTGGTAGCCGCCAGCGGTCTTACGGGCCGTTGTGCGCATCGAGGCGAGGTCCGAGCCTGCAGCCGATTCCGTCATCGCGACGGCAGTAATGATTTCGCCGGACGTTATGCCCGGCATCCAGCGTTGTTTCTGTGCGTCCGTTCCGGCATGGAACAAGTGGGTCGAGGCCATGTCGGTGTGGACGAGAACCGTGACCGCAAATCCTCCAAAGCTCGATCGGCCAAGCTCCTCCGCGAAGACTGCGTTGGCCAGGGTGTCGAGGCCGGCACCACCGTATTCGATGGGGTAGCGCATGCCGAGCAAGCCGAGACTGCCCATGTCGTGCAGAATCTGACGCGGAACAAAGCCATCGCTTTCCCATTGATCACCATTTGGCTGAACTTTGTCGGCAATGAAGCGGCGGAGCGTTTCGCGCAACATGTCGTGTTCTTCGGTGAAATACGGGAAGGTCGTGGTGCCGATCGAATCCGCCATTTGATTTTCCCCATGAGTTTACATGCCGCGCTGATGCGGTTGGATTGGATTTCGTTGTAGCTTGATGGCTGTGGCAGCGCGAATTTAATCTGGCCCGGGCGCGTGCCGGCAATTTCGTTTGTGAGAGTGGGTTTGGGGAGAGTTGATGTGACGAAGTCGATTGGCATTGTCGGGGCAGGGGCGGCAGGCATCTGTGGCGCGCGTCATATGCTTGCGCAGGGCTTTGACGTGACACTTTACGAAATCGGCTCGCATATCGGCGGCATGTGGGTCTTCATGAATGACAACAATCGTTCGTCGGCCTACAAGACCCTGCACATCAACACTGCCCGAGATCTCACCGCGTTCGAGGATTTCGACTTCGACAAGACGGTGCAGCCGTTTCCAGACCATCGCGATATGGCAAAATACCTGCGTGACTATGCGGATCATTTTGGCATCACGAAACTCGTGCGCTTCAATACGACCGTCATGGATATTCGCCCGGCGCCGGATTATTCACCGGAAGAACCGCGTTGGGAGATCGAAACCGCCACGGGCGAAGTCATTGAACACGACACTGTCATCGTCGCGACCGGTCACCTCACGAAGCCACTCGAAGTCGATATGTTTCGCGAGGCATTCAAAGGAGAGTACCTCCATTCGCATCACTACAAGGAGCCGGCACGGTTTGCCGATAAGCGCGTGTGTGTCGTGGGGGTCGGCAACAGCGGGCTCGACATCGCAAGCGATATCTGCACGACGGCCGAGCACACCGTGCTTGTTGGCCGGACCACGCCGATGGTCATTCCGAAGTTGATCTTCGGTCGTCCGTTCTGGGACGCGGTTAAACCGTTCTACAAGCCTTGGGTGCCGACGGCTGTCCGCAATCGGGCGCTGCGCTTTCTCGTCTGGGTCGTGCATGGGCGGATGACCGGCCTCGGCTTCGGTACGCAGCAAAAGAAGGTGCATGCCAGTTCCAACGCCAACATCATCAACCACATTCACTACCGTCGCGTGATCGTCAAATCAGGTATTGAACACATCGATGGCAAGACCATCACGTTTCCTGACGGTTCGTCGGAGGAATTCGACTGTCTGATTGCGGCGACCGGTTACCTTATCGACCTCGACTTCATCGGCAAGGACATCATTGCGCCGAAGGATAACGGTCTCGAGCTATACTATCGGATCGTTCCGCCAAACTGGCGCGGGCTCTACTTCCTCGCGTTCTTCAATTCCGACACGGCGTTGAACTGGATCTGCAACGAACAAGCCAAATGGATCGCTGAATTCGAAACCGGGCGTGCCATACTGCCACCGAAGTCGAACATGCTCGATGAGATTGCCGAGCGTAAGGCCTGGCTCGCAAAGAATTTCGAGCTGTCGCCGCGTCACGAGATCGAGGTTGAGCACTTGCCCTATTTCGATGAGCTGAGAAGATCGTTGAAGGCTTGCCAGGTCCGGGCGCGGGAAATCGCCAAAATGGCGCCACATGCCGCACCGCGACGGACGCGACGAGCGACAACGGTTACCCGGCAGCCGAACCGCTCCGCCGATGCGGCCTGAAGCAATTGCCGCATGGGTCGATCAACAACAAAAAACAGGCGCTCCCTGGGGGAGGCGCCTGTTTCTTACTTGTTGTGATTTCCGATTACTGGGAAAGACGCGGGTTGTTGTTGCCAAGGGCTTCGATCAACGCGTCGCCAATCGACGAGAATGCATCTTCGAGGTCCTGCTGGGTTACGGGGAAGTAGAAGTGCTTCTTCTTCAGACTCAGGTTCGTTTCAGGATCGGTTTGGTCGTAGCTGGCACAATACTTCATCGTGTCGCGTGCCTTTTGACCGGCGCTGCTGGATTCCGGTTCAAGACCAAATCCAATCGTGAAGATCATCACAGCTTCCTCGCCGTCGGCATTGAGCTTTGTTTTGATCGCGTCGCAGTAGGCCTTTGCTTCTGCACGGGATTCTGGGCAATCGCTGCCGCCGGAGCAATATGCTGCGGATTTATCCTGGTTTCGGTGGAACTCCGTGAAGTTGCCGTCCGTCAATACCACGATCGCCTTGATGGTCGTGGCGTCGGTATAGGCGACCGGCTCCGAGCCGGCAGGCCAACGGCTGCTCCACTCAGGAGAGATCGCGTGCCAGCCCCACTGGATGCCGAGGTGGCCGGATGTCGAGCCCGATGCTGTCAGACTGGTAACTGCCGTGTCGATGGTCGAACGGTTTGAGGTCAGCGGGATGATCGGCTTTGTTGACGAGCATGAGCTGTTGCTCGTTTTGATCCAGAATTCATCAACATTGATGTCCGGGGCGCTTTCCGTCGGCCGTGAGCCGTGCTTGCGCTCGAGAACGCACTGCTTGTACTGATAGGGTGAGACCCGACCGGTCAGCTGTGCGGTGTTCGTTGAGCCTACGTTGACGTAGGTCGCAAACGGCACCATGGCCACTTTCGTGTTTGTCGAACCGGCCGGCATGACAACGTCCAAGATCATTGGAACGGCGGCTTTGAGTTCGTCAAGCTTGGTCGTTGAACCGCTGGTGGTACCGTTCATCGAGCCAGTTGTGTCAAGAACCAGGGCAACTTCGAGCTTTTTGGTGCCGCCACCGAAATAGACGGTGCTCTCCGTACTCATTGTCATTTCCGATGTGCCAACGAGCTTCATGAACACAGTTGGTAGCGTAGCTGATGCCGTGACGGTAACCTGGTCAGAGCCCGGCGTGGCGGTGCGTGTCGCGGTTGCGCCGTGCTTGAGATTGGCCGTGTTGGCGTCGAAGGACTGTTCCGCTGCGGCCGTACGCGCAGCCGTCGTGGTTGTTTTTGAAACCGCTCCGGCCATCGCAGCTGCATCTGCTGCGGCCTGCAGCTGCACGCGAACGTTTGAGGCGCGGCTATAATCGACGGCAATGCCGACGACGGCAATGACGGGAACCAGAGCTCCGGCAAACAACATCGCAACGGCGCCTTTGCGGTCACCGGCAAAGCGTTCGAGGCAGGTGCGCCGCATCATGGCGGCCCAGCGTCCCTCGCTTTGTTTTGGTTTCGGGTCTCTCGTCATCGATTCTTCTCCTGCTCACACGATGCTGGTTGTTTGTAACCAGCGCACGTTCATTGCTTTTGTTCCGCATGAGCAGTTAGACAGGAAATTCAATGCAAAGCCGTATCAAGAAAGCTTCGAATTTTATGTAATTCGTGATTGATGGCCCAAGCCACAAATGTTGCTTGATCATTGGTTTGAAACAAACAGTGGGTTTGTTTCAAAGTTTATATAAACTGGGTCTTATGAGTTTCGGCGACGGAATGTTGAAATAGGTCTGTTGCAAATTTGGATTAGAAAAGTTGCCAGCCTGTTAATGGGCCGCCGTGCTGCAACGACCTAAGCTTGATCAAGTCCATGCCTTTCGAGGTAATCGGCATACTCGTCGCGTAGCGCACGCTTCATGATCTTACCCGTCGCTGTGTGAGGCAATTCATCGACGAATACAATGGCATCCGGCAGCATCCATTTCGCGAGAGTTTGCGCAAGATGCGCGCGCAAGGTATCGGCATCGACGTCCGAGTTTTCCTCGAGCACTGCGATGACGAGTGGCCGCTCGTCCCATTTCTTATGGCGGGCGGGAATTGCAGCGGCCTCCTTGATGCCGGGAAGCGTCAGGGCCAGGTTTTCAAGATCGATAGACGAGATCCATTCGCCGCCGGACTTGATAAGGTCCTTTACCCGATCGACGAGCAATATGAAACCGTCTTCGTCAATGGTCGCGACATCACCGGTTCGAAACCAACCGTCGGCGGTGAAGGCGACAGCGTTGGCGGCGTCATCGTTGTAGTAGCCGCGCGTGACCCAGGGGCCGCGGACCACCAACTCTCCGACCGTCTTGCCATCGCGCGGTAGTTCTTTACCGTCGTCGTCGATGATCTTGAGGGCGATGCCATAAGGTGCACGGCCCTGTTTGATGGCGCCTTCGAGCAGTTCTTCGTCAGTCATCCGCGAAAGTGGCTTGGCGGGCATGTTGTAAGCGCCGACGGGGCTCAGTTCCGTCATGCCCCAACCATGGTCAATTCTAAGACGGTGCTCTTTCCAGAACGCTTCGCTCAACGCGGGCGGCAGGGCGGAGCCACCGGCAATCCCGCGCAAGCCTTCCGGCAGTTTGTTGCCGGATTTGCGGAGATAATCGAGCAGACCCATCCATACGGTGGGAACGCCGCCGATGAAGGTCGCCTCGGCTGCGGTGATCAACTCGTAGAGCGACTGGCCGTCGAGGCGTGGGCCCGGCATGGCGAGGCTCGCGCCGGTCATGGTGGCGGCGTAAATCGTTCCCCATGCGTTGGCATGAAACATCGGCACGATGGGTAGGATCGTCGTGCCAGCGTGCATAGCAATGGCTTCGGGACTGGCGATTGCCCATGTGTGGAGCAGCGTCGAGCGATGCGAGTATAGGACGCCTTTGGAATTTCCCGTCGTGCCGGATGTGTAGCACAGGCTGCTGGCCGTGTTTTCGTCAAAGACCGGCCAGTCGTAGGTGACCGGTTCAGGGGCGACGATATCCTCATAGGCAAGCAGCGGAATGCGGCCGGACAGTTTCGTTTCCGGCACGGCGTCCGCCATCACAACGATGCCCTCGGGCACATCGGCGATCTCGTCGCAAATGTTCTCGAGCACGGGCAGGATCGTCGGGTCGACAAAGATCCAACGATCCTCGGCATGGCGAATGATGTAGGTGATTTGCTCGGGGAAGAGGCGCGGGTTGACGGTGTGGCAGATGGCGCCGATGCCGGAGATGCCGTAGTACAATTCGAAATGGCGCTGGTCGTTCCAGGCGAGCGTCGCGATCCGATCGCCATGACCGACGCCGAGTTTGACGAGGGCGTGGGCAAGCTGGGCGGCACGTTTTGCGAGGTCGCCATAGCCGGTTTTCGTGACAGTGCCAAGCGATGCGCCCGCAGCATCGCGATCGAGTGAGATGATGCCGGTTTTTGAATGATTGGTTGCGGCATGCTGCAGAAGCGATGAAATCAATAGCGGATGATCCTGCATCAAGCCTTGCATGGTCGGTCCCTCGGCAATGATAGTTTGCGGGTGGTCAGTGTTCAGGTCTCGATGACAACGTACTGACGGTCTGTAGTGACATCGACTGTTTCGGCCTGATAAGGGCCCTCTACGAGTTGGCTGCCGTCGGCTACGGCGACTTCGTAGTTGCGTGTCTTGATTCGATCCGGTTCGCCCCAGGATTGGCCGGTGCGCAGGTCGAAGAACCAGCCGTGCCATGGGCAGCGAATGATCTCTCCGGGACGCTGATAGGAGATTATGCCGGGTTCATCGGACGTAATGTGTCCTGTCACCACGCCATCGCAAAGTTTGCCACCCTGATGCGGGCAACGATTGAGCAGCCCGACGTAGTCATCATCAAGGTTGAAAACGACGATCTCGCGATCTTCCACGACGACGACCTTGCGTTCGCCGGGCTTGATCTCGTCCGTGGTTGCAACGACGTGGCGAGTCATCGAAATCAAAGTCCATAAGCCGCGCGCGCGTTTTCGCGGAACAGTTTCTGGCGCGACACATCATCAAGCCGTATGGGCAGCGCTTCGGCAGGATCGTCATAATCCCAGTGCGGGTAATCGGTCGCGAAAATCAGTCGATCCTCGCCGATCCACTCCCAGGTATCCTTGAGGTGTCGGCGACTGTCCGGCTCCTCCATCGGCTGCGTTGTGAGCCAGAAGTGTTCGCGGATCACTTCGGAAGGCGGTCGTTTTAGGTGCGGAATCTCGCCTTTGAGCTTGTGCCAGTGTTTATCGAGGCGCCATGACAGGGCGGGCAGCCAGGCAAAACCGGCTTCGACCAGGATCACCTTGAGGCCGGGGAAGTGCTCGAAGACACCTTCCAGAACCATGCTCGCCAACATCGACTGGCAGCATTGTGCATGGCCGCACATCTCCTCGATGTAGAAGGATGGCCAGCCGCCGCTGGTTACCGGGTTACCTCCGTAGCCGAAGGCGTGGATTGCAATCGGCAGGTCATGACTGACCGCGGCCTCGAAGATCGGCCAATAGCGTCGCTGGCCCAGCGGCTCTGCCGTTCTGCTCAGCAGCAAAATCTGCGCGAAGTGGGGGTTGCCGGCCCATTTGTTGATTTCCTTGACGCTGGCGGCTGCGTCCTCGTAGGGCGGCATGATCGAGCCTTTGAGGCGTGGCTCCGGTTCGAGCCATTCCGCGAGTTGCCATTGGTTCATGGCCGGTGCCAGGGCGGCGCTGAGTTCGAGGTTCTGTGCGTTGCCGGGTGTTGGCGCCAGGGGATTGAGGATGCCCAGCTCGACGTTGTTGGGATCGAGGTGCTGGGCGCGCATGAACGACAGGCTCGATCCCGGCCGCCCGCCTTCCGGCGGATAAGCATCGCGGCGTGAGGCATCGGGATTGCCCTTAGGATAGGCAGGACCCGCCTGATACTGGTGGCGCGGGATCATGCCGTAGACGTCCATGTGGTCGCGCCAGCGCTGCGACAGGTAGGGATAAATGGCTCTCGGGTTCGGCAGGGCGGGATGGATGTCGCAGTCGGCGATCGCCAGGCCGATGCGGGCCGCCCGTTTTTTTGCTTCTGCTTCGGCGACATGAATGTTCATCACAGCCTCGCGTAGGTTTGGCGCGGGTTATCGACAAGTATCTTGCGGACGAGATCGTCCGGCAGGCCCGGTGGCAGCGGATCATCACCGTCAAACTGCCAGTGGGGGTAGTCGGTCGAGAATAGCACAAGTTCGTCGGAACCCAGATGCTCGAATATTTTAACGATATCAGCTGTATCCTCGGGGCCATCAAAGGGGGTCAGTGAGAATCGGACTTGATTCTGCACGATCTCGACCGGGGAGCGATCGACCCACGGGATTTCCATCGTGAGGCCGCGCCAGTACTTCTTGAAGCGCCACAGGAACGCTGGCAGCCAGGTAAAGCCCGATTCCAGCATCACGAATTTGAGGTTCGGGAATTTCCTGAATACGCCTTCAGCAAGCAGGCTCGCCAGTTGCGACTGGAACGTCGTGGCCTGGGCGACGTAGTCCTCGATATAGTAGGAAGACCAGCCGATCGGCGTCGGCGGATTGCGATAACTGGAGCCGGCGTGAATGGCGACGGGCAGGCCATGGCGCTCGGCGGCTTCGTAGATCGGCCAGTGATGACGCCGCCCGAGCATCGTTTCACCAGCCACCAACGTCATGACTTGGACAAAGCGCTCGTCGTCGGCGAGGCGCTCGATTTCCGCGACGGCAAGTTCGGCGCTCTGGACGGGGATCAGGATCGAGGCGCGCAGGCGCGGGTCGCGATCGAGCCATTCCTTGGCAATCCAATCGTTCACGGCGCGGGCATAAGCTGCTCCCATGTCTTCGCTGAACGGGAGTTGTACACCGTAGAGGCAATTGAGGATGGCTATGTCGACGGCGAACGGGTCGAGCAGCTGGCTTTGCACCTGCTCCAGCGTTGCAGCCGGCTTGCCGTTTTCAGGACGCCAATCGGCGCGGGCGGTCAGCGGAGAATTGTCCGGATAGGAGATCGTATCGAGTTCATGCATGCCGCGCTGGACAAGCGTGTCGGCCCAGTAAGGCTCCATGTGCGGAAGCAGGCTTTTCAGCCCTGGTACACTAGGGTGCACGTCGCAATCGATCGGTTTCAGGCCTCTGATCATGACCGGTATCGTGCGCGGGTTCGCGAGGGTGTGCAAGAGGCCGCTTTCGGCAGCCTAAATCTGATCAGAGTGGCGATCGCAGTTGCCGGTCGAGCGACCTACGGTGATATTTCGTCCGCCGCACCGGAGAGCCATCAGCCATGTCAACCCACCGCGAGTTCCATTTCGTCAAGGTGCCAGATGGCATGCCACGCGAAGATTGCTTCAGAATCGTCGAGGCGGCCATGCCGCAACCCGGACCTGGAGAGGTTCTCGTCAGGACGCACTTCCTGTCCATCGACCCCTATATGCGCCGCGCCATGAGTGGTTCGAAGAACTACGGCCAGATGCAACCCGGTGTCGTGATGATCGGGCGCGGTGCCGGTATCGTTGTCGAAAGCCGGCATCCGAATTTCAAGGAAGGCGACGCGGTTCAAAGCGAGTTTGGTTGGCGTGAGCATGTCGTCTTGAAGGGCGACGGGCTACGCAAGCTGGCGTCGGACCTACAACCTTTGTCGTTGAGCGTCGGTATTGTCGGACAGTCCGCGGCGACGGCCTGGGTCGGGTTGCACGACGTTGCCGAGATCGAGCAAGGCAAGACGGTCGTCGTGTCGGCGGCGGCGGGTGCCGTCGGCAGCGCCGTCGGGCAGATCGCACGTATCCGCGGCTGCCGTGTCGTGGGCATTGCCGGCGGCCCGGACAAGTGTCGGCATGTCGTCGATGATCTCGGCTTCGACGACTGTATCGACTACAAAGCCGGCACTCTGTCGGCCACGCTTGGGGCCGCGGTGCCGGAAGGCATCGACATCTATTTCGACAACGTCGGCGGCGAGACGCTCGAGGCGGCGCTCGAACACGTCAACGACGAAGCGCGCATTCCGATCTGCGGCCAGATTTCGCGCTACAATGCGAGCGGCCCGGCCGTTTTGCGCAACGTCCACGTTCTGCTCGACAAGGGCGTGCGCTTGCAAGGTTTCCGCATCGGTACGCGGTTGCAGCGGCGCGATGAGGCCTTGGAACAACTGCTTGAATGGTGGCGGGCGGGTAAATTGAAGTACCGCGAGACGGTATCGGACGGATTCGAGACGGCGCCGGCCGCCCTCATCAACATGTTGAGTGGCGGCAACTACGGCAAGCAGGTGGTCAAGGTCGCTTAGATTCGAGAGACAAACATCAGGGAAGAGACGGTTATGGAAATGAACGAACAGGTCAAGGCCGAGTTGACGCCGACGGGCAAATTGCGAGCGGCAATCAACATGAGCAACTTTCTGCTGGTCACGGGCAAAGCGGAAAATGGCGACCCGACCGGGGTGTCACCGGACATGGCGGCGGAAGTCGCGCGCCGATTGGATGTGCCGCTGCAGTTGATCCCCTATCCCAATCCCGGCGCGCTGGGCGATGATGCCGATTCCGGCAATTGGGACATCGGCAACATCGGTGCCGAACCGCAGCGGGCCGAGAAAATCGCGTTCTCTGCCGCCTATTGCGAGATCGAGGCAACCTATCTGGTGCCGGCCGGATCGCCGATCGAGACGATGGCCGATGTCGACAAGCCCGGCGTGCGCATCTCCGTGACGGGTCGGGCGGCCTATGGCCTCTGGCTCCAGAACAACATCAAGCATGCCGAACTGGTGAAGACGGATTCGCTCGATAGTGCCTATGAGAAATTTGTGACGGACAAGCTGGACGTGCTTGCCGGGCTTCGCCCGCGCCTGATCTCGGATGTCAAGAACCTGCCCGGTGCGCGTATTCTCGATGGCCAGTTCAGTGCTGTCCAGCAGGCGATCGGAACACCGAAAAAAAATGCCGAAGCGGCGAAATGGTTGGCGGCCTTCGTCGAGGAGGCCAAGGCGTCGGGCATGGTCGCCGGGTTTATTGCCAAGCACAACGTCGAGGGGCTGTCCGTGGCGCCGCCCGCATAAATGGCGGGCTACTTCGAGCACGCTTATGCCGGCTTGCGATAGACGTCCTTGGTGGCGATCTTGCCATCCGTGAAGGTGTAACGCTCGATGCCGATTTCCTCGTGCGGCGCGCCGCTGTCCTTGCGGGTCGCCGTAATGCGAAATGTCATGAAGGTGGCGTCGGGCGCGTGATGATAGTGAACATCCTCGAAGCGCACGTTTTCGAGTTGGTCAGAGCGCCGCTGCAACTGTTCGGCGACGGCGTCCTTGCCGGTGATTGCTTTGGCATTGCCCGTTTCATCGAGCGTCATCCAGGTAAAGTCGGTGGCGCAAACCTCGTAGAGTGCATCGGCGTCACGCTTGAAGAAGGCCCGCCCGAAGGATTTGAAGAGGGCATCGCGCTCGCTGGCTGTCGGGGACATATGCTGGCTCCATATCTGGATCTTGTCAGGAATGCTCGGCGCTTTCGCGTTCCGGCGCACGGATGGTCAGGCCGCCGTCGACGACGAGCGTGTGCCCGGTAATGTAGCGGGCATGATTGGACAGCAGAAACCGGACGGCGTTGCCAATGTCCCAGCCGGTTCCTTCCATGCCGAGGATCGAGGCATCGGCGCGCTGTTTGCGCAGGTGCGCTGGCATGCCGTCCTTGATCACCATTGGCGTGTAGACGGGTCCAGGTGCCACGCAGTTGACGCGGATGCCCTCGGGGCCATGGTCGATGGCCATCGCGCGCGTCAAGCCGATCACGGCCGCCTTCGAGGTCGTGTAAACCGTCAGGCGGCGCGGACGCAGGGCCGAGATGGATGACACGTTGACGATCGCGCCGCCGTCGCCGGTTTGGATCATCGCCGGGATGACATGCTTTGAAGTGAGGAACATCGCCTCGACGTTGACGTGCATGACGCGGCGCCAGGTGTCTGGGTCTTCTTCAACGACGCTGCCACGGCTCGAAATTCCGACGTTGTTGTCGAGCAGGTCGACCCGGCCAAAGGTGTCCATGGCGCATTCCGGAATCGTTTTGCAGCCGGCTTCATCGGTGACGTCGGCGGCGTGTGCGACGGCTGTGCCACCATTCGCCGAAATCATATCAACGGTGTTCTGGGCGAGGACCAGTTCGTGATCGACAACGACGACCTTGGCGCCGGCGCGGGCGAGCAGGATCGCGGCCGCACGGCCATTGCCAATGCCATCCCCGCGGGCACCGCCGCCGCAGACAATGGCAACTTTGTCCTTGAGGCCGTCGTCATCATACGTGGCTGCGTCCGAGAGAGCCGAGGTCATGGAAGGCACTCCTTATCCAGTTTTTAAGGTTGGACCGGAAGTCTAGGTCCGGTCGCAGCGGTGTCGCAAGCCGCAGGCGAGCGTCTTTCGGGTATGATCAGCCGGTCGATCGCAGCGGCACTGGTGGCCCGGGTGACGGATCGCTATTCTTCGAATGAACACGTTCCAGGGAAAGGACGACGATATGCGCCTGATGATGTTTCAAGATGCGAGCAAGGAGCGGCTCGGCGTTGTCGACGGAGAGGATGTCGTCGCCGTTTCCGGCGCGGATGTTCCGACGGACCTGCTCGGCGTCATCGAAGGGGGAGCCGCGGCGCGGGAGGCCGTGCAGGGCGCCATCGGCACCGGTCAACGGCACAGGCTCGGCGACGTCAAACCGGCGCTGCCGATTGCGCGACCGCCGAAGATGATCTGTATCGGCTTGAATTATGCGTTGCATGCCAAGGAGGGCGGGCATGATATTCCGACCTATCCATCGGTCTTCCTGCGCATGACGTCGTCACTGATCCCGGCTGAAGCCAATGTCATCCGCCCGAAAGTTTCCGAACAACTCGACTACGAATGCGAGTTGACGATCGTGATTGGCAAGCGTGGCCGTCATATTTCGGAAGCCGATGCACTCGGTCATGTGTTCGGCTACACGCTGTTCAACGATGTCTCGGTGCGCGATTATCAGCGCAAAACGGCGCAATGGACGCCGGGCAAAAATTTCGACGGGACCGGCCCGCTCGGACCCGTCATCGTTACGGCTGATGAGCTCCCGCCCGGCGCTTCGGGATTGCGTATCATGACGCGGGTCAACGGCAAGACGATGCAGGATTCCAATACCAGCGACATGATCTTCTCGACCCAGCGCATCATAGCGGTCCTGTCGGAGTTCATGACATTGCAGCCTGGCGATGTCATTGCGACCGGCACGCCATCCGGGGTGGCGCACGCGCGCAAGCCGCCGGCGTGGATGAAGGCTGGCGACGTTGTCGAGGTGGAAGTCGAAGGCATCGGTATCCTGCGCAATTCCGTTGTCGATGAGGCGTAAGGAAGGGGCATCGCGCCCCGGCAAACGGAGCTGACGAATATGCGCTCGAGCAAGACCGTTCACGTTGTCTCGTGCCACGCCGAGGGCGAGGTCGGCGATGTCATAGTCGGTGGCGTGGCGCCGCCGCCGGGC
>JBPCVZ010000303.1:0-2667 GCA_051010015.1 Hyphomicrobiaceae bacterium
CGGACGCGCGGCAGCCGCGCAACACGGCTTCGATCGTGTCGGGTTGCTGCGCGATCAGATCCAGGTTCGCAACGCGCACGATCCACTGGAATTGTGGCAGGTACTGCGGCTCATAGGCGGCCGCCCAGATGTCGAGAATACCCTTGTCTTCGCCGATCGAGAGATTGGGCTCGGTGGCGAGGCAGGCCTCAAAGCCGCCGTCGGCCATGATCTCGATGATGCGCGGATACTGGTCGTGCAGCGGCACCAGTTCGACATCGCTTTCGGCCGACACCCCGTGGTGGGCGAGGATCTTGTGCACGATCCATGACGGACAGCTGCCGATGCTGAGCAGCCCGATGCGCTTGCCCTTGAGGTCGTCGTAGCTGCGGATGTTCTTTCCCACGCCGAGATACATGTGCGGTTTCTGCCGGCAGCCGCTGGCGATGACCCGAAACCGACTGCCCGCCGCCATTGCCGGTATCCCGGACGGTGAGCCAAGACTGCCGATTTGCACCGCGCCGGAGTCGAATGCTGCCGCGATCTCCGGCCCGCCGAACACGACCTCCATCGTAAGCTCGATCCCTTCGGCAGCGAAGATGCCCTCTTCGATACCGAACCGCACGGTCAGCGCGTCATTGCCGGACGGGACGCCGTATTTGATCTTGTGCAATTTGGCCATGACTTGGACCTCAATCAGGGGCGCGGCGCGGGGCGAGAAACCGGTCAAAGCCCGATCATGGCACGGCGACCCTCGCCATTCGTCACCGCCATGGTCGAACGAGGGGCAAGTTCACCTGTGCGGTATGCACCGATAACAATCGACAGCGTACACTATGATATCATCAGGCGCTGGATCAAACGTCACGTTGTGATTCACGCCCGTTACTTCCCTCACCAGGTGGACCATGCCCTCGAAGCTTATCCATGTCACGGATCCCCACTTGCCGCCACCCGGGCGGACGCTGTGTACGCTGGATGCGGCAGCACGCCTGCGTGCCGTCGTGGACGACGTCAATCGCTTGCACGCGGACGCGGCGGCATTGGTCCTCACGGGTGATGTCGCCTATCACGGCCTTGAGCCAGGCTATCGACTGGCGCGGGAGATACTCGGCGAACTCACCGTTCCCTGCCACCTCCTGATCGGCAACCATGATGACCGGGAGGTGTTCAAGAGCTGCTTTGTGGATACGCCGGTCGATGATGGCGGCTTCGTGCAGTACGCCGTTGAAACGCCAGCCGGTTCCCTGATCATGCTTGATACGGTCCATCATGGCCACGAAGATGGTGAGATGTGTGCGGCCCGATTGGACTGGCTGGAAGCGCGCCTCGAGGAGCGCGCCGGCCATGGCGTGTTCGTCTTCATGCATCACCCGCCATTCGATGTCGGGATCGGCTCGCTCGATGCCTGCAAGATGGTGCAAGGCGCAGCGTTGGCGAAGCTCCTCAAGGCGCATGGCGATGTGCGCCATATCTTTTACGGCCATGTGCACCGTGCGATAACCGGTTCATGGCACGGCATTCCGGCGACCGCATTGCCAAGCACAAATCATCAGGTCGGGCTGTTGCTCGCTGAATCAACGGAGATGGTCGGCACGCTCGAGCCGCCGGCCTACGGGGTTGTGCTGATCGACGGCGAGACGGTGGTCGTGCACCAGCGCTATTTTGCAGATGAGAGCCCTCGCTTTTTGTTGATGGACCGTCGCTCGATGGATGCTGCGACCGCCGAAGACCTGGTCGGGCTGCCTGAGCAACTGCGCGGGCGAACCTGATTGGTCGGACCGTTGGCGCCTCAGATGACACATAACGGCGATGCCGTGCCGGGAGAACGGTCTGGTGACAAATGGTGCCCTGCTTGGCGCGCCAGGCTCTGTGTGCCACTCTCGGCGCCTCATGCACGTTAACTCCGCTGCAAATCCCAGCCGAAAGCAAGCCCATGACCTACCAACCGATGTCAGATATCGAGGTGCCCGGGCCGAAGCGCAACTTTGTCGGCTATGGCCGGCGGGTGCCGCGTGTGCGCTGGCCTGGTGACGCGCGCGTCGCCGTCAGCTTCGTGCTCAACTACGAAGAGGGCTCGGAATATTCCCATCCGGCCGGCGACAAGCGCAACGACGGCCTGCAGGAAGTCGTCTATGCCATGGACGACCAGTATCGCGACCTCGCCGTCGAGTCGGTCTTCGAGTACGGCGCGCGCGCCGGCATCTGGCGGGTCGAGCGCCTGTTCTCCGAGTACCGCCTGCCGTTGACGTTCTTCGCCTGTGCCGTCGCGTTGGAGCGCAACCCGGAAGTCGCCGCCTGGATTCGCGAAGCGGGCCACGAGCCCTGCTGTCACGGCTGGCGCTGGGAAGAGATGTGGCGCCTTAGCCGGGACGAAGAACGCGATCACATGGCCAAGGCAATTGCATCGTTCAAGGAAACCGTCGGGCAGCGCCCGGAGGGCTGGTATTGCCGCTACGGACCGTCGGTCAATACGCGCGAACTGGTCGTGGAAGAGGGCGGCTTCGTCTACGATTCCGATGCCTACAACGACGACCTGCCCTACTACGTCGACGTCGCCGGCAAGCAGCACCTCATCGTGCCCTATTCGTTCACCTACAACGACGGCCGCTTCGGCCTGCTGCCGCACTACGCCTCGCCGAGCGATTTTACCGACACGCTCAAGCGCGGCTTCGACGAGCTTTGGGC
>JBPCVZ010000304.1:0-8456 GCA_051010015.1 Hyphomicrobiaceae bacterium
GGCTACTACGCCGATCGTCTGCTGTTCTGGAAGGCCTATCAGATCCCGTTCATCTTCAATTCGCCGAAGCAGGCGATGGAGATTTCGGCCGCGGCCTACAAGAAGCTGCCGGTGTTCAAGGAAGAGCTCGACAAGATGGGCGTCCAGTTCCTGTTCCACCAACCGCTCGGCGAGTACTACCTGACCGGCAAGTCACCTGACTGTGACGTCGTCGCCGGACTCAAGGGCAAGAAGATCCGCAGTTTCGGCGCCGATATTCCGAAGCTGCACCAGGCGGTGGGCGCGGTGCCGGTTTCGGTTGGCGTTGGTAGTGTCTATGAGGCGCTGCAGCGCGGCTCGCTCGACTATTCATTCCTCAATCGCGGCAACATCCTGTCGAACCGCCTCTATGAGCCGGGCAAATACAGTTGCGGCCCGATCATGTCGATCACCGGCCATCTCATCGTGATCTCAAAGCGGAGCTGGGCGAAGCTGCCGGATGACATCAAGAAGATCATGGTCGAGGAAGGCCAGAAATCCGGCAAGGAGTACATCTCCTGGATCGCGAGTGCAGAGGGCAAAGCCGGTGATGACATCGTTGCCAAGGGTGGTGTCCTCAAGCCGTTCAAGCCGGGTGAAATGGCCAAGTGGCGCAAGGCCGCGCCTGACCTGCTGCAGAACTGGGTAGACGACATGAAGAAGAAAGGCCTCGGCGCGAAGGCCGAAGAAGTCGCGAGCACCTGGCGCTCGATGATGAAGTAGACCAGGGGTCATCCTTGATGGCGCCCGGCACTTTCCACGCGATGTGTGCCGGGCGTCTGCCGTTCTGCCGTTCCATCAATCGGATGCCGCCTTGAAGACGTTTAGCTATCTCCTGGAACGCCTCGCGCTCGCGATCCTTTTGATCGGCGGCGTCGGCCTGATGGCATCGATGTTCCTCGGTGTCGGCGATGTTGTCGGCACGCAAATCCTGAAGCAGCCGTTGCCCGGCGCGCGGGAGCTGACCGAGAGCACGATGGTGCTGATCGTCTTCGGTGCGCTGACTTATGCGCAGATCCAGCGCAGTCATATCCGAGTGGAGTTACTTTACACGCGCATGAGCCCGCGCGTGCAGGCGATGATGGATGTCGCCACCGATCTCGCCGCGATTACTTTCTTCGGCTTGCTGTTTTGGCAGGCCATCAACGAAGTCAAGATCAGTCTGGAAATTGGTGAGTCGACCGTCGGCCTGATCCGCTTTCCGCTCTATCCGGCGCGCATTATTCTTGCCGCCGGTGCCGGACTGCTGATCGTTCGCCTTGTCCTCGATCTGTTTGTCGATCTTCGACGTGTCTCAACCGGGGAACCGCTGCCGTCGGTGCACGATGTCGTGCCCGGCGTTCCAATCGGACCGCTGTCCGACGACGCAACCAAACCCGATCAGAAATAGAGGGCCAAAGGTTGCTCGATCCAGCCACGTCCGGCGTCATCGTCCTCATTGTGATGTTCCTGCTGCTCGGCGTCGGCGTCCACATCGGCGTCGCACTCGGGCTTGGCGGCATCCTTGGCATGTACCTGACGATCGGGCCGGATGCGGCGTGGGCGCAGCTGGCAACCGTACCGTTCAGCACCACGAACTCGTTCACGCTGGCCGTCATTCCGCTGTTCATTCTGATGGGGGCGCTATCCAACCAGGCAGGCCTCACGCGCGATCTCTATCTCGCGGCCTACAACTGGCTCGGGCGTTTGCCGGGTGGCTTGGCGATGGCAACGACTGTGGCATCGGCGGCGTTTGGCGCGGCGTGCGGTTCGACAATCGTCAATGCCGCCGTGTTCACGCGCATGGCGATGCCGGAAATGACCAAGTTCGGTTACGACAAACGCCTCAGTGCCGGATGCATCGCCGCATCGGGCACGCTTGCATCGTTGATTCCGCCGTCGATCCTTATGGTGATCTACGCCGTCATCACGGAGCAATCCGTGGCGCAGCTGCTGGTCGCCGGGCTTATTCCGGGTATCATCTCGGCCGTCATCTACATGGGCGGCATTTACCTGATGGTGAAGCGCCGGCCGTCATTGGCGCCGATCCCCGACATAAGGATTTCCCGCGCCGAGCGGTGGCGTTCACTGCAAGGCGTCTGGGGAATTGCGTTTCTCTTCATTCTCGTGATTGGCGGCATTTATACGGGGCTGTTCATTCCAACCTATGCCGGCGCGGTCGGGGCTTTCGGTGCGTTCCTGATCGTCATGGGCAAGCGGCGCATGAACCGCGGCATGCTGGTCGACACCTTCAAGGAAGCCGGCATCACGACATCGACAATCTTCATTATCGTCATCGGCGGCATCCTGTTCGCTCGGTTTCTGACCTACACCGGGTTGGTCACGGAGATCTCTGGCTGGTTGCTCGGCCTGGGGTTGCCGCCCTACATGTATTTGCTGGCGTTTGCCGTCATCTATCTCATTTTGGGCATGCTGATCGATCCGATCGCGATCATGGTGATGACGCTGCCGGTGATGTTCCCGATCATGGTCGGGTCAGGATACGATCCGATCTGGCTTGGCGTAATCGCGATCAAGCTCGCGGAGATATCGCTGATTACACCTCCGGTTGGCCTCAACGTTTATGTTGTGCGCAGCGCTTCGCCGGTACCGTTGTCGCTCGAAGATGTTTTCGCCGGCGTGACACCGTTCCTGATTCTGGATGCGATCACGCTGGCGCTGCTCATCATGTTCCCCGAGATCGTGCTGTTCCTGCCGCGCCTGATGATTTGATCACGTTTGCGTCATGGTTGTTGCTCACGGTTCCGACGGGTCGAAGAATTCATCGGGATCGTCGCTGCGATGCTGCAGCCGTTGAACGGTCTCCGGCCATTGCCAGTCGATCTGCTGGGCTTCATGTGCCACGGCATCGCACGCCTTGAGTGGCGACCATGCGACCAGAAATATGCCGGCAGCGAGGGCCGCGAGTGCGAGCCAAGAACTGAGTACCAATTTCCAGGAACAGGCGTGTTCCGCAATGAACTGCTTCTCCTGCACGCGATTCATAGGGTCCTCCTAGTCGGTGCAGCGGCGGTTCAAATGCGGAGACAAATGAATTATCTCTACATCGATTTCAATTCAGATCTTTAACTGCACCTTGCTGAGAACGACTGAGATTTGAAACGGATCACAAAGATCCTCGATGTCATCAAATGTACTAAAATGCCGCGCTCCGGGAAAATCACTATTCTGCGACGGTGCGTGATCGAAAAGCGAGCGGCAAAGAAAATATATTCTTTTCCCTGATTAAATATCCTTGGCAAAGCAAACCAGATAACCGTTGAGGTCCTCGATACCAAGTTCGCGCAGGCCGTATTCCTGGTTCTCCGGACCCCAGCGAAACGGGACGCGGTCGCGAAGGCGTTCGGCTTCGGCATCGACGTCGTCGACGAACAGGTAGATCAGGCCCGAGAGCATCGGGCCGGGACGGGTTTCGATATGGTGCGAGAAGAACCAGATGCGCGCGGTGCCCTTTGGGCCATCGCGGGCGACCTCGGCCCAGATCGGCGGGGCGCCGCCTTCCGACCAGCTGCCGGTATTGTGAAAGCCAAGCTCGTCGACGTAGAAGGCGACAGCGGCGGCGACATCGGGCGCAAAGAGACTGACGGTGAGCGCGGATCGTTCCATTGATTTCCCCTGCTGGGTTTGCCTGCTAGGCTTCATCGCGCACTTCTTGGGCGGCACGAAGGCCGCCGATCCGGCCAAGTGCCAGGGCCGTCAGCAGGCCGTTGCCCGACGCATAGCCACCGGCACCGCTGCGCCCGCTGATGCCGACAGCGGCACCGCCGCCGGCGAACAGGTTGGCAATCGGCGTTTTGTCGGGACGCAGGACGCGGGCGTTTGCGTCGACCATGAGCCCGCCCTGCGTGTGGAAGAGCCCCGGCTTCACGGTGACGATGGCAAGCGGTGGCGACAGCGGTGCATGTTCGAATTTGCTGCGCCCGAAAACATCCGGGCGCTCGCGCCGTGCGGCCGCGTTGTAGTCGTCCAGTGTCGCCTCGAGGTTTGCCGCACCGATGCCAGCCTGTGCGGCCAGATCTCGGGCGGAACGGGCCCATCGGATGCCACCCATGGCCGACATCTCGGCGTACTCTTCCTCCGCCATGGCGATATCGTGGATGCGCTGGTCGTAGACTGCCCAAGCGAACTCGCCTTGAGCCATCACATCGGGTGCGAAGCCGGAGTAGCCGGCATCCTCGTTGCCGAAGCGTTGGCCATTGGCGCCGACCAGGACGCCGCCCTTTTCGATCGTCGTCCACGACAGCAGTTGGCCCTGCGGATAGGCGACGGCGGCATAGCCTTGGTAGGTCGCCATGTTGCCAAGCGCGGCGCCGAGTTGTTCGCCCCAGACGACGGCTTCGCCGCTGCTGCCGAGCGCGCCGTAATAGTCGGCGTTGGCAATATCCGGGCAAAAGCGCGCGACCAGGTCACGGTTGGCGGCAAAGCCGTTGGTCGCGAGCAGCACCTTGCGGCAGGCGATGGTGTCGTCGCCGATGCGCGCCCCGACAACGGCGCCATCGCGCGCGACGAGATCGTTGACGCCATTGCCAACCGCCAGCGGGATGTCGCGGTCACGGACAAAACCAAGCAGGTCGTCGACGAGGTCCTGGCCGCGGCGCGAGCGCGGCGCATGCAGGCGCTCGACGGTGTGGCCGACGTGCTTGTAGGCGGTGATCAGTTCCATGCGCGCGCCGAGGTCGTCGATGAGCCACTCGCACAGTGGTGCCGACTGCTCCGCCATCAGGCGCGTCAATGGATCGGCATCGTGGTGTCCTGCAACCGCGATGAGATCGGCGGTCATCTGCTCGGGCGAGTCGGCGATGCCGGCGGCGGCCTGATAGCGGCTGCCGGCGCCGGGGATCGAGCCGGTACTGAGCGATGAGTTGCCGCCCGGCTGGTCGCGCTTTTCGGCGATGGCGACACGGATGCCGGCATCATGGGCCGCTATGGCGGCGGCGAGACCACAGGCACCGGCGCCGATCACGAGCAGATCGGTCGCAAAGTCCGGGTCGTCGTTCATACGGATGCCGCGAGCGTTTGCAGTTGGTCGATCGCCTGGGCCGTCGGCATCACGTCGGCATACTTGGCGTTCATATCCCAGAGATTGACGGCGTGTGATGTCGGTGAGCGGTCATAGACGCAATCTTCAGGCACGATGACCTTGAAATTATAGGCGAAGGCATCGCTGACGGAGGACCGGACGCAGCCGCTCGTCGTGCAGCCGGTAACGAACAAGGTGTCGGCGCCGAGATCGATCAAGTGGCTGACCAGTGGCGTGCCGAAAAAGGCGCTCGGGTGTTTCTTCGGCAGCAGCACGTCGCCGGCGACGGGTGCCACTTCCTCGACGAAGTTATAGCCGGCGTCATCGATCGTCATGATCGATGGCACTTTCTCCGCAAGTCGTCCGGAGTCCGTATCGACGTTTTTGCGCGCGACGTGCGGGTAGAGTACCGGCAGGCCGAGGCGGCGAAATTCAGTGAGTAGCGGCACGATGTGGTCGACCGCCTTCCAGCCATCTTCGCCGCACGCCGTCGGGTATTGCTTAATGGCTTCCCAATAGGGCGCGCGTTGGTGCCCGACCGTGCGGTACTGAACGTCGATGATCAGCAGCGCCGGGCGTTTGCCGATGCTGCCCGGGCGTCCGAAGCCGGCGGCCTCGTAGCGCTTATCTTCGTCTTCGCTGATGATGTTGGTCCAAGGACGCATGATGATCTCCCGGCACGAGTCTGGCTGCCTAATCTGGGCACGAAAAGACGGCAGCTGAGCCATCGGAAAGTGACATGATCTTCATTCCGTGACAAACACTCGGGTGAAACGACCAAGCTTCAAAGAAAAAGTGACCGCGCCCCCGATGGCCATAGATTCCGTAACGCTTGCAATCCTGAAGGGCCGGCTCGAGCAGATCGCAGATGAGATGGACGCGGCGCTGTTTCGCTCGGCGTTCAATCCGATCATCGCCGAAGCGCATGATGCCTCGCACGGCATCTATGACGCCACGACCGGCAAGACGCTGGTGCAGGGCAAATCCGGTTTGCCGATCTTCGTTGGCGTCATGGCCTTCGGCGTCAAGGCGGTCATCGACAAGGCGGCTGCGCAGGGTGGTGTCCACGAGGGCGACGTTTGGATTTTCAACGATCCCTACGACGGCGGCACGCATGTATCCGACTTTCGCCTCGTCAAACCGGTGATGCGGGACGGCGAAGTGTTTTGCTGGCTGGCCTCGGTGGGGCATTGGCATGACGTCGGCGGCAACGTGCCGAGCAATTACACTCCGGCCGCGACCGAGGCGTTTCAGGAAGGGATGCTGATCCCGCCCGTCAAGCTCTATGACAAGGGCGAGTACCGCCAGGACATCGTAGATATTCTGTCTGCGAACACGCGCCTGCCGATGTCGCTGTTCGGCGATCTCAACGGGCAGATCAACGCGCTTGAGCTTGGTTTCAAGCGCATCACGTCGCTTCTCGATGAGTATGGAGATGCGACCATCGCAACGTGCTTCGTTGAGCTGCAGGAACGCGCCGCCGTGATGATGCGTGCGCAGATCGCCAAGCTGCCGAGCGGGACGGTGTCGGCCGAGGATTATCTCGACAACGATGGCATCAATGACGTGCCACTCAAGATCGCGCTCGACATGACGATCGACGGCGACCGCATGATTCTCGATTTCACGCGCTCGTCGCCGGCCTGTATGGGGCCAGTCAATATCTCGCGGTCGACCTGTATCGCGGCCTGCTATGTGGCGCTGAAGCATGTCTTTGACAACGTGCCGGCCAATGCCGGCGTGCTGGAGCCCGTCGAGTTTCGTATCGATGATGACTCGCTGCTGGCTGTGACGGCGCCGAAGCCGGTGGGGGGATACACCGAGACGATCCTGCGCCTGATCGACGTCGTGTTCCAGGCGATGGCCGAGATCGCGCCGGAAGGTGCGATGGCTTGCGCCTACGGGACGATCAACGCCCTGTCGCTGGCCGGACACCGTGCGAACGGCAGTCGCTGGGTGATGTTTTCGTTCTTCGGCGGCGGCCATGGCGCCCACGGTGCCGGCGATGGTCTCAACCATGGCAACGCGCCGATCTCGACGGCGACGATCCCGCCGCTCGAGATCTTGGAGGCCGCCTATCCGGTGCGATTCACGCAATGGGCCTTGCGCCAGGATTCAGGCGGACCCGGTGCCTATCGCGGCGGACTGGGTGCGGTTTACGAGATCGAACTGTTGGAGGAACAGGCCGACGGGTTCCTGTTCGGCGAGCGTGGCCGGTATCCGCCGCGCGGGGTCGTCGGCGGCGGGCCGGCGGCGGTCAATCAGTTCTGGTTCGAGCAGGACGATGGCGAACACGCGCCGCCGATGGCCTCGAAGATGGTCGGTATCGGCCTGACCCGCGGTCAGAAGGTGAGGCTCGAAACGCCTGGTGGCGGCGGCTATGGCAACGCGCAGGCGCGGCCGCCCGAACGTGTCGCGCGCGATGTCGCGCTCGGCTATGTGAGCCGGCAGGCGGCGTTGGATGATTTCGGCGTCGTGGTCACGGACAGCGGCAGCGTTGATGTGCCAGCCACGCAAGCGCGGCGCGCCCGTGCGGGGGCGAGCCGATGAGCACTGCGACTTACATCGTCGGTGTTGACGTCGGCGGCACATTCACCGACGTGTTCTTTCTCGACCGCATGTCCGGCAGCGTGCAAACGGCGAAGGTGCCGTCGAGCCACGGCGACCAATCGAAGGGCTTCATTGAAGGGATCTCGCAGCAGGTCTCGGCGTTTGCGGATATCGCAACGGTGGTGCATGGCACGACGGTCGGCACCAATGCGCTTTTGGAACGCAAGGGCGCGCGCACCGGCATCATCACGACGGAGGGCTTCCGCGATGTGCTCGAGATGCGCCGCCGCGACCGGCCGACGACGTGGGGCCTGAAAGGCGCGTTCGAACCGGTGGTACCGCGTACCGATCGGGTCGAGGTGGCGGAGCGCATTCTCGCCGATGGCACGGTACTGGCCGAAGTTGACGCCGAAGACGTCAAACGACGCGCTTTCCAACTGCTGCAGGCTGGCTGCGAGTCGGTCTGTGTGTTTTTCATCAATGCGTATGCGAACACGGCGAATGAGCAGGTTGCCGTCGAGGCGGTGCGGTCGGTGTGGCCAAACAGCTATGTCACGGCGGCGACAGAGATCCTGCCGGAGATCCGCGAGTTCGAGCGGCTGTCGACGGCGACGCTCAACGCCTATCTGCAGCCGGTTGTGTCATCGTATCTCGACCGCCTCTCCCAGAGCCTCGAAGCCCGGTCGTTTGGCGGCGATATTTTGATCGTGCAGTCGAACGGCGGTGTGATGTCGTTGGACACGGCGCGGCAGTATCCGGTGCGCACGGCGCTGTCGGGGCCGGCGGCCGGCGTCATTGCCGGCAACGCGATCGCGGCGGCGGCGGGCTTCGACAATGTCATCACGTGCGACATGGGCGGCACCTCGTT
>JBPCVZ010000305.1:0-2842 GCA_051010015.1 Hyphomicrobiaceae bacterium
GATGTGTTGGTCAATAACGCCGTGACGTCAACCAGTGCGCCCTTCCACGAACTCTCGGATGATCTGTTCCGCTATCACATCGATGTCAAGCTCATGGCCTACATCCGCATTGCGCGCCTCGTCCTCGCCGACATGAAGAAGCGGCAGGCCGGTCGCATCATCAATATCGGCGGCATGACCGCGCGCATCGTTGCGCCGTTGCGCATGACCAACGGTGTCGTCAACGCCGGTGTGTCGAACTTCACCAAGCAGTTTGCCGGCTATGCGGCCCAACACTGTGTCACGGTCAATTGCATTCATCCCGGCTATACCTTGACGGACCGCATGAAGTCAGGGTTTGAGCGCGCGGCCAAAGAGGCCGGTATCTCCGTCGAAGAACTCACGGAGCGCCGCACCAAGGATATTCCCCTAGGAAAACTGGTTGATCCGGAAGATCTCGCCGCGGCCGCCGTTTTCTTTTCTTCAGAAGCTGCCGGCATGATTACCGGGCAATGCATTGCGGTCGACGGCGGTTCCGGCACAGGGATCAACTACTAAGCGCGATGCCGCCCACCAAAAAAGATGGGCACTTGTGACTGCTTTGTGGACACCGAGCCTGGCAACGCGATGCGACCTTTACGTTGGGCCAGGAAATCGAGAGCGGCGTTGTCGGTATTGCTGTTGGCGACATCGATGGTCTTTAGTGCTTACCCCGCCGTGAACGGGTTCTGATACGGACCCGCCTTCAGCGTCATCGGCTCGACATCATCCATCACCGGCGGGCAGGAGTGCGCCTGGCTGCTGTATCGCCAGTCTCACATCTTCGAGCGTGAAGGCACGCCACCTGAACGCTCAGCCTCGGGGCACGAAGGGGTGAACCATGAATATAGCGGCCAGGCACACTTCCGACACAACCGCCGAGAAACATAAGAATCCGCTTGGCGACCAAATATGACGACTAGAGGTTGCGCATGAAGTTTGATCGATTTGCAGTATTCGCCAAGGGCGGTCGGATCTACGGCACTGGCACAACCAAAGACAAAGCAATGGCCGACGCTCGGCGAAACAGCAACATAGAGCTAGAATTGCTCGACTTAAAGGCTTCGAAGCACTTCGATGATTTAGGGGATAGCGAGCTCGCCTGCATGCCTTGCACCGCCGAAGTCGCGCGCACGAAAAGCGACTACGTGGTCACGCCAAGCGGCCTGCAATCGCACAGTGAAACACCCCGCCGGCGTTCAAGGTTCTTTCTGCCCGCTGATCGCCCCCCAAATAGGCATACACGCTGAACCACGCCGATAGGCCGAACACCGACGCATTACCGTTGCCGGCGGACCTTCGTCAGTTGATGGTTTGCAGCAATTGTAAGCCACCTACTAAGTAAGGTTTAACACCGCCCGCAAGCGGCCCTCGCCGTACGCTCACGATTGGCCGGCGACGGCCGACATTGTGTCTGCTTTGCGCTCAAGCTCGGGAGCTAACGGCAATGCAGGAATGCTGGTGCACTTCGAAAGAGCATTCACCGGCGGTGATCGCCACAGTTTCTGGCTTGTTCACGACAGAACTCCGCGTGCAGCCTCAAATGCCTGCCCAATCCGCAGCGCGAGCGGGTCGTCCAAGTGTCGCGTCACGATTTGAAGCGAGGTCGGCAGACCGGCGGGTGACAGTCCCATCGGAACGGAAAGGCTTGAGAGGGTCAGATAGTTCGCAGGGCGCGTATAGAGCGAGTTGCTGTGGTTGTCTTCATCTACATCACTCAAGCGGATAGCAGTGTGCGGCACGCTCGGCAGGAGGAGCGCGTCATAGCGGTCGAGCCAGGCCAGAAAATCACAAATTGCTATTTCGCGTTTGCGTTGCGCGAGAATGCGATCCTTTCCGGTAATCGACTTTCCGATCATCATGCGTTTGCGTGTCGCCTCATTGAGCGGCGCATTTGGATCGTCAGCGAGGTGGGCATAAGAAGCGTATGCATCACCGGCGGAAATTGGCGCCGATCGGGCCTGGTATTCCTCAAGTGACAGCGGCAAGCTTTTCTCCTCGATGCTTGCTCCGAGCTCCGCCAGCATCTGCTTCGATCGTTCGTAATCCGCGGCGACGTCGCTCGTCATATCCTGCAGTTCGGCCACAGGAACTGCTGCAAGTCTGAGCCCGTTGACGCCGCGGTCAAGCTCAGCGAGTGGGTCACGTCGGGCAATGCCAACGGTCGTCGGGTCGTTGCGGTCCTCGCCCTGCATCACGTCGAGCATTTCGGCCGCAAGCCGTACTGTGTTGGTAAGCGGCCCGACAGAGTCAAGCGTGTCTGAGAGCGGCACGACGCCCGACCGGCTCACAAGACCGATGGAGGTCTTTAGACCGACGCAGCCGCAAAATGCAGCGGGAATGCGCACGGAGCCGCCGGTGTCCGAACCAAGGCCGGCCGGGAGCAATCCACCGCCGACGGCGGCCCCGGTGCCGCTCGAGGAACCGCCGCAGACGTAGGGTACATCGGACCTCCAAGGGTTGCGTGGCGCACCAATATTGGCGTTCGTGCCCCATCCTCCGAAAGCGTATTCCACTGTGTTGGTCTTGGCCACGATTACGGCTCCGGCTGCCCGCAGTCGTGCGACGACGAACGCGTCTCGTTCGGCCGGCGCCGCGTCCGCCCGCGTCAATGAACCGGCTCTTGTCGGGAGCCCGGCGACATCGATAATATCCTTGACGCCGATCGCGAGACCGTGAAGTG
Source organism: Hyphomicrobiaceae bacterium (assembly GCA_051010015.1). GTDB lineage: Bacteria > Pseudomonadota > Alphaproteobacteria > Rhizobiales > Hyphomicrobiaceae > CAJQQK01. The sequence goes on from JBPCVZ010000305.1 coordinate 2,702, forward strand.
GGCCAAGCGATATTCCGCTGGCAGCCAAGTCATCGAGATAACGTGCCGTATTGCGTGCGCTCTCCGGCATGATCCCCACGAAGGCGTGCAGTGCATCGCCGCGTTCCAGGCATTGCGTTATGACGCTTTCGATGCGTTCGG